>CADEDE010000033.1 GCA_902825995.1 uncultured Burkholderiales bacterium
CAGGAATGAGCATGAATAATACGTTAGCGCTTATGCCCCGCGGGGATCAAGGAAAGTGGCAAAGCCACATTTCCTCGAGAGCACGCACTACCTGCGGCGCAGGTAGTGTACGAACTCCTTCTCGCCACTGGTCTGTTCGACCAGGGCATTGCCGGTCTGGCGCGCAAAGGCCTGGAAGTCGCGCACCGAGCCGGGGTCGGTGGCCACGACCTTGAGCACCTCGCCACTCAGCATCTCGGCCAGTGCTTTCTTGGCTTTCAAGATCGGCAAGGGGCAATTCAGGCCACGGGTGTCGAGTTCTTTTTGCGCGTCCATGCGGGGGTTCCTTCAGAACGGCGTCGATTCTAGGCGGTGGCGCTTCATGCCGGAAATACGCCGGTCGATAGATAACGATCGCCGCGATCGCAGACGATGAAAACAAGGGTCGCGTTCTCCAGCCGCTCGGCCAGGCGCAGCGCAGCGCAGCAGGCACCCGCCGCCGAGATGCCCGCGAACAGCCCCTCCTCGCGCGCCAGCCGCCGGGCCATGTCTTCGGCATCGGCCTGGCTGACCAGCACGATCTCATCGACAAAAGTCGCGTCGTAGATTTTCGGCAGGTAAGCCTCGGCCCATTTGCGAATGCCCGGAATGCGCGAGCCCTCGCTCGGCTGTGCGCCGACGATGCGCACCGCTGCGTTGCGCTGCTTCAGGTAGCGCGACACGCCGGTGATCGTGCCGGTGGTGCCCATCGCGCTGACGAAATGCGTGATCTGCCCTGCCGTGTCGTTCCAGATCTCGGGCCCGGTGGTTTCAAAGTGGATGCGCGGGTTGTCGGTATTGGCAAACTGGTCGAGCACGCGGCCCTTGCCGTCAGCCTGCATCTGCAAGGCCAGGTCGCGTGCATATTCCATGCCGCCCGAGCGCGGCGTCAGCACCAGTTCGGCGCCGAAGGCCTTCATGGTCTGCGCGCGCTCGATCGACAAATCCTCCGGCATGATCAAAACCATGCGGTAGCCGCGAATCGCCGCCGCCATGGCCAGCGCGATGCCGGTATTGCCCGAAGTGGCTTCGATCAGCACATCGCCCGGCTTGATCTCGCCACGCTCCTCAGCGCGCCGGATCATGCTTATCGCCGGCCGGTCTTTTACCGAACCAGCCGGGTTGTTGCCTTCCAGCTTGCCCAGGATCACGTTGCCGCGCTTGGCGTTGGCGTCGCCCGGAAGGCGTTGTAGTTGCACCAGTGGCGTTGCGCCGATCGCGTCTTCGAGGGTCTTGTAAATAGGCATGCCCACATTGTGCAGCCGCGGCAAACGCACCGCAGGGTGCATGTGATAATCCGCGCCCACGCGCTACCGCGTGCTTTTCCTCTCTTGCCCGGGTGGCGAAATCGGTAGACGCAAGGGACTCAAAATCCCTCGCCGCAAGGCGTGCCGGTTCGAGTCCGGCCCCGGGCACCACATCAATGCTTGCCTACGTCCGCCGACGTTCGCTGCGCCCCCTGTTTCCCTCTACAGCCCTGCGCGTTGCGTCCGTCAGCGTGCGCCGGAGCGTGCCTGAATCCGGGGCACCGGCTCCACGGCTCAACGGCCGGATCAGGGTAACTTGGTGGCCAAGGGCGGAATCGAACCACCGACACGCGGATTTTCAATCCGCTGCTCTACCAACTGAGCTACTTGGCCTGAAAGGGAGACGAATTATAGCGAGCAGCCTCACACGCCCCCGCCGCGCTTGTTGCGCGTCAGATCGACGCCCAGCTGCTTCAGCTTTCGGTACAGGTGCGTGCGTTCGAGGCCGGTTTTTTCGGCCACGCGTGTCATCGAGCCGTTTTCCTTGGCCAGGTGGAATTCGAAATAGCTTTTCTCGAACGCGTCGCGGGCCTCGCGCAACGGGCGGTCGAGCTCGAAGCTTTGTTCGCTTTGCGGGCCAATGGGCGCCGACACCCCATGCAGGTGCGACACCATCGGCACGGCATCGTGCAGGTAGGCGATGTCGGCGCGCATCGGCCCCTGTGCAGCCGACATCGGAACGGCCGCGGTCAACGAGGACGCGCCCTGCTGCGGCGGCTGCGCAGCACGCGGCGCGGGTTTGATCAGAGCCTGCTCGACCGCACGCAGCAGCTTTTGCAGCGTGATCGGTTTTTCCAGGAAGGCCATCGCGCCGAATTTGGTGGCTTCGACCGCCGTGTCGATGGTGCCGTGGCCGCTCATCATGATCACCGGCATGGTCAGCTGGCCGCTGGCGCCCCACTCTTTCAGCAGCGAGATGCCATCCACGTCGGGCATCCAGATATCGAGCAGCACCAGCTCGGGCTTCAGGCGCTCGCGCACGGCGCGGGCCTGGGCGGCGTTCTCGGCCAGCTCGACGGCGTGGCCTTCGTCGGTCAGGATTTCCGAGAGCAGCGCGCGGATGCCGAGTTCGTCGTCAACTACAAGAATGGTGGCCATGGAAACTCAATGCGCCTGCGGTGCTGCAGGCTGGGTGGGGTCGGCGCTCGGCGCGGCGAGATTGGAAAATGATAACGAAACTTGCGCACCGACCAATGGTTGAGCCTCAACGCCGCCGAGGTTGCCGATGCGCACCCGGGCGCCGTGCTCGTCGGCAATCTTCTTCACCACCGCCAGGCCCAGTCCGGTGCCCTTGCTCTTGGTCGTGACGTAGGGTTCGAAGGCGCGCTTCAAGACCTTGTCGGCAAAACCGGGGCCATTGTCCTGCACGGCCAGGCGCACGGCGCGCAACTCGCCGATTTCGTTACGTACCGGCTCGGTGGAGATGCGGACCCGGCCGTCGGGGCGCTCGGCCACGGCGTCGAGCGCGTTCTGCACCAGGTTGTGGATCACCTGACGCAATTGCGTGGCGTCGCCGATGATCCACGGCAGGTCTTTCGGGCAGGCCGAGGCCAGGCGGCCCTGGTCGGTGGCCTCGCCGTAGAGCGCCAGCACCTCGGCCACCAGCGCGTTCAGGTCCAGCGGCGCCAGCTTGGCCGCCGGCAGGCGCGCGTAGTCGCGGAATTCGTTGACCAGCTGCTTCATCGCCTGGACCTGGGTCACGATGGTGGCTACCGAGCGGTTCAGCAGGCTGGCGTCGTCGGGCAGCAGCTTGGCGGCGAGCCTGTGCTGGATGCGTTCGGCCGAAAGCTGGATCGGCGTCAGCGGGTTCTTGATTTCGTGCGCCAGGCGCCGCGCCACCTCGCTCCAGGCTGCCGAGCGCTGCGCCGAGACGACCTCGGTGATGTCGTCGAAGATCAAGAGGCGCGCGTCGTGCGGCAGTGTGGCGCCGCGCAGCAGCAGGCTTAGCGTATCGGCGCCCGGCAGTTGCAACTCGAAGGAATCCTGCCAATGGTCGCGCTCGCCGGCTTCGGGGCTGGCCCGGTGCAGCTCGAAGCGCTGCCACACGGCCACGGCCAGGGCTTCGAGGCCGGGCACGTCGGCCAGTGTGCGGCCGCGGTAGGCCGACAGCGGCAGCTTCAGGATGCGCGTAGCGCCGGGGTTGACGGTGTCGATGTGGCGCTGCTGGTCGAATACGATCACGCCGGCACTGAGGCTGTCGAGAATGGTTTGCAGGTGGGTGCGGGCGCTTTCGAGTTGGGCCACGCCGCGCTGCACCTGCTCGCGGGCGTGGCCGAGCTGCTCGGTCATGTCGGCAAAACTGCGCGTCAGGCCGCCGATTTCGTCGCGCGAGGTGGATACCGGCTTGGCAGTCAGATCGCCGGCCGCCACCTGTTTTACGCCCTCGGCCAGCAGCAGCAGCGGCCGCGCCAGTTGTGTGCCGAGCACCGCCGCCAACAACACGGCACCGAACACGGCCAGGATCAGCGCCAATGTCAGCGTGCCGATGTACATCTTGCGCAGGCCGTCGCGGGCCAGCGCGCGCTGCTGGTACTCGCGGTAGGCGCTCTGCACCGCCAGCGCGTTGCGCACCACGGCGGTCGGCACCGACTGCGCGACGAGCAGGAAACGCTCGTCGCTGCCGAGCAGGATGTCGTTGGATGGAACCAGCGCCAGGGCGCGCACGCGGGCGTGCGGCTCGGCGCCCGGCGCGAGTTCGTCGTCCAGGCCGTCGATCTGGCTGACTACGCGCTGGGTGCGCGCCTGGCGCAGCATGGCCGTGCTCGGCCGCTCGGGCACGATGGCGCTGCTGCTGCGGCTGGCGGTGACGAGGATCTGCCCGCCGGCGCCGACGATGGCCACGTCTTGCGCGGCCAGTTGTTCGCGCAGCCGCTCCAGTGCCAGCGGCGCCGGCACGCCGCGGTTTTCGCCCAGGCGGTCGGCGGCAACACGCGTCTTGGCGCCCAGATCGGCCACCAGCGCTTCGAGCGTGCCACGGCCCAGATCCAGCCCGGCGTCGAGCGCGCCCTGCACGCGGGCGTCGAACCAGACCTCGATACTGCGCGACACGAACTGGTAGCTCACGGTATAGATCAGCGCGCCCGGCAGTACCCCGACCAGCGCGAAGATGCCGGCCAACCGGATCAGCAGCAACGTGCCGAACTTGCCCTGGCGCTTGCGCACGACCAGGCGTAGCGCGGCCAGCAGCACCACTAGCGCCAGCAGCGCGGCCACCGCCAGATTGAGCCAGAACAGCCAGACGAACTGGCGCTCGTAGAAAGCCGGCGCCTCGCCGGTAAGCGCCAGCACGAAGGCCAGCACCAGCCCAACGCCAACCAGGGCCACCGACGCCACCAGCCAACCCCAGCGCGCCGATTTGCTCATTTGGGATCTGAGCCTAGCTGAACCTTGCGCTCGACGCTGAGCGACCACTCACTCGCACCAGCGATGCTGCCGAGCCCGATCTGCATCGGCCGCGGCAACTGGGTAGTGTCCAGGCGCCAGATGAAATCGACATAGTGGTGGCCGTCGGGCTCGATCTCGCGCCCATCGACAATGCGCCAGCCGGTGCTGTGCGTCATGGTCGACAAGGCTTCGCCGAGGCTCGGGAAGCTCTGGCCCAGGCCGCCCTGGCTGACGCGCCAGGCCGACGTCAAGGGCTGGTAGCTCAGTCGCCACTGGCGCGTGGCCCGTGCAACGCGCTCGTCGCGCCAGTACCAGCGTGACCGCCAGAGCGAGGCCTGGGCCGTGAAGTAGATCGGCACGCCGCGCAATACGGCGGCCTCGACCGGCGCAGGCAGGGTCACGCGCAGGTGGTAGTCCAGGCCGATCGACATATCGTCGTCGCGGCTCGCCTTGAGCTCGATCACCTCGACACCCTGGGCCCAGGCCAGCAGCGGCATCGCCAAGGCCAGCCAGCACAGCGCCGCCGGCAAAAACCAGGGGCCGAGTGCGAACCGCGGGCACCGCAGCGCGCGGTGCCCGAGGAGCTGGCACACCGCGGCGAGGCAAGGCATGGGGGCTCAGGGTTTGTGGATCAGGGCGTAGAAGAAGCCGTCTGCGATCGCGGCTGCAACGCTGGCATTGTCCGGCAGGGGCAGCAGGTGGCCCGGGGCGGCAGGGTCGAGGCGGGCCGCGCCTGGACCGAGGCGTTGCAAAAAAGCGTCGATCTGCTGCTGCCCTTCGGCCTTGAAGACCGAGCAGGTGGCGTAGAGCAAGCGCCCGCCGGGCGCCAGCAGCGGCCACAGCGCGTCGAGCATCTGGGCCTGGATCCGTGCCAGCGCGGCGATATCGTCGGGCCGGCGCAACCAGCGGATATCGGGGTGGCGGCGCACGATGCCCGAGGCGCTGCAGGGGGCGTCGAGCAGGATCGCGTCGAAGAGGCGGCCGTCCCACCAGGTCGCCGGCTGGCGCGCGTCGCCGGCCTTGAGCGTGGCGGCCAGGTGCAATCGCTTGAGCGCGTCCTGCACGCGCGACAGGCGCTGCGGGTCGCTGTCCAGGGCCAGCAAGTCCAGTTCGGCCAGCTCGAGCAGGTGGGCAGCCTTGCCGCCGGGTGCGGCGCAGGCGTCGAGCACGTGGGCCTGCGCAGGCAGCGCGTCGCCGATCAACAAGGGTGCAGCTCGCTGTGCCGCGGCGTCCTGCACCGACACCTCGCCCTCGGCAAAGCCGGGCAACAGCGTCACCGGGCAGGGTTGGGCCAGTACGACGGTGTGGCTGGCCGTCGCCTGCGCCGCGTGGCCGAGGGCCGCCAATCGCTGCACGTACGCCACGGCCGTGCCGCGCCGCGCATTCACGCGCAACGTCATCGGCGGGTGGCGGTTGGCCTCGCGCAGCAAGGTCTGCCAGTGCGCCGGCCAGTCGTGCTGGAGGCGCTCGATCCACCACAGCGGGTGGTTGTAGGCGCCGACCGGCTGGCGCTCGGCCTGTGTCACCAGCGCATCGCGTTCGCGCACGAAGCGGCGCAGCACGGCGTTGATGAAGGCCGCCGCCGCGGGCGTGCGCTGGTGCGCCGCGTGCACCGCCTGATCGACCAGGGTGTGATCCGGGTAGGCCGCGCGCTCGCCGGGCGCCGGCGGCCACAGCAGCGCGATCGCACTGACCAGCAGCGCATCCACTGCCGGCGGCGGCGCCTTGCTGGCGACCAGGCTGCGCACCGCCTGCGCGCCGCCGAGCCGGCGCAGCACCTCGAAGCTCAGGGCCTGCGTGCCGGCACGGGCATTGGCCGGCACACGCGCCAGCAAATCGGTCAGCGAGCGACCTTCGCGCACGCCCTGCACCATGTCGGCGGTGTGCTGGAGCAGGTGCGACAGGGCGATCGACGGCGGCGGGCTGGGGGATGTCACCGGGCCAGTCTATGGCCTGTAGGAAAACGGGGTATGGCCGGCGCGGCACAATGGCCGGCCCAGCCCTGCCCAGGATTGCGCCATGCCGAACCCGACGCTGCCGATTTTTCGCACCGAGGACGACCTGGCCAGGTTGCCGGCGTCCGAGCGCATCCGCTACCGCCTGGTCGGCGCCGATGGCCGCTACCACGCCAATGACAATATCGCAGCCTACATCCGTGACGGCGAGCTCGACGAGCTGAAGGCCGAGGTGCAGGCGCAGATGCAGGGCGTGCTCGAAGCCCTGGTGATCGACACCGCCAGCGACCACAACACCGGCGATACCGCCGAGCGCGTGGCCCGGATGTTCATCGACGAGGTTTTCCGCGGCCGCTACGTCAGGCCGCCGACGGTGACCGAATTCCCCAACGCCTCGCGCCTGAACGAGCTGATGATCGTCGGCCCGGTCAAGGTGCGCAGCGCCTGCTCGCACCACCTGTGCCCGATCCTGGGCAAGGTCTGGATCGGCATCATGCCCAACGAACACTCCAACCTGATCGGCTTGAGCAAATACGCGCGCATCTGCGACTGGGTCATGAGTCGGCCGCAGATCCAGGAAGAGGCGGTGATCATGCTCGCCGATGAGTTGCAGGAGCGGGTCAAGCCCGACGGCCTGGCCATCGTGATGGAGGCCGACCACTTCTGCATGCACTGGCGCGGGGTCAAGGACGACGAATCGATGATGATCAACTCGGTGATGCGCGGCGCCTTCTTGAAAGACACCAACCTGCGGCGCGAATTTCTCTCGCTGCTGTCCAAAAGGAACGGGAACTGACATGTTGGTGCGCTTGATGTACGCCAGCCGCGCGGCACCCGCGCTCGACCAGGAAGAACTGCTCGCGATCCTGAAGCAGAGCAAGGCCAACAACCCCAAGCTCGGCGTGACGGGCGTGCTGTGCGCCTGTTTCGACGCGCGCGTATTCATGCAGGTGCTCGAGGGCGGCCGCTCGGCAGTGAACCGCCTCTACAACCGCATCGCAGTCGATCCGCGCCATACCGATGTCGAGTTGCTGTCGTATGAAGAGATCGGCGAACGGCGCTTTGCCGGCTGGTCGATGGGCCAGGTCAATATGGCGCGCCTGAACCCGGCGCTGCTGTTGAAATACTCCGAATGCGCCAGGCTCGACCCCTACGCCGTCAGCGGCAAGGTATCGGTGGCGCTGTTCGATGAGCTGGTGGCCACCGCCGCCGTCATGGGCCAGGCTTAGCCGCGGCACAGGCCGCGCTGTCGATGAACAGCGTGAACGAGTCGTTTGCATAAGGCGTGCCGCCGACACGCGGCAGCGGCACCCACCACAGCCACCCGTCGGCATCGCGCCGCGGCGCGCCCCCGCCAGGCGTTCAGAGCCGCGCCGGATCGACTTCAATGTACTGGCGCGCCAACTCCGGGGGCACCGGCGAGTCCAGCAGCGTGCAGGTCAGGCGCAAGGCGTCGGCGGCCACCGGGTGCAGCACGGGGCCATCGGTGAGCGCGCGCGCGGCGTCGAACCAGTTGCGCACGAGCACCGGCCGCAGCAGCCAGGGCAGGGTCTGCAACACGCGCAGCGCACGCAGCGTGGCGTCGATATCGTGGTGCTCGCGTGGCGGCAGCGCAAAGCGCCCGTACCAGGGTGCGACCACGCTGTCGTACCAGGCCTGGCCGGGCGATTGCGGGTCGGACGGGCCGAGTGTCGATTCGGGCTCCGGCACCTGGTGCGACAGAAAGGAGCTGAAAAGGCAGACCTTGAGTGCCAGTGCGTCATCGAGTTCGTCCAGGCCGGTTTCGGCCGCAGCCGGCGCCGCTACCGCACTGCCCGCCAGCAGGTGGCGCAACGCCACCAGGCGCAACTGGTCCATTGGCGTGACTTTGCCGTCGGCCGTCATCAGGCGCCGCGCGGCGCCGATCGCCTCGTGGCGCAACTCGACGGGCCCAGGCGCGAGCAAGCGCGCAAAGCGCTCGAACCACGGCAGGCGATGCGCTTGTGGCAGGCTCAGCGCGTCGTCGAGCAGGCGGGCCGCATCGGGTACCCCGTAGCACGCGTCGAGCCACATCGAATGCTCGCGCGGGCTGTCGGGCGCCAGCATCAAGGCCAGCACGGCGGCCTGCCACTGCGCCGGCTCGCGCAGCGCGTGCAGGCGTGCGCTGCACTCGCGCACGCCGGGGTCGCTGCGGTCATTGCGCGGTGCGCGCACATGCACCAGGTTGCCCGAGCGCGGCAGGGTCGAGGGTGAAGCCGACATGCGGGCGATTGCAACACGAAGCACGCGGCTTGAGGAGCCGGCAGGCACCCGGATTTCAGGGCCCGGTAGAGGTACTCAGGCGGTTTTTGGCGGCCTTGGCCGGCCGTTGCCCTCAGCGGCGGATCTGCCCATCGCCCAGCACGATCCACTTCAGCGAGGTCAGGCCTTCGAGCCCGACCGGCCCGCGGGCGTGCAGCTTGTCGGTACTGATGCCGATTTCGGCGCCCAGGCCGTACTCGAAGCCGTCGGCGAAGCGGGTGCTGGCGTTGACCATCACGCTGGCCGAATCGACTTCGCGCAGGAAGCGCATCGCATTCGGATGGTTGGTCGTCAGGATTGCATCGGTGTGGTGCGAGCCGTAGCGGTTGATGCGCTCGATGGCTTCGTCGAGCGAATCGACGAGCTTGATGCTGATCACCGCCGCAAGGTATTCCTCGAACCAATCGGCCTCGGCGGCATCGACCAGCTTCGCACCGGGCACGCTGGCGAGGATCGCCTTGGCCCGCGGGCCGCAGCGCATCTCGACGCCCTTGGCCGCGAACACCGCACCGATGCGCGGCAGAAAGGCCCCCGCCACGTCGCGGTGCACCAGCAGCGACTCGGCGGCATTGCAGGGGCTGACCTTCTGCGTCTTGGCGTTGTCGGTCACGCGCACCGCCAGATCGAGGTCGACCTCGGCATCGACATAGACATGGCAGTTGCCGTCCAGGTGCTTGATCACCGGCACCTTGGCCTCGGCGCTGATGCGCGCGATCAGGCCCTTGCCACCGCGCGGGATGATCACGTCGACGAACTCGGGCATCGCGATCAGGCGGCCAACGGCCTCGCGGTCGGTGGTGGGCACCAGTTGCACGGCCTCGGGCGGCAGGCCGGCGTCGGCGAGCGCGGCCTGCACCACCTGTGCCAGCGCGACGTTGCTGTGGATCGCCTCCGAGCCGCCGCGCAGGATCGCCGCGTTGCCGCTCTTGATGGCCAGCGACGCGGCCTCGATGGTCACGTTGGGCCGGCTCTCGTAGATCATGCCGAATACGCCGAGCGGCACGCGCATGCGGCCGACGCTGATGCCGCTGGGGCGGCGCTGCACGGCGCTGATCTCGCCGACCGGGTCGGGCATGGCAGCGAGTTGCTCGCAGCCTTCGGCCGCCGTCTCGACGATCTTCGGCGTGAGCTTCAGGCGGTCAACCATCGGTGCGGCCAGGCCCGCGGCCATCGCCGCGGCGATGTCTTTGGCATTCGCTTGCTGCAGCGCTGCAGTCTCGCGGCGCAGGCGCGCGGCCAGCGCCAACAATGCGGCGTTCTTGGCGGCCGTCGATGCGGCAGCCATGACCCGCGCCGCGGCACGCGCGGCCGCGCCCATGTGGGCCATCGTGGCGGCGGTGTCTTGCGAACTCATGGCGGCCATTGTCCCCGAAACCGCTAGCCGATCCAGGCCAGTACGGCCAGCCAGCCGGCCAGCGTCGCCACGAAGGCCAGGGTCGACAGCACGATCGTCGCGGTGGCCTCGGCCTTCAGCGTGTCGTAGCGCTGGGCGAAGACCAGCGGGTTGCTGCCGACCGGCAACGAAGCCATCACCACCAGCACCGCCAGCGGCAAGCCCGACAGGCCGAAGACCCCGTGCGCCACCACCAGCACCAGCGCGGGCAGGCCGATCAGCTTGGCCGCCGCGAGCCCGAGCGCACCCCGCAGATGCCCCTGCACGCCGTAGTACGCCAATGAGAGTCCGATCAGCACCAGGCACACCGGCACGACGGCCGAGCCCAGCACCTGCAGGGTCTCGTCGACGACCGGGTGGAGGCCGATGCCGCTGGCGTTCCAGGCCAGGCCGATCAGCACCGGCAGCATCACCGGGTGGATCACGGTGTTGCGCAGCGTGATGGCCAGCGTGGCGGCGAGCGAGGCCCGTGCGGCGACGCCGTCGCGCGGCATGCGCGCCAGGTCGAGCTCGGCCAGCAGCGTGGCGATCGACAGCAGGATCAGCGCGTGCAGGCTGATCAGCGCGACGTGGATCGCGAGGCCGCTCTCGCCGAACAGCGCAGTCGCCAGCGGAATGCCGAGCTGCACCGAGTTGCCGAAGCTGGCGGTGATGGCGCGCACGGCCGGCGCCGTCGCGCCCAGGCGCTGTGCCGCGCCGCGCCGGCGCTGCCAGAAGTAGATCGCCAGCAGCAGCGCGATCGCCGGCAGGAAGAACGCCCCCACGGTGCGCCCCGGCAGTGTCGCAAAGTCGAGTCGCACCGTCGTGCGCAGCAGCAGCGCGGGAATGAAGACGTACAGCGCCGCATTGCTCAGCACGCGCGCCGGGTCGCTGCTGTCGTTGCCAGCGCCCAGCCAGTGCATGCGGCCGGCGCCCCAGCCCAGCGTGACGACCGCCAGGATCGCCAGCAGCTTGTAGAGGACGGCGACGGTCACGACGCTCAGGCTTTCTTCGCGGCCACCTTCTTCGCCGTCGGTACCTTGGCCGCGCGCGGTTCGAACTCGAAGCTCACCTTGCCTTCCTTCTTGTCGTAGGCCAGGTAGGCCTTGAACTTGCGCCGCGTCTTGTTCGACACGAAGTTTTCCAGCAGTGCGGTCTTTCCGGTCGCCAGCAGGCGGGTCATTTCTTCACGCGCCACCGGCTGCTGCAGGATGATCTTGCCGCTCTTGAAATCACAGGTCACATGGGCGCCGACCGCATGTTCGCAAACATAGCTGCTGCCATGCTCATGGACATGGCCCTTGCATTTGGGGCAGGCGCCGAGCGATTGCTGTTGGCTGAAATCGACCGGCTCGCCGTCGCCCTGCTTGGCATCGTCGCCGAAATCGAACTCGAGCTTCCAGTTGTCGAGTTCCTCGTCGTGCACGAGTTTCATTTCGGCGCTGAAGGGCCAGCCGGCCTTGGAGCGAAAGCCCTCGAGCGGGCCGATCTTTTTGTCGCGCAAAAAAGCCTCGGCCTCGGCGGTTTCAAAGGCGCGGCCGGCGGGGATCTTGGTGATCGAGAAGCCGCACCCGGCCCCGCCAGGGGTCGATCCACGTCCGTCGCAAGCGAAGCGCCGGTAGTTCTCCTTCACCACGCCGCCGCAATTCGGGCAGGGCGTTGAGAGCGTCGCGTAATCGCCGGGGATGGTGTCGCGGTCGTATTCCTTGGCCTTCTTGACGATGCGCTGGGCCATCGCCGCGATCTCGGCCATGAAGGCGCTGCGCTTCAGGCGCCCGTGCTCCATCTCGGCGAGTTGGTACTCCCAGTTGCCGGTGAGCTCGGGTTTGGTCAGGTCTTCGATATCCAGGCCGCGCAAGAGCGTCATCAACTGGAAGGCCTTGGCGGTGGGTACCAGTTCGCGGCCGTCGCGGTACATATACTTTTCGAGCAGCAGGCCTTCGATCACCTGCGCGCGCGTGGCCGGCGTGCCCAGACCCTTTTCGGCCATGGCTTCGCGGAATTCTTCGTCGTCGATCAATTTGCCCGCGCCTTCCATCGCGCTGAGCAGCGTGGCCTCGGTATAGCGCGCGGGCGGTTTGGTCTTCAGCGCGTTGACATCGACGCTCTCGGTGCGCACGACTTCGCCCGGCGCCACCGCGACCAGGTTGGCATCGTCCTCCTGCGCTTCCTTGCCATAGACCGCGAGCCAGCCCGGCTTGACCAGGACCTTGCCGTTGGTCTGGAATTTGAATTCCTTGCCGGCGACCTTGACGGTCGAGATGCGCGTCGTGACCATCGACTCGGCGCTGGGGAAAAACACCGCCAGGAAGCGCTTGACCACCAGGTCGTAGAGCTTGGCCTCGATCTCGGAGAGGCTCTTCGGGGCCTGTAGCGTGGGGATGATGGCGAAGTGGTCCGAGACCTTGGCGTTGTCGAAGACGCGCTTGATCGGCTTGACATAGCCCTCCTTCAGCGCCGTCTTGGCATGCGCGGCCAGCGGGCGCAGCGGCGCCGGCAGGTCTTCCTTGGCCAGCATCGTCACGGTGTCCTTGACCACCTTCAGGTAATCCTCGGGCAGCGCGCGCGAATCGGTTCGCGGGTAGGTCAGAACCTTGTGCTTTTCATACAGCGCCTGGGCCAGCGAGAGCGTGGTCTTGGCCGAAAAGCCGAAGCGCGAATTGGCCTCGCGCTGCAAGGTCGTCAGGTCGTACAGCAGCGGGCTGGCCTGGCTGCTCGGCTTGGCCTCCTCGGTGACCGTCGCCGCTTGCGCGCGGCAGGCTTGCGCGATGGCCTGCGCATCGCCCTCGTTCCACAGGCGATCGGCGCGGCGATCCGCGTCCTCGTCTTTCTTGAACTTCGGATCGAACCACTTGCCGTCGTATTCGCCGGCCTGCGCCGCGAAGCTGGCCTTGACCTCCCAGTACGGCCGCGAAATATGTTTGCGGATCTTCTCTTCGCGCTCGACGACGATCGACAAGGTCGGCGTCTGCACCCGGCCCACCGTCGTCAGAAAAAAGCCGCCATCGCGCGAGTTGAAGGCCGTCATCGCCCGCGTGCCGTTGATGCCGACCAGCCAGTCGGCTTCGCTGCGGCTGCGCGCGGCGTCGGCCAGGCCGAGCATCTGCTGGTCGCTGCGCAGCGCTTCGAAGCCATCGCGGATGGCCTGCGGCGTCATGCTTTGCAGCCACAGGCGCCGCACCGGTTTGTCGATCGGCTTCTTCTCGCCGCCCGCGTACTGCACGATCAGGCGAAAGATCAGCTCGCCCTCGCGGCCCGCGTCGCAGGCGTTGATGAGGGCCGTCACGTCCTTTCGCTTGACCAGCTTGACGACCGCGTTCAAGCGCGACTTGGCCTTCTCGATCGGCGCCAGGTCGAAATGCGGCGGCACCACCGGCAGGTGCGCGAAGCTCCACTTGCCGCGCTTGACCTCGTATTCCTCGGGCGCCTTGATCTCCACCAGGTGACCGACCGCCGAGGTGACGACATAGCGCTCGTTCTCGAAGTGCTCGGCGTGCTTCTCGAACTTGCCCGCGCTCGGGGTCAGCGCGCGCACGATGTCCTGCGCCACGCTGGGCTTCTCGGCAATGATCAATGACTTGCTCATATTCGCTGTTTCTTCCTGCCCAAATGTGAGCTACATACAATCCACGTCTCTCGCGCGCACGCACACACGCGCGCGCACCCATGAATTCAATGTACCGAATGAAAACAGACACGCAAGTCCTCATGGATTCGATCGCCGAGCCAGGCCCCGCCGCGGCCGCACCGGCCGCGGCGGGCCGGCGCATCCAGGTGCGCAAATCCGGTATCCACGGCAAGGGCGTTTTCGCGCTGCGGCCGATCGCCAAGGGCCAGACGCTGATCGAATACACCGGCGAAATCATCACCTGGCGCGAGGCCCTGCGCCGCCACCCGCACGACCCGAAAGACCCGAACCATACCTTCTACTTCCACATCGACGACAAGCATGTCATCGACGCCAAGGTCGGCGGCAACGCCGCGCGCTGGATCAACCACGCGTGCAGCCCGAACTGCGAGGCCGACGAAACCCAGGGCCGGATCTTCATCAAGGCCCTGCGCGCGATCAAACCCGGCGAAGAACTCTTTTACGACTATGGCCTGACCATCGACGAGCGCTATACGCCGGCCCTGAAAAAACAATACCCCTGTCGCTGCGGCACACGCGCCTGCCGCGGCACGCTGCTGGCGCCCAAGCGGTGACCGCTGACGAACCTGCGGCCATGGACGACGCGCCGGCGGCGCCTGGCGGCCTGCCGGCGACGCATCTGCAGTGGCGCGCCGAGGCGCTGTGGCGGCAGCTCGAGCCGCACCTGCCCGACCTGTCGGTCGAAGTGCTGGCGCGCGCCGAATCGACCAATACGCTGCTGCTCGAACGCGCACGTCAGGGCGGCGGCCGCCGCGATGCACCGGTCACGACGCCGGGCGAGTTGGAGGCGATGCGCTCGCGCGGGCGCGACATCAGCCCGCTCGGCAGCGACAGCGGTCCGTTCGGTCGCCGTGCCGGCGACACCCAGCCGACCCTGCTGGTCGCCGAGCACCAGACCCTCGGCCGCGGCCGCCAGGGCCGTGCCTGGCAGGCCAGCCCGGGCGCCTCGCTGACCTTTTCGCTCAGCCTGCCGCTGGCGCCACGCGACTGGTCGGGTCTGTCGCTGGCCGTCGGCGTGACGCTGGCCGACGCTCTCGAGCCGCCCGAGCCGGGCCGCGCCCCGCGATTGCAACTGAAATGGCCGAACGACCTGTGGCTGGTTGATGTGCCCGCGACATCGACCCTCGGCCGCAAGCTCGGCGGCGTGCTGATCGAAACCGTGGCCGTGGGCAAGCAACGCATGGTGGTGGTCGGTATCGGCCTGAATATCGCTGCACTGGCGGCAGGCCCCGCGCTCGAATTGAGCAGCGGCTTCGCCAGCCTGCAGGAACTCTCACCCGCCGCGAGCGCCCCGCAGGCGCTGCACAGCATAGCCCTGCCGCTGGTCAAAGCCCTGCGCCAGTTCGAGCGCGAGGGCTTTGCCGGCTTCGCGCCAGCCTACGCCCGGCGCGACCTGCTGCGCGGGCAGCGCGCCAGCACACAAGACCCGGGCCACAGCGGCGCCGCGCTCGAAGGCAGGGTCGAGGGTGTGTCGGGCGGTGGCGCCCTGCTGCTGCGGGTGGGCACTTCGCTGCACCTGGTGTCCAGCGGCGAAGTCAGTGTGCGCCTGGTCGCCGACGAACCGGGCAAAGCGGGCTGATCAAGCATGCTCCGTGCATCGGTTGTTGCGCTGCTGCTGGCCAACCTGGCCTTTTGGGCCTGGAGCACCGGCGCACTGGAAAGTCTGGGCTGGGCCCCGGCGCGTGAGCGCGACCCGACACGCCTGGCACAGCAGATGCAGCCCGATGCGGTGCGCGTGTTGTCGCCGACCGCGGCCACGGCGGCCCTGTCGGCGAGCGCTCCGGGCCACGCCGTTGCGCGAAGCCCGCTGCTGTGCCTGGAGGCCGGCCCGTTCGCACCCGGCGCTATCGAAGTTGCCGAACAGGCACTGGCCGCGGCGATCCTGCCCGAGGGCGGCTGGGTGCGCACCAACCGCAGCCTGGCCGCATCCTACGCGGTGGTGCTGGGCCCCTTTGGCAATCGCGACGCGCTGCGGAAAAAGCGCGAGGAAATCGGTCGCTTGCGCTTGCCCTTCGAAGCCCTCGATCTGCCCGGGGACGGTGCCGGCGCTGCGCCTCAACCCGGCTTCGCTCTCGGCCGCTACGAGAGCCGCGACGCTGCCGAAGCGGCCTTGACGGCCTTCAACCAGCGCGGCGTGCGCACCGCCCGTGTGGCGCTGTTGCGGCCGGCCAGCAGCGAGAGTCGGCTGCGCGTCGAATACGCCACGCCAGCGCAGGCCGAGCAGTTGCGCGCGCTCAGCGGCGGCGCGTTCGGTGCCGGGTTCGCAGCCTGCGCAACGCCTGCGCAAGCCGCGCCAGCGCGCTGACCTGGCCGCACAGCGCGAGCGTTGCGACAGACAGCGCAAACAGCCAGGCTGAGCCCATCGCACCACCGCCAGCGCCCGTGACAGCCGGTGCTGCCGTCGAGTTGGCGGGGCGGTCTTGGCCGCTGGCCACCGCGGCACGCAACTCGAGTGTGTCGATCACATCGGCGCTGCGTAGGTTGACATAGCCAGCCGGATCGGCGGCGTAGTAAAGCGCTTGCGTCGCGTCGAGGATGCCGGCGCCGCAGGTGCTGGTGGTGCACAGGCAGCGGCCCGTGTTGCTGTCGCTGCAAATGCCGAAGCCGCTGACGCTGGACGTGACATGCGGCCGTGCCGAGCGCGCCAGCCCCTGCTCGATCTGGCTCACCGACAAGGTGGGGTTGACCGACAGCATCAGGCTGACCGTGCCCGCTACGATCGGCGCCGAGAAGCTGGTGCCGTAGTGATAGAAGTAGCAGTTGGCGCTCGGCAGGGTGCAATCGGCCGGGACGGTGGCCGCGCTGTTGCCGATGCTGAGTACACCGCTGTCGGTCAGCCATGCGCCCCAAGTGCCATCGCCGTCGTCGCCACCGACGGTCGAGATTGCCAGCACGGCGCCGAAATTCGAATAATTGGTCTTGAAGCCATCGCGGTTGAGCGCGCCGACACCGATCACGCGCTGGCAACTGGCCGGCCGCGACGGCGTGCCCCAGGCGTTGCCGGCGGCGGCCACCACCAGCGCGCCGCCACCAGGCGCGGCACGCAATTCGTCGATCGCCTGCTGGTAGGCCGGGCTGCACGCCGCGCTGCCGCCGAAGCTGATATTGACGATGCGTGCCGGGTTTCGATTCGCCGGCACGAATTCGGCGCAGCCGCCAGCACGGTCGCTTCGCTTGCATACCGTCAGTCCAGCCGCCCAGCGCATGCCATCGACGATATCGGCCACGTCGGCGCCGCATTTGCCAGCCACGCGCACCGGCAGCACGCGACCGTTCCAGTTGACCGCGGCGGCACCGATGCCGTTGTCGGTTTGCGCCGCCACAATGCCGGCAATGACGCTGCCGTGCCAGGAACTGCTTTCGACCTCGCAGTCGCCGAAGCGCGCCGGGTCGGCGTTGCGATCAGCCTGGCTGACCCAGTCGCCCGGGTCGCGCGGATCGGCATCGCGGCCATCGCCATCGTTGGCATAACTGCCGTCGGCAACGAAGTCGTAGCCCGGCAGGATCGCGCCGCCAATGCAATCGGCCGTGAGATTGCCGAGGTCGGGGTGGCAGGTGATGCCGGTATCGAGCACCGCCACGACCGCTGCCGCATTGCCGGTGGTGCTGCTTTGCCAGGCCGACAGGAAGCCGGGTACGCCGCGCAGCCGCGCCTCGATGGCGTTGGCGTTACTGCCCTGCACCGGGTGCAGCCACCACTGGCCGTTGGCGCCCGCGAAGTACCGATCGTCGGGCGCATTGCCGGCGATTGCCTGGCGCCGCTCGCGGCTGTTGGCTGCGACCCAGGCCACTTCCGGGCGCGCGGCCAGTCGCGCAGCCACGCGCTCGGCCTGCTCTGCCGTCAGGGGTCGCACAAAGCGCAGCAGTTGCGCGCTGGCGCCCACCGGGTCGCGCTGCGGCGCCGCATGGACCCAGTCAGGCAGCTCGCCCAGCACGGCGCTGTCGCTGCGCAGCTCGGCCACCAGGCGCTGCCAGCGCGCGGCCTCGCGGGGCAGTGCGCTGCCGGACTGCGGCAGCGCGCGTTCACGGGCCAGGGTCACATGGCTCGGCGCGTTGTGCAGTTGAACGATCAGGCCGTGCACCGGCGCCGGTTTCGCGGTGCTGCCGGTGGCGGCCAGCGCAGGCACGGTGGCGGCCGCCAGGGCGAACCCCACGCCAGCACAAGCAAGAACGTGGCGCAGGCTCGACGGCAATGTCATGAGCGCGGATTATCCTTGGGCCGTTGCCGGTGCTGCGCGAGGTTCAGCGCCCGCGCGACAGTGGTTTTGCGAGCACCAGCGCCGCCAGCAGCAAGGCCAGAAGCCATGGCCAGGACAGGGCCCCGCCGCCACTGCCGCCGCTGGCCACGGGCGGCTGAAGCGCGGCCGTCACCGTCACCGTCTGCTGCGCAGCAAGGCGCACGCCCAGGTTATCGGTCGCTACCAGTCGTACCGTGAAGCTGCCCGCCGCCGCGGGCAGCAGGGTGGCCGTCGCCGTGTTGGCGCCCGCAATCGCGCTGACAATGCCGCCGCCATCGACCAGCACCCATTGATAGCCCGTGATGCTCCGCCCCGAGGCGGCCGTTGAGTTGCCGGCGCCGAGCGTGACGGTCTGGTTGGCCAGCGGCGCGGCCGGTGCGACGCCGATCGCCACTCGCGCACCGAGCGCCACGCTCAGCGCAGCGCCGGCATCCAGCATGCCGGCGCCGCAGGTCGAGGCGGTGCAGTAGCACTGGTCTTGCGCGGTCGCCGTCGGCGCACGGCAGGCCACGATCGGACCGCTCGGGCCGTCGGCCACGCCGCTGCTCGGGAACGGCCGCGCACTGCCCTTCAGTGCCGCAATCACCCCACCCGGGGTCAACGCCGGCTGCGCCGAGTACATCAGCGCCGCAGTGCCGGCAACCAGCGGCGCCGAAAAGCTGGTGCCGAAGCTGAGATTGAAGCTGTCGGTGTAGATCGACGCACCGGGCCCCTGCGTGCCGGCGTTGCTGGCGACCAGGATGGGGTAAAGGCAAGGCCCGGGGGCATCGTTGACACAGTTGCCGGCAGGCGCGGCGATGGCGATCTCCGGCCCGAGATCCGAATAGCCGACCTTGGTACCAACGTGGCGCACGCCGGCCACGGCGATCACACCCTGGCAGTTGGCGGGCGTCGTCACGGCCAAGCCGTCGTTGCCGGCAGAAACCACGATCACGGCCCCTTGGGCGGTCACCTGGTTGACGACATTCTGGTAGGCCGCGTTGCAGGGGCCGATGCCGCCCAGGCTCATGTTGAGCACCTTGGCCGGATTCCGGTTGTCGGGCACCACGCCGGGCACATGGATCCCCACGGCCCACAACATCGCGGCCTGGATATCGACATCGCTGCCGCCGCACTTGCCGAGCACGCGCAGCGGCAGCACGCTGACGCCGGGCGCCGCGCCGGCCATGCCGACACGATTGTCGGTGGCCGCGCCGATCAGGCTGGCCGTGCCTGTGCCATGCCAGCTGCTGTCGGAGATGTCGGCGGCCGTGCAGCCGAATGCCGCCAGGCTGCCGCTGTTGATATCGGTCTGGTTGACCCAGTCGCCGGGGTCGCTGGGGTCGTTGTCGCGTCCATCGCTGTCGTTGGCAATGACGGCATCGCTGATGAAATCGTAGCCCTGCAAGAAACGGCCGACGAGGTCCGGATGGTCCTTGCGCACCCCGGTATCGAGCACCGCCACAACCATGTCGGCGCTGCCGGTGGTTTGCAGCCAGGCTGATTCGATATCGATGCCTGCGACCTCGGTCGCATTGGGCGCCCGCAAATACCACTGGCCCGCGTCGGGGCCGCCGGTCTTTTGGGCCAGATTGACCCGGGGCGTGGCCGGATACAGCGGGTCGTTTGGCGCCGCCGCCAGGCGCTTGCGTCCATTGGGCACCGCGAATTCGACATCGGGGTCGGCCGCCAGCTGCGCCGCCAGCGTGGCCGCATCGATACCGCGGGCGCGCACGACCTGCACCCGTTCGGACACCGCCGCGCCCGCCTCGAGCGCCCGCCCGACGCGCGCACCCAGCGTGGCGGCACGCTGCGCCAGCAGATGGCCGATCTGGGCCGCGTCCAGCTTCACCGCCAGCGCATGCATGCGCGTCACCGTGGCGCCGGCCTTGAAGCCGACAATGACTTCGCCGCTGCTCGGCTGTAAAGGGGCTGCACGCGGTGGCGTGCGCTCGGCCAAGGCCGCGTTGCCGCCGGCCAGCGCCATCAGCAGTGCGGCCACGGGCAGCGGCGAGTATTTCATCGTGGCAGTTTAAGCAGGCCCGACAGGCGCTGTGTTGCCGCGTGTGAGGCCGGCACGGCCGTTTATCGCAGGCGTGAAAAAGGGCCGCAATTGAGGCCCCTTTTTGCAGCGACGAAAATTCGAATCAGCGAACGATGACGCGCACCATCTCCAGCAGCTTGTTCGCGTAACCCCATTCGTTGTCGTACCAGGCCACGACCTTCACGAAAGTCTTGTCCAGGGCGATGCCGGCACCGGCGTCGAAGACGCCGGTGCAAGCCTCGCCGCGAAAATCGGTGGCCACGACCTTGTCTTCGGTGTAGGCCAGGATGCCCTTCATCGGGCCCGCTGCCGCGGCCTTCATCGCCTTGCAAATATCTTCATAGCTGGCTTCCTGGACCAGCTCGACGGTCAGATCGACCACCGAGACATTCGAGGTCGGCACCCGAAAGGCCATGCCGGTGAGCTTCTTGTTCAGCGCCGGGATCACCACACCGACCGCCTTGGCCGCGCCGGTGGAACTCGGGATGATGTTTTCGAGGATGCCGCGGCCGCCGCGCCAGTCCTTGTTGCTCGGACCATCGACCGTTTTCTGCGTCGCGGTCGTCGCATGCACCGTCGTCATCAGGCCGCGCTTGATGCCGAAGCTGTCGTTCAAGACCTTGGCCACCAGGGCCAGGCAGTTGGTGGTGCACGAGGCGTTGCTGATGATGGCCTGCCCGGCATAAGTCTTGTCGTTGACCCCATACACGAACATCGGCGTGTCGTCTTTGCTGGGCGCCGACTGGATCACCTTCTTCGCCCCGGCATCGAGGTGTTTCTGGCAGGTTTCCCCGGTCAGGAACAGACCGGTCGCTTCGACCACCACGTCGGCGCCGGCCTCGCCCCATTTCAGCTGCGCCGGGTCTTTCTCCGCGCTCAGGCGGATGCGCTTGCCGTTGACGATCAGCCGATTGCCCTCGACCGCGACGCTGCCCTTGAAGCGGCCGTGCACCGAGTCGTACTGCAGCATGTAGGCCAGGTAGTCGGGTTCGAGCAAGTCGTTGATGGCCACGACCTCGATGTCACTGGCAAAGTTCTCCAGCGCAGCGCGCAAGGTCATGCGCCCGATGCGGCCGAAGCCGTTGATGCCTACTTTGATCGTCATGTCGCAGTGACTCCGTGCGTGCAGCTAAGGCAACGCTGATTTCAAAAGACGTGGCCTGTGAAACCTGCTCACCGGACCGGGCATCAGGCGGTTTACCAAAACAGCCGATCACCGGCCACGCCATGGCGTGGCCAGAATCGGCGCGGCCTTGAAGAAAATCGAATCAAGCGCGACAGCCGAGCTGACCCTTCGACTTGTTCTCGAAGTAACCCAGCGACGCCGGGCATTCGAGCTTGGCCGCCGGCAAGGCCGTGCCCGCCTTGGCTCCGCAGGTGAAGGCTCCCGACTTCTTGTTGACGCTTTTGGCGTTGAGCTTCCAGCCGTCGGGGCACTGGGGAGCCGCCGCCGCGGCCCGGGCCTGCGACCCCATCGCTGCCGGCGCTGCAATCGTCAGCATCGCGGTCTGGTTCTTGCCATTGCACTTCAACATCGGCAGCGCCGTCTTGGGCTCGACCATCACCTTGTACTGGCCGGCCTTGTCGTAGCTGCGCGTGGCCACCAGGGGTACATCCTTCAGCTGGTTGATCTTGAAATCCTGCGTCTGGCCATCGCCGAAATGCAGGCGCACATGGCAGTTCGGATTGTCGGCGTTGTCGAAGCTGCCGGTGATCTTGACCGGTTCGCCGACCTTGGCACTGGCCGGTTCGAGCTTGATGCCCGACAGGGTTTGCGCTGCCGCAACGCTGCATACCAGGGTCGCCGCGGCGAACGCGATCAATTTGTTCATGGTTCGACTTTCCGGTTGAAAAGTTGAAAGGCGTGGGCTCAGCGTGCGAGCGCCTTGCGCACCGTATCCGCCAGGTTCTGCGCGGTCAGACCGAAATGCTTGAACAGCGTCGGCGCCGGGGCGCTTTCGCCGTAGGTATCGATGCCGACCACCGCCGCGCAGCCGTATTTCCACCAACCGGCGGTGACCCCGGCTTCGACCGCCACGCGGGGCAATTTGGCCGGCAGCACCTGCGTCTTGTAGGCCTCACTCTGGCGGTCGAAAACCGTTGTGCTCGGCATCGAGACCACGCGCACCGCGATGCTGTCGGCGGCCAGCAATTGCTGCGCTTGCAAGGCCAAATGCACTTCGCTGCCGGTGGCAATGATGACCGCCTGCGCGGCCTTCTTCAGCCCCACGTCGCTCGGCTCGGCCAGTACGTAGGCCCCCTGGCCGATCCGATCGAGCGCGGCCTTGGGCAAATACGGCAGGTTCTGCCGCGACAGCAGAAGCACACTCGGCCGCGCACGGTTGCCCAGGGCCGCAGCCCAGGCCACCGTCGTTTCGGCCGTGTCGGCCGGGCGCCAGACGTCCAGCCCCGGAATCAGGCGCAGGCTGGCGCAATGCTCGACGCTCTGGTGCGTGGGGCCGTCTTCGCCCAGGCCGATCGAGTCGTGCGTGAAGACATGGACCACGCGCTGTTTCATCAGCGCGGCCATGCGGATGGCGTTGCGGCTGTAGTCGGCAAAGGTCAGGAAAGTGCCGCCATAGGGGATGAAGCCGCCGTGCAGGGTCAGGCCGTTCATCACCGCGGCCATGCCGAATTCGCGCACGCCGTAGTTGATGTGGCGACCACCGTTGGGATGCCCCAAGGCGTCGATGCGCAAGGGCGTCGTGCTCGAGGTGTTGGTGAGGTTGGAGCCCGTCAGGTCGGCCGAGCCGCCGAGCAATTCGGGCAGCGCTTTGGTGAAGGTTTCGAGCGCCATCTGGCTGGCCTTGCGCGAGGCCAGCGTTTCGGCCTTGGCGTGCGTGGCCCCCACCGTCTCGGCAACGATTTGCGCAAAGCCCTCGGGCAAATCGCCGCGCGTGCGGCGCAAGAACTCGGCCGCGGCTTTGGGAAACGCCGCCTGGTAGGCGGCCATCGTTGCATCCCATGCCGCCTCGGCCTTGGCGCCACGGGCCTTGGCGTCCCACGCCGCGTAGGCCGACTCGGGAATCACGAAGGGCTCATGGGGCCAGCCGAGCGCCGCGCGGGTGAGCTTGACTTCATCAGCGCCCAGCGCCTCGCCGTGCGCCTTGGCTGTGCCGGCCCGGTTGGGCGAGCCGCGGCCGATGCTGGTGCGGGCGACGATCAGGGTCGGCTTATCGGCGCTCCCCTTGGCCTTTTCGATCGCGGCATCGACGGCTGCAACATCATGGCCATTCACGTCGCGGATGACGTTCCAGCCATAGGCCTCGAAACGCTTGGCAGTGTCATCGACAAACCAGGGCTTGACCGGGCCGTCGATGCTGATGCCATTGTGGTCGTAGATCGCGATCAGCTTGTTCAGCTTCCAAGCCCCGGCCAAGGCGCAGGCTTCGTGGCTCACGCCTTCCATCAGACAACCGTCGCCGAGAAAGACATAGGTACGGTGGTCGACCAGGGCATGGCCGGGGCGGTTGAACTCATGCGCCAACAGTTTTTCGGCCAGTGCCATGCCCACCGCATTGGCCACACCCTGACCGAGCGGGCCGGTGGTGGTTTCCACGCCCGGCGTGATACCGACTTCGGGGTGGCCCGGCGTTTTGCTGTGCAGTTGGCGAAACTTGCGCAACTCGCTCATCGGCAGGTCATAGCCGGTGAGGTGCAGCAGCGAATACAGCAGCATCGAAGCGTGGCCGTTGGAAAGTACGAAGCGGTCGCGTCCCGGCCACTGCGGATCGGCCGGGTTGTGCTGCAGGTGCCGGGCCCAAAGGGCCACGGCCATTTCGGCCATGCCCATCGGCGCACCGGGGTGGCCGGAATTGGCCTGCTGCACCGCGTCCATCGCCAGGGCCCGGATGGCGTTGGCCATCAGGGCTTCGCGGCTGGCGCTGGTTTGGGGCGCCGGGGCGGCGGTGTCGGGAACGCGTTGGGTGTCGAGGCTGGACATGCTGGTTGGATTTTGGGTTGGGTTGGGAGGGGCGTCGCGGGGCGCCGAGAAGGGGATGGCCAGCGAAGCGGCGCAATTTTAAGCTCAAGCGCCGCCGCCGCTCGCGCTTGCGACAAATCAAACCCGGCGCGCGCCTACACTGCGCGCCGATGTCCGCCGTCCAGCCGCCTGCCCTGATCCTTGCCGCCGGCCGCGGCGAGCGCATGCGCCCGCTCAGCGACGTATGCCCCAAGCCGCTGCTGCACGTGCGCGGCAAGCCACTCATCGAGTGGCATCTCGAAGCGCTGGCCGCTGCCGGCGTCACGCAAGTCGTGATCAACACCGCCTGGCTCGAAGAACAGTTCCCCGCCGCGCTTGGCGATGGCGCGCGCTGGGGCCTGTCGATCCGCTACTCGACCGAAGGCCGCGACCATGGCGGTGCACTCGAAACCGCCGGCGGCATCGCCAAGGCCCTGCCGTGGCTGGCAGGCAAAGACAGCGACCCGTTCTGGGTCGTCTCGGGCGATATGTTCCTGCCCGGCTTTGCCTTTCCTGCCGCCGAAGCAGCGCGCTTTGCCGTCAGCCGGAAACTGGCCCACCTGTGGCTGGTAGCCAATGCGCCGCACCACCCGCAAGGCGACTTCGGCATCGATGCCGCCAGTGGCTTGGCGACGACGCGCGGGTTGCGCCGCACCTGGGCCGGCGTCGGGCTGTTTCGTGCCGAGATGTTTGCCGGCATCCCGCCCGGCACCCGCCTGGCGCTGCGCCCGCGGCTCGACGCCGCGCTGGCTGCGGCGCGGCTGGGCGCACAGGCGTGGAACGGGGGCTGGGCCGATGTCGGCAGCGCCGAGCGCCTGGCGGCGCTGAACGCCGGCGTGTGAGACGACATGGGCAGCGATATGAGCGCTTCGTCAAACTGCAAACCCGGCGCTCGGGCGATGGCTCGGAGCAATGGCTGAACTGGGTTCTGCGCCAGCGCAGCGGCGATGATCGACGAGCTGATCGTGCAATACAAGGTGCCTACCTCGCTGGCGGTATTCAAGCGCGCCAACCTGCGCTCGCGGCGCCTGCTCGAACGGCTGGGCTTTGCCACCGCCACGGCCACGGCCGTGGCCGTGCAGCGTTCGAGCCTCGAGGCCGATGAAGATTTGATGTTGCGCCGTGTTGCCGCGACTGCGCCCGCCCGATGAAAGGACTCAGCTTCTGGTTCGATCCGATCTCGCCGTTTGCCTATCTGGCGTTCGAGCACTTGCCGCAGGCTATCGAAGGCTGTAGTTATGCGGTCGAATACCGGCCGCTGCTGTTGGCCGGGCTGTTGGCGCATTGGGGCCAGAAGGGCCCGGCCGAGATCGAACCCAAATGCACCTGGACCTTTCGGACGCCTGTTCTGAGGCGTCGATGGGCTGCCAATGCTGCGCGCAGCGTTGCTCGGCGAGCCCTGGTTCGACGGCCCGGCCTGGGACGCAGCGGCGCGGCCCAGGCCGGGCATCGTGCGCTGAAGCGCCACGCTAGCGCACCGCTGCCGCGTCGGCCACCGCCAGCGCCGTCATGTTGACGATGCGGCGCACGGTCGAGGACGGGGTCAGGATATGCACCGGCCGCGCCGCGCCGAGCAGCACCGGACCGACGGTGACGCCGTGGCCCGCGGTGACCTTGAGCACGTTGAACAGGATGTTCGCCGCGTCGAGGTTGGGCAGCAGCAGCAGGTTGGCTTCACCCGCGAGCGTGCTGTCGGGCAGGAAGCTGCGGCGGATGTCTTCCGACAGCGCGGCGTCGCCATGCATTTCGCCGTCGCAGGGCACGCCGGGCCGCCGTTGCTTGAACAGCTCGGCCGCGCGGCGCATGCGTTTGGCCGATGGCCGCGCCGACGAGCCGAACATCGAGTGCGAGACGAAGGCCACGCGCGGCGGCACCCCGAAGCGGCGCAGTTCGTCGATGGCCATCGCGGCGATCTCGGTCAATTGCTCGGCGCTCGGCTCCTCGTTGACGAAGGTGTCGGCCAGGAACAAGGTGCGCTCGCCGAGCAGCAGCGCATTCATGGTGGCGAAGGTCGAGGCTCCGGTGCGCAGGCCGATCGAATCGCGCACATGCTCGAGGTGGCTGTCGAAGCGGCCGACCAGGCCGCACAGCATCGCGTCGGCGTCGCCGCGACGCAGCAGCATCGCCGAGATCAGCGTATTCGAGCGCCGCAGCGCGGCCTTGGCCATGCTCGGCGTGACGCCCTCGCGGCCCATCAGTTGCTGGTAGTCCGCCCAGCAGGCGCGGTAGCGCGGGTCGTCTTCGGGGTTGACGAACTCGACATCGGTGCCGAGCTGCAGGCGCAGGCCGGCGCGTTCGACGCGCGCGCGCATCACGGCCGGACGGCCGACCAGGATCGGCCTGGCCAGGCCCTCGTCGAGCACCACCTGGACCGCACGCAGCGCGCGCTCGTCTTCGCCTTCGGCATAGACCACACGCGCCGCGTCCTTGGCAAATGCGGCCTTGGCCGCGGCGAACACCGGCCGCATGACCATGCCGGTTTGATAGACGAATCGGGTCAGCGACTGGCGGTAGGCGTCCAGGTCTTCGATCGGCCGCGTGGCCACACCGCTGGCCGCGGCGGCCGCGGCCACCGCCGGCGCGATGCGCAGGATCAGTCGCGAGTCGAAGGGCTTGGGAATGATGTACTCAGGCCCGAAACCGAGCTCCTGGCCGGCATAGGCCGCGGCCACCTCGTCGCTGATTTCGGCCTTGGCCAGCGCGGCGATCTCGCGCACACAGGCCAGCTTCATCTCCTCGGTGATGCGGGTGGCGCCGCAATCGAGCGCGCCGCGGAAGATGTAGGGGAAGCACAGGACGTTGTTGACCTGGTTCGGGTAATCCGAGCGGCCGGTAGCGACGATGCAGTCGGGCCGCGCCTGGCGCGCCAGTTCGGGGCGGATCTCGGGCTCGGGGTTGGCCAGCGCCAGGATGATCGGCTTGGCGGCCATGGTGGTCACCATCGCCTTGGTCAGCACGCCGGCGGCCGAGCAGCCGAGGAACACGTCGCTATCGACGATCACGTCGGCCAGCGTGCGCGCCGCGGTGTTCTGGCAATAGCGCTGCTTGCTCGCGTCGAGCTGGCCCGAACGCACGTCGTCGCGTTCACGCTGGATCACGCCGCGCGAATCGACGACGAAGATGTTCTCGCGCTTCACGCCCAGGCCGACCATGATGTCCAGGCAGGCGATCGCCGCAGCGCCGGCACCCGACGTCACCAGCTTGATCGCGCCGAGCGGCTTGCCGACCAGTTCCAGGCCGTTCAACAGGGCTGCGCCGGAGATGATCGCGGTGCCATGCTGGTCGTCGTGGAAGACGGGAATCTTCAGTCGCTCCTTGAGCTTGCGCTCGATGTAGAAGCACTCCGGCGCCTTGATGTCCTCGAGGTTGATGCCGCCCAGCGTGGGCTCCAGCGCGGCAATGACCTCGATCAGCCGATCCGGGTCTTTCTCGGCAAGTTCGAGGTCGAAGACGTCGATGCCGGCGAACTTCTTGAACAGGCAGCCCTTGCCCTCCATCACCGGCTTGGCGGCCAGCGGGCCGATGTCGCCCAGGCCAAGCACCGCGGTGCCGTTGGTGACCACCCCGACCAAGTTGCCGCGCGACGTGAATTCGGCCGCTTTCTTCGGGTCGGCCTGGATCGCCAGGCAGGGGTAGGCCACGCCGGGCGAGTAGGCCAGCGACAGGTCGCGCTGGTTGAACAGCGGCTTGGTCGGCGCGATCGAAATCTTGCCGCGCGTGGGCGAACGGTGGTATTCGCAGGCGGCGTCGCGCAGCGCCCGTTCGGCGGGCGACAACGATGCATCGTCGATCTTGGTGGGTTCCATCGCGCGTATCTCCTGCGGCCCGAAGGGCCGAGCCGCAGCGTAGCGCGGAAATCCCGCCTTGGGTCAGCCCGCGGCGCGGCGGGCCAGGATCTCGAATGCCGGCAGGGTTTTGCCTTCGAGCACTTCGAGGAAGGCGCCACCGCCGGTCGAGATATAGCCGATGCCTTTTTCGACGCCGTACTTGGCGATCGCCGCCAGCGTATCGCCGCCGCCGGCGATGCTGAAGGCAGGGCTCGCAGCGATGGCGCGGGCGAGGGTCTCGGTGCCGTGGGCGAAGGCATCGAACTCGAACACACCGACGGGCCCGTTCCAGACGATCGTACCGGCGGTCTTCAATTGCGCCGCAAACCGCGCCGCGGTCTGCGGCCCGATATCGAGGATCAGGTCGTCGCTGGCCACATCGGCGACCGCCTTCACGGTCGCCGGCGCGTCGGCGGCGAAGGCCTTGGCGGTGACGACATCGGTCGGGATCGGCACCGCGGCGCCGCGCGCCTTCATGGCCTCGATCACGGCCTTGGCCTGGTGGACCAGATCGGCTTCGGCCAGGCTCTTGCCGATCGGCAGCCCGGCCGCGAGCAGGAAAGTGTTGGCGATGCCGCCGCCGACGATCAGGCCATCGACCTTGCTGGCCAGGCTTTGCAGGATGGTCAGTTTGGTGCTGACTTTGGCGCCGGCAACGATGGCCAGCAGCGGCCGCTTCGGCTGCGCCAGGGCTTTCGTGACGGCATCGATCTCGGCCGCCAGCAGCGGGCCGGCGCAGGCGATCTTGGCGAACTGGGCGATACCGTAGGTGCTGGCCTCGGCGCGATGGGCAGTGCCGAAGGCGTCGTGCACGAAGATGTCGCACAGCGCGGCCATCTTGCGGGCCAGTACCTCGTCGTTTTTCTTCTCGCCCGGGTTGACGCGGCAGTTCTCGAGCAGCACGAGCTGGCCCGGCTGCAGCGCCACACCATCGACCCAGTTTGAGCGCAGCGGCACTTGGCGGCCGAGCAATTCGCCCAGGCGCGCGGCCACCGGCGCCAGCGAATCTTCGGGCTTGAACGCACCTTCGGTCGGGCGGCCCAGGTGCGAAGTCACCATCACCGCCGCGCCGGCGTCCAGAGCCATGCGGATGCACGGCACCGAGGCGCGGATGCGCGTGTCTTCGGTGATCCGGCCGGCGCTGTCCTGCGGCACGTTGAGGTCGGAGCGGATAAAGACGCGCTGGCCGGCAACGCGGCCCTGGGCAATGAGATCGGCAAAGCGGAGGATATTCATGCAGCGATTCTATGGAGGCTTGCGTAATCAACGACAGCCGATCGAAAAGTCATCGACCCCGAGTGATCGACCGCGACGCAATGAGATCAAGCCCCGGCCCAGGACGCCGAATGCGCAGTGCCCGGCCATGCGCCTGCGCCACCAGCTGGTACACGTAATTTCGGCCCCCACGCTCGCTGCCCCCCGAGGGGCATAAGCGCTAACTTAGTATGACTCATCCTGCTA
>CADEDE010000034.1 GCA_902825995.1 uncultured Burkholderiales bacterium
ACCTCGGCGCCGTAGCGCACCGCTTCGCGGAAGCTCGGCGCGCCGACCGGGATGATCATCATCTCCTGCAAGTCGAGGTTGTTGTTGGCGTGCGCGCCGCCGTTGATGACGTTCATCATCGGCACCGGCATCTGCATGCCGCCCATGCCGCCGAAGTAGCGGTACAGCGGCAGGCCGCTTTCTTCGGCCGCCGCGCGCGCCACGGCCATGCTGACCGCGAGGGTCGCATTGGCGCCCAGGCGGCTCTTGTTGTCGGTGCCGTCGAGGTCGATCAGGGTCTTGTCGAGGAAGGCCTGTTCGCTGGCATCGAGGCCGAGCACCGCTTCGCTGATCTCGGTATTGACATGCTCGACCGCGCGCAGCACGCCCTTGCCGAGGTAGCGGTTCTTGTCGCCGTCGCGCAATTCGATCGCCTCGCGCGAGCCGGTCGATGCGCCCGAGGGCACGGCGGCGCGGCCCATCGTGCCGCTTTCCAGCAGCACGTCGCACTCGACGGTGGGGTTGCCGCGGCTGTCGAGGATTTCCCGACCGACGATATCGACGATGGCACTCATGCTTTCACTTTCTTGGTTTGGGATTCAGTTCACACCACCTGACCAGGATCAGGTCGATGCTGCCGGTGCCTTCGCGCACGCGGCACCCCTGAGTATAAGTTTCGCCGTCGTAGCGGCGCGCGCGGTTGTCATGTTCTGACCATTTTGTGATGCGCCGAGATCTGCGCCGCCGAGAGAACGCCGTTGTCCAGCGTGGTGTGCGCGTCCGCGATCAAAGTCACCGGGTAGCCGAGCGCCAGCGCACCGCAGACCGTGGCATGAACGCAGAACTCGCTCTGCAAGCCGCAAACGATCAGTCGATCGACGCCCAGGGATTGCAGCGTCGCTCGAAGCTCGGTGCGGTGGAAGGAGTCGGCCGCGGTCTTGCGAATTCGAAGGTCGCCAGGCTGCGCGGCAAGCTGTTCATAGAGCTGACAGCCATTGCTGCCGAAGCGCAGCGGCCCGTCGTCTTCGTGCTGGACGAGGATCACCGGCACGCCTGCGGCTCTTGCCTTCGCGGCGACGGCATTGATTCGATCGACGACCCGGTCGATGTCGAAGGCGGCCCATTGGCCGCAGCACAGGGCGGTCTGGACGTCGATGATGAGGAGGGCGGGTTTCATCGGGATTGATTCGGTGTCACGCAGCCCACCATTGCACCGCCTTGTGGCAGCGCGACGCTGCACGCGCCGAAATCTTGACGCGACGCGCCATGTTCAGCCGTACTTCCGAAGGCTTTCAAGAAGTTTCTCGGGGGAAACGAACTCACCGCGTTCGACTTCCGCCATCGCAGCGAGGAGTTCGTCCTCGTCTTCCATCGACAGCGCGAACGGCTTTTCCGCCTCGCGCGAGAGCACGGTCACGACCGAGCCCTCGACGAGCGGGACGCCCTCGACGACAACCTTGCCGCCGACCACCGTGCCAGTGCTGATCTGCATCAAAGAATATTACTCGAACGAGCCCTGGGCGGCGTGCTGGGTCGTGTCCGGGTCCGCACCGCGCTGGCTCAGGATTGCTGCCGCACCGGCGGCTCTTCCTTAGGGTGGGCCTTGGACGGTGCCGGATCGATCACGACGCTGTTGGTCGCCTTGGCATAGCGCGCGGCGTACTTGCCGCGAACCAGTGGCCCCAAGTCTTCACGCCGATATTCGGCGCGCATTTCATCTTTGGCCTTGCTCATAAGTTCCTCGCTCATGTCGCAATCAGGCACGGGCTGTACGTACGCGATCAGAGGCCTCACGCCTTGAATTCGTTGAAGAACGCACCGTCAATTTCAAACGTCGTGACCGGCCGCAGGCCGAGCTCAAATCTCTCCAGCATGTCGATGAGCTTTTCGCCGTCGATCAGTTCAATAGGTGGGGCACCGTCCCGCGTCGCCTCGCGCTTCGCCTCAGCGGTAAAGGTGCCAGTTGTAATGATGATGCCTTTGTCGGCCCGGCCGGACATTGCTCCCCGAAAGTCGCGAACCTGCGATGGCGCAACTGACTTTGCGTAACGCTTGCATTGAAACAGCACCTTGAACGACACCAACGGGTTGACTTGGAGAATCCCAAACCCATCGATCCCACCGTCGCCGCTTTGGCCGGTCACGACAACCTGAGTGAACCCGGCTTCGCGCAATAGTCGCTGCGACAAGCGTTCAAACCCTGATGGCGGAAGCGACAGTAGTGCTTCCAGCGTCTCATTTCGATAGTCCTTCGAGAGGCCACCGGTCCCCTCAGCGACTTTTTCTGCGACAGGCTCTGCCGCGTCCTTCTGTCGTCGTTGCTCTTGAAAAATCCTCACCCACTTCAGGAACAGCTCGCGTGATTGGTCGTTCGTAAGGTGAGTCTTGAATCCGCTTTCCGTGAGGCTCCAAACCCCATGCTTTGAAGAACTGATATGTCCTTCGCGGACAAGGTAAAACCTTGCCCATGCAACCTGGTTTCGAAAGCGCGACCCGCCGGACGGCAACGTCTCGTTCAGAACGTCGTCCGAAATCTTGAGGTCTTCGGAGACTCGATCAACAGCTTCGTCCGGCTTGGCCGACCCCCCGAGCCCACGAAGGGCATCCAGCAACGGGCCGAAATAGCGAACGAATTGTGCGCCTTCGTCTTTCTTCTGCTTGATGGTCACGGATCCTGCTTTCGTCAAGGGCAACCGGTTGTTGGGCGCGCCGCTGTCCAACCTGCAGCTCCAAGCCATGGCTCTGACGCAGAAGACTGCACACTCGCCAAGCCGCAGCTCAGCAAGAAAAATCGTTCTCCAACAGCGGCTGCTTCTTGATCACGCGATCCAGCGCGAGCAACTGCTCAAGCAGCGCCTTCATGTGCCGCAAGGGCACGGCATTCGGCCCATCGCTCATCGCCTTCGCCGGATCGGGATGCGTTTCCATGAAGATGCCCGCCACGCCGACGGCGATCGCCGCACGCGCCAGCACGGGGACAAACTCTCGCTGCCCGCCACTCGAAGTCCCTTGCCCGCCGGGCAGTTGCACGCTATGCGTGGCGTCGAAGACCACCGGTGCCCCGGTCTCGCGCATGATCGCCAGCGAGCGCATATCGGAGACGAGGTTGTTGTAGCCGAAGCTCACGCCGCGCTCGCAGGCCATGAAGCTGTCTTCGTTCAGGCCTTTTTCCTTCGCCGCCGCGCGCGCCTTGTCGATCACATTCTTCATATCGTGCGGCGCCAGGAACTGGCCCTTCTTGATATTCACCGGCCGGCCGCTTTGCGCCACCGCGCGGATGAAATCGGTCTGGCGGCAGAGGAAGGCCGGCGTTTGCAGCACATCGACCACGGCGGCGACGGCGGCAATCTCGCCTTCGCTATGCACGTCGGTGAGGATCGGCACTTTCAATTCGCGCTTGACCTTGGCCAGGATTTCCAGGCCGCGTTGCATGCCCGGACCGCGGAAGGTCGTGCCGCTGGAGCGATTCGCCTTGTCGTAGCTCGACTTGAAGATGAAGGGGATGCCGAGCGCGGCGGTGATCTCCTTCAAATGCCCGGCCACATCCATCTGCAGTTGTTCGCTCTCGACCACGCAAGGGCCGGCGATCAGGAAGAAGGGCCGGTCGATGCCAACCTCGAGCCCGCACAGCTTCATGCGGCGGCTTTCTCGATGACTCCGGCGCGCGCCGTTTGATGGTCGAGCGCCGCCTTGACGTAGTGGATGAACAGCGGATGCCCATCCCACGGCGTGCTCTTGAACTCGGGGTGGAACTGCACGCCGACGAACCAGGGATGCACCTCGGCGGGCAGCTCGACGATCTCGGTCAGCTTCTCGCGCTGGGTGATCGCGCTGATGACCAGGCCGGCCTGTTGCAGGCGCTCCAGATAATGCTCATTCGCCTCGTAGCGGTGGCGGTGCCTCTCGGTGACCACATTGCCGTAGATGCGGTGCGCCAGCGAGCCGGCTTTTACATCCGAGCTTTGCGCGCCCAGGCGCATCGTGCCGCCGAGGTCGCTCTGCGCATCGCGCTTCTGGATCGTGCCGTCGCGGTCCTGCCATTCGTCGATCAGCGCGATCACCGGGTGCGGCGTCGCGGGGTCGAATTCGGTCGAGTTGGCGCCCGCCAGGCCGCCGAGGTGGCGCGCGACTTCGATCGTCGCCACCTGCATGCCTAAGCAGATGCCGAGGTAGGGCAGCTTGTGCTCGCGCGCGTACTGCGCAGCCAGGATCTTGCCCTCGACGCCGCGCTTGCCGAAGCCGCCGGGCACCAGCACCGCATCGAACTTGGCCAGTTGCGCGACGTTTTTCTCATCGAGCGTTTCCGAATCGACATAGTCGATCTTCACCCGCGCATGGTTGTGGATGCCGGCGTGGCGCAGGGCTTCATTCAGCGACTTGTACGAGTCGGACAAATCGGTGTACTTGCCGCACATCGCGATGGTGACTTCGCGCGCCGGGTGCTCGACTTCGTGAACGAGTTTGTCCCAGCGGCGCAGGTCGGCCGGCTTGGTCAGCAGTTGCAGCTTCATGCAGATCAGCTCGTCCAGGCCCTGCTCGTGCAACATGCGCGGCACCTTGTAGATGGTGTCCACATCCCACATCGAGATCACGCCGTGCGGCAGCACATTGGTGAACAGCGAAATCTTTTCGCGCTCGTCGTCGGGGATGGCGCGGTCGGCGCGGCACAAGAGCACATCGGGCTGGATGCCGATTTCGCGCAGCTTTTGCACCGTATGCTGGGTCGGCTTGGTCTTCAGCTCGCCGGCGGCGGCGATCCACGGCACGTAGGTGAGATGCACGAAGGCGGTATTGCTGGGGCCCAACTTCAGGCTCATCTGGCGCACGGCTTCGAGGAAGGGCAGGGATTCGATATCGCCGACCGTGCCGCCGATCTCGACGATCGCCACATCCACCACCGAAGCCTCGGCGCCGCGTTTGACGAAAGCCTGGATCTCGTTGGTGACATGCGGGATCACCTGCACCGTCTTGCCCAGATAGTCGCCGCGGCGCTCCTTCTCCAGCACCGACTTGTAGATCTGCCCGGTGGTGAAATTGTTGCTCTTCTTCATCCGCGTGGTGATGAAGCGCTCGTAGTGGCCGAGATCCAGGTCGGTCTCGGCGCCGTCGTCGGTGACGAAAACCTCGCCGTGCTGGAACGGGCTCATCGTGCCCGGATCGACGTTGAGGTACGGGTCGAGCTTGATCAGGGTGACCTTGAGGCCGCGCGATTCGAGGATCGCCGCCAGCGACGCCGAGGCGATGCCCTTGCCCAGGGACGACACCACACCGCCGGTGACGAAGACAAACTTGGTCATGTCATGCGGCATCCGCGTATCGGGTTCTGCGCAAACCCACGAATGCCCTGCTGGTAAAGCGCGATTATATCGAGGGGGGTGTCAGCAGGATACTCGCGCCTATTCTCCGTTTGGCCGCATAAAAGGCGCCGCATGCCGCGCCAGCAGCCGCGGCGCGCTCATAGCCAACATCAAAACGCGCGCAGCTTCACACGCAGCCGGGCAATGCTCTGGCTGTGCAACTGGCACACGCGCGACTCGGTCACACCGATCACGGCCGCGATCTCTTTCAGGTTCATGTCGTGCTCGTAGTACATGCTCATCACGTACTGCTCGCGCTCTGGCAAGAGCTGGATGGCTTCGACCAGGGCTTCGCGCATGCGCCGGTCCTGCAGCATCGCCAAGGGGTTGGCGGCTTCGTCGGCGACGTGGCGGTCGAGGTAGTCGTTCTCGCCCTCGCCGCCGCCGCTCAGGTCTTCCAGGTACAGCAGTTGGGTGCCGCGCACCTTGCCCAGCATGTCCTGGTAGTCGGCGAGCGAGAGGCCCATGGCCTCGGCGATCTCGCTTTCGGCCGGGGCGCGGCCGAACTGCTGTTCGAGCTTGTGCATGGCGGCTTCGATCTGGCGCTGCTGCTTGCGGTTGCCGCGGCTCATCCAGTCGCCGCTGCGCAGCTCGTCGAGCATGGCGCCGCGGATGCGCTGGGTGGCGAAGGTTTCGAACATCACGCCCTGCGCGGCGTCGAAACGGCCCAACGCATCGTTGAGGCCGATCATGCCGGCCTGGATCATGTCGTCGAGTTCGACGTTGGCCGGCAGCTTGGCGATCATCTGGTGCGCCAGGCGGCGCACCAGCGGGCTGAACTGCTTGAGCGTCGCGCTATTGTCGAGGCGGCCTTGGGCGGTGTACATGTCAGAAGCTCCGGACATCTTCGGTTTCGAGTTCCAGGTGCAGCAGGCCATGCACCAATCGCGCCAGCGCGCACGGCACGCCGGCATCGGTCGGGTCGATACAGGCCCAGTCGTGCAGCGCCGCACCGACAAAGCGATCGGCGGTGAGCGCCAGTTGTTCGGCAATGCGCGGCACACGCGGTTCGCCGGGCACGGCCGCGAGCAGCAGGCCAAAGGCCATCAGGCTGTGGCGCTGAGCCAGCAATTTCAGGCCGGCGTAGGCCTGGATCACGCTGGCCGGGCGGTCGGCTGCCAGCAGCAGCGGGCGCACCGAACGGCCGGTGAACAGGCGGCCGAGTTCGGAGGCCTCGGCATGCACGATCACCACGTCGGCCGCAGGTGCGGCTTCGGCCAGCGTCTGCAGGAAGCCGGCGCAGGAGCCGCGGCTGTTGACATAGCGCAGCGGCAGCCCGCGCGCGGCCAGGTAATCGAGGCCGGGGGCCAAAGGCTCGATACCCGCCGCCAGGTCGAGCGCCACCAGTTCGTGCGGCTCGGGCGCGTCAGCGCCGGCATCGACCACCAGCGTGCGCCGGCCGGACGTGCTGCAAGCGCCGGCCAGGCGTTCGAGCACCAGGCCCGAAAACGTCATTTCGGAATTCGCCACCACGGCCACGAAGCGCGGGCGCTGGGCGCCGAACAGGCGGCGCAAGCCATCGGCTTGGTCGCTCGGTGCCGTGCGCGGTGGCGCAACGGCGGGCTCGAAGCTCGGCGCAGGGCCGTCGTGCAAGGCGTGCATTGCTTCAATCAAGCAGGCAGGGCCGCGCTGTACGCGTGCGCGGCGGCATGGCTGTGCAGGCCGGCGAAGACCAGGCTGACCTCGTCGGCGTCGAGCCGCCAGCTCGGGTTGACGTTGACGCGCAGCGCGCGCTGTACCAGGGCCTGCCCCGACAGGCGGTGCCAGTCTTCGGGCACGCGCTGGCCGTTGGCCACGCCGATCACTTTGAGCTTGTGGCGGATGGCGGCGTCCAGGGCCGGGCCGAGCTTGACGGCCTCGTCGATCTTCGAGACGATCATGCCGCGGCAGGTGGCGGCGTGGTACGAAATCATCACGTCTTCGATGGTCTCGCCCTGCGCGGCGGCGTTCACCACCAGCAGTTTCTGGATCGAGCGGTGGCCGAGCATTTCGAGCAGTTCGCGCGTGCGCCCGTCGCGCTGGGCCATGCCGGCGGTGTCGATCAGGACCATGCTCTTGGCCGACAACAGGTCGAGCAGATCCTCGAGCGAAGCGCGGTCATGCGCGGTATGCACCGGCACACCGAGGATGCGGCCGTAGGTGCGCAGTTGTTCCTGTGCGCCGACGCGGTAGGCGTCCAGTGTGATCAGGCCCAGGTTGCCCGAGCCGTGCCGGGTGGCAAAGGCGGCGGCGATCTTGGCCGTGCTGGTAGTCTTGCCGACGCCGGTGGCGCCGATCAAGGCATAGATGCCGCCGGCTTCTTCGATCGCCGCTTCGCTCTCGGCGGCCTGCAGGTTGCGTTCGAGCACGCTGGCGGCCCAGGCCGATTCGTCGGCGCAATCGTGCGGCAGGCCTTCGACCAGCTTGCGGATCAGCGCCGGCGAAAAGCCGCCGTCGAGCAGTTTCTGCGTCAGGCTGGCGCGCTGCGGGCTGCGCTGCAACTTTTCCATGAAGGCCAGCGCGCCGAAGCGTTCTTCGATCAGGCCCTTGACCTGGCGCAGCTCGTTCAACACCAGCTGCTCGCGGCGCAGGCTGTCGGCGCCGTCCTGCGACTGCACGTTGATCAGTGCCCGCAAGGGCGTTTGTTCGTAGCGGATTTCTTCGCGCCGCATCGGCGCCACGGCCGGCATCGCCGCCGCGCTCGTTCCGGCAGCCCTTGGCGGCGGCGAGGCCGGATCGGCCGGCTGTGCCATCTCGGCCTGGCGGCGCTTGAGCATGCGCTCGCGCACATAGTCCTGGAACGACAGCGTGCTCATCGACAGGGCCTCGACATCGTCCTGCACCTCGGTGACCGGTGCCGGCGCCGAAGCCTGGTTTGCAGCCACCGGCGCGTTGCTGTGCACCTGCTCGATCTGGGCCAGGCTGTCGGGGGCCATCGCCAGCACCTCGACGCCTTCGGCCGAGGGCCGCGTGGACAGCACCACGGCGTCGGCGCCGAAAGCCTGACGCACCAGGGCCAGGGCCTCGCGCGGCGTGCGGGCGGTGAAGCGTTTGATGTTCATGCCGCCTCCCGCCGAGCCGTCTCGAGGCAGGCGCGCCCCCATCTTGGGGGCAGCGAACGAACGTGAGCGTGGGAGTTCATGCGGTAGCTCCAATGACCTGGGCAATGCGGATCGAATGCGTGTCGGGAATTTCACTGTGGCCGAGCACTTTCAAGCGCGGCGCGGCGCGCTTCAACAGGCGTGCCATCGGTGTGCGGATCGGGTCGGGCACCAGCAGGCAGGCCGGGATGCCGATGTCTTCCTGCGCGCGCGCGGTGTCGGCGGCGCTCTTGGTCAGCGTATCGGCCACGCCGGGGTCGAGCGCGGCGCCATGCGGGCTGGACAAGGCCTGCGCCACCAGGCGCTCGAGCGCCGGATCCAGGGCAATCACATCGAGCTCGCGCGCCGGGCCGTAGATCTGCTGCACGATGGCCGGCGCCAGGTGCACGCGGATGCGCTGTGTCAACTCAACGGCGTCGGTGACCATCGCGCCGTGTTCGGCCAGGCACTCGACGATCGAGCGCATGTCGCGGATGTGCACGCCTTCCTCCAGCAGCAGCTGCAAGACTTTTTGCAGGGTGGCGATACCGACCATCTTGGGAATCACGTCTTCGATCAGCTTGGGGGCCAACTTCGTCACATGCTCGACCAGGGATTGGGTCTCGACCCGGCCCAGCAAGCGGGCTGCATTTACTTGCATCAAGTGTGAAAGGTGGGTGGCCACGACGGTCGAGCAATCAACCACCGTAAAGCCGCTCATTTGGGCCATCTCGCGCTGGCGTTCGTCGATCCACACGGCAGGCAGGCCGAAGGCCGGGTCGCTGGTCTTGGTACCGATGAGCGGCTGCGTCGCGCCGCCGGGGTTGATGGCCAACAGCATGCCGGGGAAGGCTTCGCCTTCGCCGATCACCGCGCCGCGCAGCGCCACGCGATAGACGCTGGGTTTCAGATCGAGGTTGTCGCGGATATGCACCGGCGGCGGCAGGAAGCCGACGTCCTGCGCGAACTTCTTGCGCACACCCTTGATACGGCCGAGCAAGTCGCCGCCGCGCTGCGCATCGACCAGCGAGATCAGGCGGTAGCCGACTTCGAGACCGAGCGTATCGACCGGCGTGAGGTCGTCCCAGCTGGCCTCGGGATTGGCCTCGCGCTGCTCTTCGCGGGTTTTCGGTTTGGCGGCCTCGGCTTTGCGATCGCGCTCGCGCATGGCCCAGGCGCCCCAGCCAATGCCGCCGGCGATCAACAGGAAAACGATATTGGGCATGCCCGGGATCAGGCCCAGGCCGCCGACTATTGTCCCGGTGAGCGCCAGCGTGCGCGGCGAGTTGAAAAGCTGGGAGCGGATCTGGCTGCCGACATCGCTGCCCTTGCCGACGCGCGAGACGACCATCGCCGCGGCCACCGAAATCAGCAGCGCCGGAATCTGCGCCACCAGCGCATCGCCCACCGCCAACAGGATATAGCTGTCGGCCGCCTGCGCGGCCGACAGGCCGTGCTGGGCGACACCGATGATGAAGCCGCCGACGATATTGATGAACAGGATCAGCAGGCCGGCGACCGCGTCGCCACGCACATATTTGCTGGCGCCGTCCATCGAGCCGAAAAACTCAGCCTCGTCGCTGACCTCGGCGCGCCGCGCCTTGGCCTGCTCTTCATTGATCAGGCCGGCGTTGAGGTCGGCATCGATGGCCATCTGCTTGCCCGGCATCGCATCCAGCGTGAAGCGCGCGCCGACTTCGGCGATGCGCTCGGCGCCTTTGGTGACGACAATGAAATTGATCACCACCAGGACCGCGAAGACGATCAGGCCGACGGCGAAATTGCCGCCGATCAGGAAATGGCCGAAGGATTCGATGACCTTGCCCGCCGCCCCCGTGCCGGTGTGGCCGTCGAGCAGCACAACGCGGGTCGAGGCCACATTCAGCGACAGGCGCAACAGCGTGGTCACCAGCAGCACCGCCGGGAAGGCGGCGAAGTCGAGCGGCCGCACCATGTTGGCCGAGACCATCATCACCATCAGGGCCATCGCGATATTGAAGGTGAACAGAATGTCCAGGGCAAAGGCCGGCAGCGGCAGCACCATCATTGCCAGCACCATGACGATGAACAGCGGTGCCATCAGGTTCTTCACCAGCCCGGTCGCTGTTCCCGATTTAGGGCCGATCAGCGCGTCGATGCGCTTCATCCAATCGTTCAAGGGGCAGCTCCCATGGTCTTGTGGTGCGGATCGAGTTCACCGGGCACCGACAGTGCCGGCAATTCGGCCGGCATCGCGCCGCGGCCGGCCAGCGCTGCGCGCAGCTGATAGACGTAGGCCAGCACCTGGGCCACGGCGGCGAACAAGGCGGCAGGCACCTCGCGGTCGATTTCGGCGTGGGCATACAGGGCGCGCGCCAGCGGCGGCGCTTCGAGCACCGGCACGCCGGCCTCCTTGGCGATATCGCGGATGCGCAGCGCCAGCAGGTCGGCGCCCTTGGCCAGCACGCGCGGCGCGGCCATCGTGGCGTCGTCGTACTTCAGGGCCACCGCATAGTGGCTCGGGTTCATCACCACCAGGTCGGCGCGGGGCACGGCGGCCAACATGCGGCGTTTGACGCGCTCGCGCATCAGCGCCTTCATCTTGCCCTTGACCTCGACGTTGCCTTCGAGTTGCCTGAACTCTTCCTTAACCTCCTGGTGGCTCATCTTCAGGCGGTCTTGCAGCCACTTGCGCTGCAAGGGCACGTCGATCAGGGCGAAGACGGCCAGGGCCGCCGCGAGCAACATCACGCCACCCTGCAGGGCGCCCGTGGCCTGGGCCACTGCCGCCGGCAACGGCAAATCGAGCGTGGCCACAAAGGCCGGCAGTTGCGCGCGCAGGTACAGCGCACCGATAGTCCCCAGCACCAGCGCGAGCAGGCTGGCCTTCAGCGTTTCACCGAGATGCTGCTTCGAGAACATGCGGCCCACGCCGGCCAGCGGATCGAGCTTGCCGAACTTGGGCCGCAAAGGTTTGAAGGTCCAGTTCCAGCCGCCCGAGGCAAGGCCGGCCGCCAGTGCTGCGGCGAGCATCACGCCGCCCAGCGGTAGCACGATGCCTATCGTCTTCAGCGCCAGCGCGCCGAGTCGGGCGGTCATGGCGTCGGGCGCGGCCAGCGAGCGGGCGTCGAATTGCAGGCCCGCCGCGAGAATGCCCTTCAGCCAGCCGGCCAGCTCGGGCGCCAGGGCAGCCAGCAAGCCGCCCGCGGCAGCCACGGCGGCGAAATGACCCAAATCGCGCGAACGCGCAACCTGGCCGTCTTCGCGCGCTTTCTGGATCTTGCGCGCGGAGGCAGGGAGATGACGGTCCTGGGCGGTCTCGGCCATGGTCCCGGCATGGTGCCGGGCAGGCGCCGGAACTTAAGCCCGATAAGCGAGGCTTCGCAGCACCTGTTCAGCGCACCAGCAGCGCCGTGAACGTGCGCTCCACATAGTCGGCGCCGCCGCCGGGGTTGGGGCACTGGCCGCCCAGCGGCAGGTTGCAGGCGCTGGCGCTCAGGCTGTAGGCGCGCAACGCGACGCCGGATTCCTGCCGCGGCGCCGCGGCGGCGCAGCGCACGGTCACCACATAGGGCGCGAGCGTGCCCGGCAGCGTGGCGATCGACTGTGCGCCGCTGCACAAGGGCGCGGCCAGGGCCTGCACGCGGTAGCGGCCCCAATCGAGGCCGGCGCGCGCCGCCAGGCTGGCGCGCGCGTGCGAATGTTCACGCGCTGCGTCGGCGTGCGCCGATGTCACCAGGCTCACGGCATAGGCCGAGACCGCCCCCAGCATCACCAGCACGGCGATCACCAGCAGCGAGGACAGGCCGCATTGACGGCGCCTCGATGGCCCTTGCGCAATTCTCATGGCCCGTCGCTGACCGGCAGCGCCGCACTCAGCTCGATCTGTTCCGGCACGCCCGTATCGGCCGCGGTTTGCGCCAGGCGAACGCTGAAGGTGACGAGGCCGCCACGCCCGAGCGCCCCGGCGGCGGTATAGCGCACGCTGCAGGCCAGCACATTGGTGGCCAGCGGCGCACTCGGCACGCCCGCGGCAAAGGCCGCCGGCTGCGCCGCCGCCACCGGGTAGCCCCAGCGGCGCGTCAGGCGCTGCGTGGCGGGATCGCAGTCCCAGGTCACCGGCGTCGCCACGATATGGAAGCGCCGGCTCGCCGCCAGCGCCGGAAAATTGTGCGCAACGATGCGCAGGCGTCGCCCGTCGGCTGCCGCGGCGGTATCCAGCAGGCGCGTCTTGATGCCGCCACCGACGGCGGCATTGCCGCCGAAATACGGGTCGCCGCCGGCCACGCCGGGGCCGAGCGGGTTAACCACCACCCAGTCGCCCGCTAGCGGCACATCGCCGTCGAGCGCGCCGATGCTGGTGAAGCAGGTTTCGTTGCAGCCGGCTTCGAGCTGGTCGCGCGCGCCCGCTGCGCTGCACACGGCGGGGCAGACCTGGGCCGCACCCGACGGCCCCGCGCGGTGGCGCCCGCTGGCGCGCACTTCGAGCGTTTCGACCAGCACCCGCGCGCCGACCTGGCGAATGCGCACGCTGTTGGGCAGGGCGCGCCGGAAGTCGTCGGCCAGCTTGCCCTGCACGGTGTCGAGCGCTTGCGCCAGGCCGGCGCGGCGCGAGGCGTCGAGCCAGCCGGCCAGCGGCAGGCGCAGCAGCGGCGCGGCGACCAGTGCGAGCAGGCTGATGAGCACCAGCGCGATGACCATTTCGAGCAAGGTGAAGCCGCGCTGGCGGCATGGGTTGCTGCACATCGGGTGCATTGGATGGCCTCTCAGCCTCAGACCCCGCGTGGTGAATGGCGCAGGCGCACGCCTTCGAGCAGCGTATCGGCGCGGCCGGGGCAACGCAGCGTGACGGCCACGCGCAGGCCTTGCGGCCGGCCGTCGGCGTCGAGCGCGGCCACGCCGGGCAGGGCCTGCGGCGTCACGGCCACGCTGGCGCTGCAAGCCGCCAGCGCCGAGCCGGCGCCGTTGAGCAGGTTGCCGGCGATATCGCAGATGCCGCCGGCGCAGCCCGGCCCGGGCATCGCGAAACCCTGGTAGTCGCTGACGTTGTCGAAGCGGTTGGCCGCGCTGTAGCGCGATTCGCCCGGCTCCGGGCCGAGCCCATCGACCGTGCTCGCGCAACCGCTGCCGCCGACGGCGGCGCGCGTGGCCACGCCGGCGCGTGCGTCCTGCGGATCGCAGAAGGTCATCGGCATCATCAACACTTCGTCGAGCAGCGACTGCGCCAGCGCCAGCAACTGGCGCTGGCGCATCGTTTCGGCCGACTGCGCGCCCAGGCGTGCGAACAACGTGGTCATGGTGCCCGCCGCCACCCCGAGCAGCACGATCAGCACCAGCACATCGATCAGCGTGAAGCCGCGCGAGCGCCGCGCGCCGCCGCGCTGGTCCGAGCTGTTGCGCCTATTGCGCCAAACCGGTTTCACGATAGACCGTCAGTGCCAGCGTGCCGACGAACAGGGTGCTGTCCAGTGCCGGCACCGGCTGTCCGCGTGGATTGAAACGCACCAGCGCCGCACCGCCGAGCGCCACGCCCGCGGGCATGTCCAGGCGCAGCGCCGCAGCGCCGGCCGGATCGGCCAGCGGCTGTGCCGGCGTGCAGACGCCGCCCGGTGCATAGACCGCGCGCACCGCATTGGCCGCGGCCAGCACGCAGACCTCGCGCTGCTGCGTCATCGCCACCTTGCGGCTGTGCGCGAGCAAGGCGCGCAACTGGTCGCGCGCGCCGCGTTCCTGCAAGGCCGTGCGGTCGGTCAGGCGCGGCAGGGCCAGCGCCGCGAGCACGGCCATCACGGCCATCACGACGACCAGCTCGATCAAGGTGAAGCCGCGCATGGCCGGCCCCCACGCGCCGGCTCGCTCAGCAGCCGGTGGTGACGGGCGGCGACAGGGTCGGCGCCTGGCCCAGGGCCGGCGGCGGCGTATAGGTGAAGGCGCAGGTCAGCGGATCGCTGCCGCCGACCACGCGCACCGACATGGCGCCGCCGGCCACGGCGGCCTGGTAGCCCTCGGCGGCGAGCTGCACGGCGGTCGGCGTGCCGGTCACCTGCACCAGGCCCGCGGTGGCCACCACGCCGGCCAGCGTCGCCGCCGGGTAGAGCAGGCCGACCTGGACGCGGCCGTTCTCGGTGCACAGGTTGCCGTTGCCGGCGTTATTGACCAGCGGCGGGTTGGCGCCGAAGCCATTCGGGCAGGCCGGCTGCGCCTGGCCCTGGCGCGCCATCGCAGTGCCATGCACCAGGGCCATGCCCGAGGCCAGCGCGCCGCGCGCGGCGTTGAGCTTGGCAATGCGGGCATCGCGCTGCAGGTTGGTCAGGCGTGGCAGCGCCACCGCGGCCAGGATGCCCAGGATGATGATGACGACGATCAACTCGATCATCGTGAAACCTTGTTGGCGATTGCGCATATCGATGGCTCCAGCGAACGGGTGCAGGGTCGGGTCTCTCCGGAATGTCCGCACCTCCGTAAGGGCTATATCGGTGCGCGCAGCGCCTACTTGAGTGACGCTTTGCCCAGATCCCACATCGGCATGAACACGCCCAGGGCCAGCACCAGCACCATGGCGCCCAGGCAGGCGATCAGCACCGGCTCGATCTGCTGCGACATGGTTTTCAGCTCGTACTCGACCTCGCGCTGGTACAGCAGGCCGATTTCCTCGAGCATCTCGTCGAGCGTGCCCGACTCCTCGCCGACCATCACCATCTGCAAGACGATGGGCGTAAAGATGCCGGCCCGGCGACAGGCCGCGAGCACACTCTCGCCGCGCGCGACGCCGCTGCGCATACCGAGCATGGCGCGCTCGATATGCGCGTTGTCGGCGACCGCGGCGGCCAGGTGCAGGCCTTCGAGCACCGGCACGCCGCTCTTCAGCGCCAGCGCCAGGCCACGGCAGGCGCGCGACAGGGCACTCTTGCGCAGCACCTTGCCGGCGATCGGCAGGCGCAGCTTCCAGCGGTCCCAGGCCAGGCGGCCGGCCGGCGTGGCCACGAAAGAGCGTGCACCCAGCAGCGCCACCACCAGCGCGGCCAGCAGCAGCGGCCAGGCCGCGACGAAAAAGCCCGACATGCCGAGCAGCACGCGCGTCATCAGCGGCAACTCGGTATGCAGGTTGGCGAAGACCTTGGCGAAGGCCGGGATGACGAAGATATTGATCACCGCCACCGCGATGACCATCGCGATCAGCACGAATTTCGGATAGCGCAGCGCACTCTCAACCTGCTCGCGCATCAGGCGCTGGAAATCCAGGTGGTGGTGCAGGGCGTCGAAGATCTCGGTCAACTGGCCGGTCCCTTCGCCCACCCGGACCATCGACACGAAAAATCCGTCGAACGCCTCGGGCTCTCGCGCCATCGCCTGCGACAACTCATGCCCGGCGTCGAGAGCCTGGCGCAGGCGGCCGAGCATCTCGCGCAGGCCGTCGTGGACGGAAGATTCCTGCAGGCCCTGCAGGGCACGCAGGATCGGCACGCCGGCCCGCATCAGGGTGTGCATCTGGCGCGTGAACAGCAGCAACTCCTGATCCGCAATGCGGCGGCGGCCGAGCCAGCGCCGCAGCGTATCGCCCGCGTTCGTTGGCGGCACGTGCGGCTCGATCGCCACCGGCACGACGCCGCTGGCAGCCAGCGCCTGGGCCGCGAGCGAGCGGCTGGCGGCTTCGAGCATGCCCGTCTGCGCCTGCTGCGAGGCGTCGCGGCCGTACCAGGCAAATTGGGCCATGCTTCGCAGCGCTACTGAGCGGAGCCGACGCGCATCGCCTCGGCCAGCGTGGTACGGCCCTGCGCCACCAGATCGAGCACGGCACGGCGCAACGTGAACTCGGCAAACTCGCGCTGCGCCGCGGCCGCGAAGCCGGCCGGATCGTCGGCATTGACCAGGTGCATCAGGGCCGGCGTCATTTCGAGCATTTCATAGACCGCCATGCGACCGGCATAGCCGGTCTGGTGGCAGGCCGGGCAGCCGGCGCCGCGCCAGGCCCGGTAGCGCCCGGCAGCGGGCGGCGCGTCGTCGCCGAGCCATTCGCGCTCGTGCGGCGCGGCTTCGGCCTCGGCGCGGCATTGGCCGCAGATCGTGCGCACCAGGCGCTGCGCCAGCACCAGGCGCACCCCCAGCGCCACCATATAGGGCGGGATGCCCATATCGCGCAGGCGCATCGGCGTTGCCGCCGCGCTGTTGGTGTGCAGGGTGGACAGCACCAGGTGGCCGGTGAGCGCGGCGCGCAGGCCGATCTCGGCCGTTTCCTGGTCGCGCATCTCGCCGACCAGGATCACGTCGGGGTCTTGCCGCAGGCAGGCGCGCAAGACACGGGCAAACGTCAGCTCGACCTTCTCATTGACCTGCACCTGGTTCAACCCCGGCAGCCGGTATTCGACCGGGTCTTCGACGGTGATGATCTTGAGGTCGGGCGAATTCAGCTCGGCCAGCGCGGCATACAGGGTCGTGGTCTTGCCGCTGCCGGTGGGGCCGGTGACCACGACCATGCCCGACGGGGCCATGAGCGCGGCGCGCAGGCGCTTGAGGATCGGCGCAGGCATGTGCAACGCATCGAGTTTCAGGCGGCCGGCGTCCTGCACCAGCAGGCGCATCACCACCGATTCGCCGAACTGCGTCGGCAAGGTCGAGAGGCGCACATCCAGCGTGGTGCTGCCGGTCTTGACGCGAAAGCGGCCGTCCTGCGGCAGGCGTTTTTCAGAGATGTCCAGGCTGCCCATCAGCTTCAGGCGCTGCACCACCGCGCCGGCGATGCGCGCATCGGGCGCGCTCTGCAATTGCATCACGCCATCGACGCGGTAGCGGATCTGCAGTGCGCGCTCCTGCGGCTCGATATGAATGTCCGAAGCCTTGCGCGTGACTGCCGCTTCGAAGATGCTGTTGATCAGCTTGACCACCGGCGCATCGTCGGCGCTGGCCTTGTTTTCCAGGCCCGACAGGCTGAGCACGCCGTCGCCGATATCGGCGGCCACCTCGCGCGCAAAGCCGGCCATCTCCTCGCGCCGCTGATAGACACGCTCGATCGCCGCCAGCAGCGCGCCCTCGGCCACCACCACCGGCAGCACATCGGTCTTGAGGTTGCGCGACAACTGGTCGAGGCTCACGCCATCGGCCGGATCGACCATGCCGACTTCGAGCCCGCGCGGCGTTTCGCGCAGCGGGATGGCGCGGTAGCGCCGCGCATGCACCTCGGGCAGGCGTCCGGTCAGCGCGGGGTCGAGCTCGAAGCGCGCCAGATCCTCGAAGCGCAGACCGAGCTGGTCGGCCACGACTTCGGCGATCTGCACTTCGGTGACCAGCTTCAGGTCGGTGAGGGCGCGGCCGAGCTTGCGCCCCGAGGTTTTCTGCGCGTCGAGCGCGCGCGCCAGCTGGGCCTCGTCGATCAGACCGCGGCTGACCAGGACTTCGCCGAGGCGGAAGCGGCGCGGATTGAAAGTGGCGGCGGCAGGGCGGTCCATCGTCAGATCTCCGTCATCTCCGTGGCTCCACCGCGCTTGGCGCGACGCATGAAACCTGGGCCAGACGCAGGGTCTGCCTGCGGCCCTGAGAGTGAGTTCACCAGCGTGCGCAATGCGCTGACCGCGGCCGTCTGCGCAGGCAAGGCTGCGGGCTGGGCTGCCGCCGGGCGCGCCTGTGAGGCGACGAGGAGCGCCGGGCTCGGGGCCTGCGCGCGCAGCGCGCTTCGTGATCTGACTCGTTGCACGTGTTTGAACGTAGCGAGCGCAGCGAGCGAAGTGAGTTGTGCAACGGGGTCCCGAGGCCGAGCACCGCAGTGCAGTCGCCGCGCAGCGGCGACTGCCTCACCGAAGCGCCCGGCGGCAGCCCAGTCCCGGCCTTGCCCGCTCGGACCGTCACGTCCTTCTTTGCGGACATCGAAGTTCAGCAACGGGCCGAAGGCCGCCGCAGGCCTGCTTTGATCGGGCATAGCGAGGTTCATCGCTAGTCGAGCGCGCGCATGCGCTGCTCGGCATAGGCGGCCTGGTCCTCGCGCGGCAGGCCGATGGACTGGGCGCGCGCGTAAGCCTGGCGCGCGCGCGCACCCTCCCCTTGCGCGTCGAGCGCCACGCCGAGGCCGAACCACCACAGCGCATTGGCCGGTTCCTGGCGGGCGGCGCTTTCGTAGGCGCCCGATGCGCTGCGGTAGTCGCCGGCCTGCGCCAACAGGCCGGCGCGCAGGCCCTGCGCCGGTGCATCGTCGAGCCGGTGGCGCCCGAGCGTGGCCAGGGCCTGTTCGGTATCGCCACTGGCGACCAGCAGGCGCGCCAGCAACAGCGCCATCGCGCGATCGTCGGGCTGGCGTGCCAGGCCGTCGCGCAACAATACGAGCGCGCGCTCGGTGGCGCCGGTTTCATGTTCGAGCACCGCCGCCAGCAGGCGCGACGGCAGGTGCGACGCATCGGCGGCGAGGGCTTCGCGCACGCGCTCCAGCGCAGCGCGCGCGTGGCCGGCCTGGGCCAGCTCGGTGGCCGCGCGATGCAGCGCCGCGGCGCGCTGTGCCGCGGCGGTCTCGACGCCGCGCTTGTCGATGCGCGGCGGCAGAGGCATTGGCGGCGCGAGCGATGCCGGCCAGGCGGCGGCGGATGGTTCGGCGCGTGGCGACGCGCGCGCCATGACAAGCGGCGCGCTTGCAGGTGCGCTCGCGTGGCTGGTAGCAGCAACGGAGGCTTCGGCGACCGCAGCGGACGCCGGCAGGTCGGCAGCGCCACCGGCCATCGCCGCGGGCCGCGGCGGGGCGGGCACGGCGGTCGTTGCAGCGACGCTCAGCACACGCGGCCAATCGGCGAAGGCTGTGGCAGCGATCGCGACCCCACCGAGGGCCACGATCAGCGGCATGCGCCAACGTGCAGGCGCGGCGCTCGGCGCCAGGTTCAATGGCGCTACGGTCGCGGCGCCGGGCCCCAGCGACGGCAGCGCAGCGCCGCGCTGGTCGAGTTTTTGCAGCATGGCATTGATCACGCTCATCAGGCAACCTCCGCGCTGCGCGCTGCGGTATGGCCCTTGGGGCGGCCCTGCGGGCTCATGGCTGAACTCCGAACAAAGGCGTTGCGTGCAGGCTGCGCAGCCGGCCGTCGCGCGCCGCGGCCCAGGCGTGACGCCAGCCGATGCAGTGCATACCGTCGCCATAGGCCAGCAACAGCGCCTTGTGGGCCAGGATATTGGCACGCCGCGGCACACCGGCGCTGGCGCGGTGCAGCAGGGCACAGGCGAGCGGGCCGAAGACGGCGGGGCCGCGCCAGCCGGCAATCAGCATGCGGTGTTGCAGATAGCGGGCGAAGTCGCGGCGCGACAGCGGCGCCAGTTCGACGCCGAAGCCGATGCGGCTGGCCAGCGAGCGGCAGGCCGGCGCGGCCAGCATCGCATCCAGTTCGGGCTGGCCGAACAACACGATCTGCAACAGCTTGCGCTTGGCAGTCTCGAGGTTGGACAACAGGCGCAGCGCTTCAAGTGTTTCCACCGGCATGGCCTGCGCCTCGTCGATGCACAGCACGACGCAGCGGCCCTGTTCGGCCAGGGCCAGCAGACCGGATTCGAGCGCCGCATGCAGTTCGTGCGCGGCGCTGCGCCGGCTCGGGCGCAACAGCAACTCACCGGCCAGCGCGCGCAACATCTCGCGCGGCGACAGGCGCGGCTGCGGCACATAGGCGGTGACGGTGTGCGCGTCCTGTGCCAGGGCCGCGAGCAGGGTGCGGCACAGCAGGGTCTTGCCGGTGCCGACCTCGCCGGTCACCTTGACGAAGCCCTCGCCGCCGCGCAGCGCCAGCAGCAGGGTGGCCAGCGCGTCCTGGTGCGACGGCGCGGCATAGGTGAAGGCCATGTCCGGCGTGATGCCGAACGGCGCTTCGTGCAATCCGAAATGTTCGCGGTACATCGATTCACTCCCTTGGCTGTCCGGGTGGCTGGCGCAGGCGATCGCGCAGCGCAGCCAGGTCGGCGTCGCCGCTGCCATCGCCCTTGATCACCGTCGGGCGCAGCAGAAAAACCAACTCGCGTTTTTGCAGCGTGCGCTGCGTGCGCTTGAACAGATGCCCGAGCAGCGGCACGTCGCCGGCACCGGGTACGCGCGTATCGTCGCCAACCTGGGTCTGCGACATCAGGCCGCCGATGGCCAGCGTGACGCCGTCGCGCACGCGCACCACGGTGTCGGCCTCGTTGATGCTGGAGCTGGCCAGCGGCAGCGTGAAGCTGCCCAGGTTGCCCAGGTTGACCACCCGCGTGCGCTCGGTGACATTGCTCACCGAGGGGCGGATATGCAGCGTGACCTGGCCGTCTTCATCGATCTGCGGCGTCACGTCGAGCGAGATGCCGCTGAAGAAGGGTTGGGTCTGGATCGTCGGCGTGGTCACCGAACCGCTGGCCGAGGTGGTGGTCGAGGTCGAGATATGGGTGATGAAGAAGTCGTCGCTGCCCACGCGCAGCACCGCCTTCTGGTTGTTGGTGGCCGCCACCCGCGGCGACGACAGTACCTGCACCGAGCCCTGTGTCTCGAGGAAGGCCAGCAGACTGGTGAAGCTGTTGGTGGTGAAGGCCAGGCCGAGTACGCCGCTGCTGCCCGAGACCAGCGGGCTGGCCAGCAGCTGGCCGAGCGTGGTCGGGATCACGGTGGCCGGCGTCGTGCTCGCATCGATGGTGGTGGCGACCGATCCGGTCGGGATGCCGGCCGCGCGGCCCAGGCTGCCCGGCACATTGATGCGCGAGGCATCGATGCCGCTGGAAAAACGGTGGTTGCCGCGGCGGTCGAAGGCCGCCCAGTTGATGCCCGACTCGAAACCTTCGTTGAGCGAAACCTCGACGATCTTGGCTTCGAGCATGACCTGGCGCTCGATCGCGACGCGCGAGCTGCGCAGGAATCCTTCGACCTCGCGCAGCTCGCGCGGCAAGGCCCGCACCACCAGCAGGCCGCTGTGCGGCGACAGCACCACCTGGCGCCCGTCGGCCGTGCCGACCACGGCCTTGAGGGCGGCGTCGATTTCCTTCCAGTAGTCGGCATCGTGCAGGGTCGTGACCTGGCTGCCTTCCAGGGCCATGCTCGTCGAGGCGGCAGTTGCGCCGCCAGCGCCAGCACCGTTGGTGATCGAGCCCGACACGACGCGCGTGTCGCTGCGCCCGGCGCGGCGCGCCGACGGGTAGGCGATCTGGAACACGCGCGTTTGCAAGGTTGCGGCCTGCACGAAGACGCGCCGGCCTTCGATGCGGTACTCGTAGCCATACAACTCGCGCAGCACGTCGAGCGCCTCGCCGACCGTGACCTCCTTGAGGTTCACGCTGACAACGCCCGGCAGTACCGGCGGCAGCAGCACGCTGTAGCGCGAGCCCGAGGCGATGGCGTGGAAAACCTGCGCCGCGGGCGCGTTGCTGACGGCCAGGTCGAAGCGCGGCTCGGGCAGCGCGGCGGCGACCGGCGGGGTTGACGCCAGCGGCGGCAGCAGCGACTGCGCGATGCGCTCGGGTGGCTTGGGCGCGTCGCGCGGCACACGGGCTTGCTCCAGCGCCGCATCGATGGCCGCCTGGGTGCGCAACGGCGGCGGGCCGAGCTGACAGGCGGCGACGAGCGCGGCGCTGCCGAGGATCGAAAGCGGTCGGATCAGGTCTTGCATCGAAGGGCTCCCGGGGCAGGTGTGCGGGCTTGCGTGCGGTATCGGATCGGATTCATGGTTGGGCGCCGGAGGCAGCGCTGGTGGCCATCGGTGCCGCCAGCCACAGGCGTTCGCGGCGTCCGTCGGCATGCCGCAGCAGCACGCCGTGGGCGTCGATCTGGGCCAGGCGGGCGCCGCGCACGGCGTCGCCGACGCGATGCCAGGCGCCGTCGATCAGGGCCATCGACAGCCTGCCGCGGCGCAGGCCGGCCAGGCCTTCGGTGGCGGCCGCGGCGCTGTCGGCTGCGGCAGACGCCTGCTGCGCTGCGCGCGGCGGCGTGAAGGGCGCGGCGGCGCCGAGCGCCCAGGCGGTATCGGGCAGTCCCAAGGTGAGGATGCCGGCCACGGCCGCCTGCATGGCCGGTTTCAGATCGAAAGCCATGAGCGCTCCGTACCGATCACGCTGAAAGTGATGGACGCCGTCACGGCGGAAGCCTCGGCAGCGGCCATGCGAACCCGCTCGATGCGCAGCGGGCGCGCACCCTGGTCGAGGGCGCGCACGGCGCTGATCAAGGCGGCCGCTTCGCCGGCGAGCACGAGCTCGAAGCGGTGACGGACCAGGGTCGGCGCAGCGGCACTCGCCGCCGCCGCGGCGGGCGTCGCAACATCGCCGGGCAGCGCGACAAGGCCGATGTCCTCGGCCGCCAGCTCGCGCAGGGCTTCGACGCGAACGGCCTGGCGCGCCAGCAAACGCTTGAAGACAGCGCTCAGTGCTTCGCCGTGGGCCGGGCCGGCGCCGCGCCGGGCCAGCTCGCTGTCGATGCGGCGCAGCGTGGCCTCCAGTTCGGCGAGTTCCTGTGCCGCGGCCTGCGCCGCGGCGGCCACGTTGTCGGTCTGCTCCTGCTCGGCCTGCAGCGTCACGCCGGCCACGAGTTCACGTCGCTGTTGCATCGGCAGCACCCACAGCAGTTCGGCGGCGAGCAGCAGCGCGGCCACGGCCGCCCACAGCGCAATGCGCTCGCGGCGGGGCAACGCATCGATGCGTACACAGATTGCGCTCGCGCCGTGGCGCAGCCGAGCGGGCATCCCGTGCGTGAACCTCATCGCGGGGCCTCCTGCGCAGTGGTGCCAGCGCTGGCGAGCACGAAGCGGTGGCTGGGGGGCAGCGTGGCCGTCGCCTCGCCTGCGCCGGACGGCGGCGTTGCGGCGTCCAGGCTCAGGCGCAGGGTTTCGATCGGCATGCCGCGCAGCGCAGGCACCTGCGCCAGACGCTCGGCGAAAGCGCCCAGCGCGGCCGCATCGAGCGTGCCGCCCGTGATGCGCAGGCCTTGTGCACCGTGCAGTTCCACCTCGGTCAGCCACAGCGTCTCGGGCAGCGCGGCGAGCAGGCGTTCGAGCGATCCGGCGGCATCGGGCAGCAAGGCCTGGGCCGCATCGAGGCTGTCCAGCAGCGCGCGGCGCTTGGCAATGCGCTGCTGAAGTTCGGGCGCTGCGCCGGCCGCACCAGGCGGCTCGCTCGCATCGGTCGCCGGCAACGGCTCGGCGCCCGCGGCCAACGCGCGCGCGAGCCGGCGCTGTTCGATGCCGCCGTGCAGCGCCACGCCCAGCGTGGCCGCCAGCAGCAGGGCCAGCAGCAGGGCGCCGCTCAGGGCCGGGCGCGGCGGCAGCAGACGGGCGTCGGCCAGGTTGATGTGCTGCATCAATGCACCCCATGGCGCAGCGCGGCGCCGATCGGGAAAGTGAAGTCCAGGCCGCGGTCGGCATCGACGACGGGCTCGCGGCTGGTCAGCGCCACATGGTCTTCGACCCTGAAGGCGCGCACGCGCTGCGGCAGCAGTTGCGCCAGTTGCTGCGAAATGCGCTCGGCCTCGCGCACGGCCGAGACCCAGACCTCGCGCAGGTCGGCGCCGTGAAACTGGCGCGAGAAGCTGTCGGTCGAGCGCTGGATCTCGAGCGCCAGGCGCTCGATCAGCATCGCGCGCGTATCGGCATCGGCGGCGTCGAGCTTGTAGGCGGCGACGTCGAACTGGCGAAAGGCGCACAGCTCGTGCTGCCAGACCAGCACCAGGCGGGTCGATTTGAGGCCCAGATGCACGAAGGCATGCGCCTGCGCGCCGGCGGCCAGCACCGACAGGTTGCGCATGGCCAGCTCGGGGACGTCCAACGCACCGAGCCAGGCCCGCGCGTCGCGGCAACGCTGCATCCAGTCGCGCACGGTCTGCGCCCGCGCCACCACCGCGAAGACCTCGCGCGAAGCGGTGCCGGCGCTGGCGCCGGGCACCTGCAGCACATCGATGGCCGCATCGTCGAGCGGCAAATCGATCAGCCCCTCGAGGCGCCAGCGCAGCGCGTCGCGCAACTCCTGCGCCGGCACGGCCGGCGGCTCCAGCGGCACGATGCGGTAGTCCACCGAGTTGAGCAACACATTGGCACGCGCCTGCGCATGTTCGGCGCGATGCCAGCGCAGCACGGCGTCGCCGGCATCCGGCGCATCGAAGACCGGCGCAACCAGCACGCTCGGGCGCGGGCCGTCGGCCCGGTAGGACACCGCGGCGACGATGCGCTGCGGCCCGGCGCTATAGACGCCGAGCCAGCCGTCGCGCGGCGCGCGACGCCACGGCAAGTGGGCGGCAAGGGAATCGAGGACAGCGGTCATGGGCATGCACAAGACGAATCGGCGCGGACCAGGCCGCATTCGATTTCAGTCTAGAGAGATTGCCGCTGCCGCAATGCGCCGATATGCGAGACGAATCGGGGTCAATCGCGGCGCGTGGCCCCGCCCGACCTCGACACCATCGGCTCGATCGGCGTCACGATCGGCAGCGGGCTGTCGCCGACCAGGGCCTCGGCGACTTCGGGCGCCGTGTGGAACATGCGGTCCTCGGCATCGCGATTCATCACGATGATGCTGATGCGGCGGTTGGCCGGCGCGCGCGGGTCGGCGGCATCGATCGGCTGGCTCGAGGCCAGGCCCTGCACGCGCAGCACGCGCTCGTCGGCCAGGCCGCCCCCGGCCAGCTCGCGGCGCGAGGCATTGGCACGATCGGCCGACAGTTCCCAGTTGCTGTAGCCGCGCTCGCCGGCCGAGAACGGCTGCGCGTCGGTATGGCCTTCGAGCGTGAGGCGGTTGGGCACCTCGGTCAACAACTGGCCGATGGCTTGCAACAACTCGCGCATATAGGGCTGCACCACGGCCGATCCGCTGGCGAACATCGGGCGGTTTTGTTCGTCGGCGATCTGGATGCGCAGGCCGTCGCGCGTCATATCCAGGCGCAGCTGCGAGGCCATCGGCGTCAGCTTGGCGCTCTCGGCGATTTTCTGCTCGACCTTTCTCTTCAGGTCTTCCAGGCGCGCGATTTCGGCGCGCACCTGCTCTTGCTTCAGGACGTGCAGGTTGACCGCGGTGCGCTGGGCTTCGATGTCGCCACGCTTGACCTGGCCGGTGCTGCGCGTCAGATCCTGGCCACCGCCCTTGAGCACATGCGACGAATCGCCCGAACCCGAGCCACCGGCCATCGCCACTTTCAGCGGCGATTGAAAATAGTCGGCGATGCCCTTTTTGTCGCCCTCGCTGGTCGAGCCGAGCAGCCACATCAAGAGGAAGAAGGCCATCATCGCCGTCACGAAATCGGCATAGGCGATCTTCCAGGCGCCGCCATGTACCCCGTGGCCGCCCTTCTTGATCTTCTTGACGATGATCGGCTGGAGCTTTTTCGCGTCGCCGGCCATTATTCAGCCCTCCCGCCGAGCCGCCCCAAGGAGGGCTGCGCCCCCTCGGGAGGTGACGCTGTACTCGGCGTCCTGGGGGCCGTCATTTCTTCCCCTTCACATGGCTTTCGAGTTCAGCAAAGGTCGGCCGCTCGGTCGAGTACAGGACCTTGCGCCCGAACTCCACCGCCACCTGCGGCGCGTAGCCCTGCATCGAGGCCAGCAGGGTGGTCTTGATGCATTGCAATTCCTTGCCCTGCTCATCGACCTTCTGCTCCAGCAAACCGGCCAGCGGCTCGGCGAAGGCGTAGGCCAGCAGGATGCCCAGGAAGGTGCCGACCAGGGCCGAGCCGATCATGCCGCCGAGCACCGCCGGCGGCTGGCCCACCGAGCCCATCGTATTCACCACGCCGAGCACCGCGGCCACGATGCCGAAGGCCGGCAGCGCGCCGGCCAGGCGCTGCAAGGCGGCCACGGCCGAGTGCGCTTCGTGGTGATGGGTTTCGATTTCGCTGTCCATCAGCGATTCGATTTCGTGCGCATTCAGATTCCCCGAGACCATCATGCGCAAATAGTCGGTAATGAACTCGACCACATGGTGATCGGTGCCGACGCCGGGATATTTCTGGAACAGCGGCGATTCGTGCGGCGACTCGACATCGTTCTCGATCGCCATCAGGCCTTCCTTGCGCGCCTTTTGCAGGATGTCGTAGAGCAGCGCCATCAGCTCCATATAGCGCGCCTTGGTGTATTTGCTGCCCTTGAAGCACAGCGCCAGGCCCTTCATCGTGGCCTTCAGCACCTTGACCTGGTTGTTGGCGATGAAGGCGCCAAAGGCAGCGCCGCCGATCGCCGCCATCTCGAACGGCAGCGCCTTCAGCACCACGCCGATATTGCCGCCGTGGGCGATGAAGACGCCGAAGACGGCTCCCAGCGCGACGACCCAACCGATGATGACGAACATGATGAAGGTTCAGGTTTGCTGCCCGCGGCCGATCGCAGCCGCGGGGCTGTGCTGGGTTATCGGCGTTTGCGGCGCTCGGTTGAGGCCGGCGTGGCGATGTCGTCGATGCCACCGATTCGATAGGCCCAGACGCCGCGGCGCGAGGGGTCTTGCAGGCTGGCCGTCGGCGTGCGCCCGGGCACGCCGAATTCCAGGCTGACCAGCCAGGCGCCCGGCGCCATCTCGGCCTCGGCCTTGGCCATCGCGCGGACCATGCTCTCGGGGCGCTGGAAAAGATAGACCAGATCGAAGCCGCGCCACGAGGTCGCCCACATATCGCCGCGGGCGAGTTGCGCCCAGGGGCAGCGCCAGGCCGCCAGCCAGGCCAGGGGGCGGCTCCATTCGATGCCTTGCAATTGCGCCCGCGGCCACAGGCGGCGCAGCGCGCCCAGGCCGTGGCCGATGCCGCAGCCGGCATCGAGCACACGCGCATTCGGCGGCAGTTCGATCAATGCGTCCAGGCCGTCGAGCGCGTGCGCCGGGGTCGGAAAAAACGGCGCGTCGCGCCAGGCGCGCGGCGGGTAGGCGAGCAGGAGCGGTGCGATGACCAGCGGCCAGGCCCAGGTCGGCATCGAAGCGCCGCTGGCCAGGGCCGAGAGCGGAAAGCCCAGGGCCACGAGCAGGCGGCGCCAGCGGCCGCGAATCGGCACCGCGGCCAGCAGGCCCGCGGCGGCGGCGAGCGCGAAGGCCCAGGACGGCGAGAGCCCGAAGCGTTGCGAGGCGGCCCACAGGCTCCAGGCCAGGAGCCAGGCCAGCAGGGCCGGCGCGGGCCAGGGCATCGAGAGTGGCAGGAACGGGCGTCGCATGGGCGATGAAAGAGCGCTCATTCGGCCAGTATCCGGTTCGGTGCGGCGCGTTATTCGCCCGAACAAGGCGGCTTCCCGCGGGCTTTTGCGCGCGGCTCTCTCTCAGGCCAGGGTCACGCGGTCGCGGCCGGTCTGCTTGGAGCGGTACAAGGCGGCGTCGGCGTGCGCGATCAATGCCGAGGCGTCGTCGCCGGGCTGCAAGGCGGCGACGCCGGCCGAGACCGAAATCGCCGACAGGACCGCATCGCTGCCGCGCTGGCGGACCTTCAGCATCTTGGCCTTGAGGCGCAGCGCCTCGGCCACGGCCTGCGCCTGGGCGATCTCGGCGCCCGGCAGCAGGATGGCGAATTCCTCGCCGCCATAGCGCGCGGCCGAGGCCGCCGCCGCTGCGCCGATACCCAGGCGCAGCGCCTCGCCCAGCGCTGCCAGGATGCGGTCGCCGATCAGGTGGCCATGACGGTCGTTGATCTGCTTGAAGTGGTCGATATCGATCATGATCAGGCTGCCCCCAGCCCGCGCCGGGCTTTGCCCTTCGAGCATGGCCTGCAGGCGCTGGTCGAAGCCCTTGCGATTGAGGATCTTGGTCAAGGGACACTGCACCGCCTCGTCGCGCGTGCGTTCGAGTTCGCGGCGCAGGGCATCGATCTCGCGCTGGCTGGTCTGCACCTGCTGGTGCAAGGCATCGACCGCGGATTTCATCTGCGCCGTGCTGGCCAAGGTTTGCGCCATCTGCGCGGCCAGTCCCGGTGCGTCGGCCGCCTCGGCCGACTCGAGGCTGCGGTTGAGCTGGCTCAGGCGTTGGCCGAATTCGCTGGCGGAATCGCCGGTCTGCGCGGCCGATTGCGACAAATCGCCCATGACGCGGCTGACGTCGCTGCGCACGCGCTCGGCGGTCGCCTCGTCGATGCCGGCGATGCAATCCCGGTGCAGGCGCAGGATCGCCGCATCGCCCAGGCGCGGCTCGTCTTGCAGGTATTTCGCCAGCTCGACATTCAGGCGCGGATTGGTCCCCGCGACATGCTCGTACCAGACCGCGAAGGCGATCGGGTTACACGCCGCATCGTGTTGGCCGACGCAGGCCAGCACCAGGCGCAGCAGCTCGGCGCTTTGCTGCTTCGATTCCTTGTAGCGCGTCACGCGCGCTCCTGCGCGACGGCCCCGGCGGAGGCCAAGGTGCCGCCGTCCTTGGGCAGGTTCTTGATCAAGCTGCGGTCGATCTTGACGTTGTCCATCGGCATGCGGCGGATGGCCTCTCGGTCGGCGCTGGGCCGCTCCCGAGCCGACGGAGCGCCCCCTCGGGGCATAAGCACTAACGTATTATTCATGCTCATTCCTGCTCA
>CADEDE010000035.1 GCA_902825995.1 uncultured Burkholderiales bacterium
GTGCTGGGTTCAGGCTGGGCTGCGGTGATGTCACCATTTCGGGAAAGCTCAATAATGACAAATCCGGGCGCGTGCTGCGCACCTCAGCCCGGCAAGGAATGCTGCGATGGAATTTTTTCCAAAACTGTCCGCACTGTCACTGGCAACCCTGCTGGCGTGCACCACCGTCACGGCGCAAACCGCGGGTCCGGCCGTCGCGGCTGCCGATGCCCTGCGCAGCGCGGCGCAAAAAGCGATTGTCGGCAACCCGGAAGTCACGGCGCGCCTGAATGCCTTGCGCGCCTCGGGTGCGGCCATCGATGCGGCACGCAGCGGCCTGTATCCGCGCGTCGATCTCGAAGCCGCCGCCGGCCGCACCACCGACCGCATCAGCACCCGCAACCCCGAGGGCCAGAGCCTTTCGCGCGGCGGCGTGGCCTTGTCGCTGAGCCAGTTGCTCTGGGATGCGAATGTGATCCGCAGCGATGTGGATCGACTCGGCCACGACAAGCTGGTGCGCTGGTTCGAGTTGATGGACGCGAGCGAAAATACCGCCCTCGAAGCCGTGCGCGCGCACCACGATGTGATGCGCCAGCGCACGCTGGTGGCCCTGGCCGAAGACAACTATGTGCAGCATCGCTACGCCTCCACGCAGATCGGCAGCCGCGTGCGCGCCGGTGTGGGCCGCGGCGTCGATAGCGAGCAGGCGAATGCGCGCCTGGCCCTGGCCGAGAGCAACCTCACGGCCGAAAGCGCCAACCTGCACGACGTGACCGCGCGCTACCTGCGCATCGTCGGCGAATTGCCGCCGCAACGCGTGGGCCGCAGCGCGGCCTCGAACGCAGGCCTGCCCAGCAGCGCCGGCGAGGCCACCGCGCAGGCGGTGCAGGCCAGCCCGGCGGTCAGCGCGAGCATCGAAAACCTGCGCGCCGCGCGCTCGGCCGCGCAGGGACGCGAAGGTGCCGCCTGGCAGCCGCGCGTCGAAGCCCGCCTGCGCACCGGCACCGGCCGCAACTTCGACGGCGTGCCCGATCAAAAGCGCGATACCAGCGCCGAGATCGCCTTGAACTGGAACCTCTACAACGGCGGCGGCGACCAGGCGCGCATTCGCCAGGCCGCGGACCTCGTCAACCAGGCCGCCGACCAGCGCGACAAAGCCTGCCGCGATGCGCGCCAGATCGCGGCCATCGCTTTCAACGATACGCAAAAGCTGGTCGAGCAATTGCAGGCCCTGGACCGCAATGTGCTGGCGATCGAGAAGGCGCGCGACGCCTACCGCCAGCAGTTCGATATCGGCCAGCGCAGCCTGCTGGACCTGCTCAACGCCGAGAACGAGCTCTATACCGCCAAGCGCGCCTATGCGAATGCCGAGTTCGACTTGCTGGTAGCGCAGGCGCGCACCCTGGCCGCGACGCAGCGCCTTTCAACGCAACTCGGACTCACCCGCCCCGACGCCGGCATGGCGCCTTCGGGCTGGCGCAGCGGCGACGACGCACCGACGCGCTGCCCGACCTTGATCGCCGATGCTTACGGCAGCGTGCCGCGCGGCGAGCTCGATGCGCGCGCGCAGCGCCTGGTGCAGCAGGCGCCGCCGCTGAAGTAGGCCTGGCCAACTTGGCCAACTTGGCTAGAATTGCGCGGTACGCAGGAGCCGCGCCATGCAAGTCAACATGCTCGAAGCCAAGACCCAGTTGTCCAAGCTGGTCGAAGCCGTGCTGCGCGGCGAGGAAGTGGTGATCGCCAACCGCGGCAAGCCGGTGGTGAAACTGGTCAAGGCCGATCTGCCCATCAAGCGACAGTGGGGCGCCTGGGCCGGCCTGATGACCGAAGCGGAAATCGACCATGCGTTTTCGCCCGAAGTCGATGCCGAGATCGCGCGTGAATGGCTGGCGTCGATCGACCGCCCGATCGACGCCGGCTTGAAGCCGCGCGCACGCAGTGCCACCGCGCGCAAGGCGCCAGCCAAGGCGCACGCCAAGGCAGCGACGAAGCGCAAGTGAAGCGCTACCTGCTCGACACGCATGTCGTGCTGTGGGCGCTGACTGAGCCGCGCCGGCTGAGCCCGGCCGCACGCGCCATCCTCGACCACGAGCCGGTCTTCGTCAGCGCAGTGAGCGTGTGGGAAGCGCTGCTCAAACACTCCCAGGGCCGGCTGCGCCTGCCCGAAGGTTCACTGATCCAGGCCGTCGAGCGCGCCGGTGCGAAGTTCCTGCCGCTGATGCCGGAACATGCCGAATCGGCCGCGGCACTTGGGCTGATGCACGGTGACCCGATGGATCGCCTGTTGATCGGCTCGGCGCGCGTCGAAGGCATGACCCTGTTGACGCGCGATGCGCAAATACTCAAACGCGCCGGGCAAGTGCTTGGCGGCCTGCTGATGGAAGCCTGAGAGCGGACTCCCCAGAGGGGCGAGGGAGCAATACAGCGCGCTACTTGCGCTGCGGCGGCAAATCGGTGCAGGTGCCGTGCGCGACCTCGGCGGCCATGCCGATCGATTCGCCCAAGGTCGGGTGCGGGTGAATCGTCTTGCCGATATCGACCGCATCGGCGCCCATCTCGATGGCCAGGGCCACTTCGCCGATCATGTCGCCGGCATGGGTGCCGACGATGCCGCCGCCGAGGATGCGGTGGCCGCCTTCGGGTGAGGCATCGAAGAGCAGCTTGGTAAAGCCTTCGTCGCGGCCGTTGGCGATGGCGCGGCCCGAGGCCGTCCAGGGGAATAGGCCCTTCTTCACCGCGATGCCCTGGACCTTGGCTTCGTCCTCGGTCAGGCCGACCCAGGCGACTTCGGGGTCGGTGTAGGCCACGCTCGGGATCACGCGCGCGTCGAACTGGGCTTTGGCGTGACCTGCGGCGACCTCGGCCGCCACATGCGCCTCATGCACCGCCTTGTGCGCCAGCATCGGCTGGCCGACGATGTCGCCGATGGCGAAGATGTGCGGCACGTTGGTGCGCATCTGCACATCGACCAGGATGAAACCGCGCTCGCCGACGCTGATCCCCGCCTTGTCAGCGCCGATCTTCTTGCCGTTGGGCACACGGCCCACCGCCTGCAGCACCAGGTCGTAACGCACCGGATCGGCCGGTGCGGCCTCGCCTTCGAATTTGACCCAAATGCCGTCCTTCCTGTCCTGCGCGCCGACGGCCCTGGTCTTCAGCATGATCTTGTCGAAGCGCGGCGAATTGATCTTTTGCCAGACCTTGACCAGGTCGCGGTCGGCGCCGTGCATCAGGCCGTCGAGCATCTCGACCACGTCGAGCCTGGCGCCGAGGGTGGAATACACCGTGCCCATCTCCAGGCCGATGATGCCGCCGCCGACGACGAGCATCTTTTCGGGCTTCTGGCGCAATTCGAGCGCGCCGGTCGAGGTCATCACGCGCGGGTCGTCTTTCGGCAGAAAGGGCAGCTTCACCGCTTCGGAACCCGCGGCGATGATCGCGTTCTTGAATCGGATGGTCTGCGCCTTGCCATCGGCCAGCGTCACCTTCAGGTGATGCGGGTCGGCGAACTCACCATCGCCGGTGACCACCGTCACCTTGCGCATCCTGGCCATCGCAGCCAGACCGCCGGTGAGCTTGCCGACGACCTTGTTCTTGTGCGCCAGCAGCTTGGCCAGATCGACCTGCGGCTTGGCGAAGGTCACGCCCAGGTCGGCGAAGTGGGTGACCTCGTCCATCACGGCGGCCACGTGCAGCAGCGCCTTGCTCGGGATGCAGCCGACGTTCAGGCAGACGCCACCGAGCACCGGAAAGCGTTCGACGAGCACCGTCTTCATGCCCAGATCGGCGGCGCGGAAGGCGGCCGAGTAGCCGCCGGGGCCGGCGCCGAGCACGAGCATGTCGCACTCGAGGTCGGCGCCGCCGGCGTAGGACGCAACCATTGGTGCGCTCGCCCCACCCTCACCCCGACCCTCTCCCGCCCTGGCGGGAGAGGGGGGCGAAGCCGCGATCTTTGCTCCCTCTCCCGCAGCAGCGGGAGAGGGCTGGGGTGAGGGTGTCGCGAGCGCTTCCAGCGTGAGGATCACCGTACCCTGGTTCACCGTGTCGCCGACCTTGATCTTGATCTCCTTCACCTTGCCGGCATGCACCGACGGAATCTCGATCGACGCCTTGTCGCTCTCGACGGTGATCAGCGACTGCTCGACCTTGACGGTGTCGCCGGGCTTGACCAGCACTTCGATCACGACCACGTCCTTGAGGCCGCCGATGTCGGGCACCTGGATCTCGATGACAGCCATCTCGCTCACCCCTTCAGTTTGATCGTGTGCAGCCGCACCGGTGCGGCCGAGTTCTTGTCGAATTCACAACCCGCTGCGACGCCGAGCGACGCGATTTCACGCGCCGTCTTCAGCTTGTCGTAGCTCGCGTACATCGCACCGAGCGCGAAGCTGCGGCCCGAGCCGATGGCCCAGAAGCGCTCGAACTCGAACACCTCGCGGTACGAATAGACGCCGAAGAGGCCGTGCCGATTCGCGATCATCACCGTGAACTGGCTGCTCTCGTAGGGGTCGGCGTCTTCCTCTTTCGGGTTCAGGAAGTACTGCTCCTTCAACTTCGGGTGCAGCTTCAGGAAGGTATCGAAGACATCGTCGCGCGAGGTCAGCTTCAGCTCTGCGGGTGCCAGCGATGTCAGCGCCTTGCGCAGGACCGGGAAATGCGCCGTCGTGCCGGCCATGCCGAAATACGACTCGCCGACCTTGAACAGCTTGTCGTTGTTTTCATAGCCGTGCGGCAGCTTGGTATCTCCGAAGGTCACCAGGCTGTCGGCGGCAATCGCCACCTGGGTGCCTTTGCGCACCACGGCAATCGTCGTCATCGGTTCGACCTCAGAGCAGCACGCGCTGGAAGTCGGCAAGAACCTGACCCAGGTAGGCGTTGAAGCGTGCCGCCGCGGCGCCGTCGATCACGCGGTGGTCCCAGCTCAGCGACAGCGGTAGCATCAGCCGCGGCTGGAAGGCGCTGCCGTCCCACTTCGGCTCGGTGGCGCTCTTGCACACGCCGAGGATCGCCACCTCGGGCGCATTGATGATCGGCGTGAAGTAGCGCCCGCCGATGCCGCCGAGCGACGAGATCGAAAAACAGCCCCCACTCATCTCGGCCGGGCCGAGTTTGCCGTCGCGCGCCTTCTTCGCCAGTTCGCCCATTTCCTGGCCGATCTGGAGCACGCCCTTCTTGTCAACATCCTTGATCACCGGGACCATCAAGCCGTTGGGCGTATCGGCCGCGAAGCCGATGTGGAAATAGTTCTTCAAGACGATCTGCTCGCCATCCAGCGACGCATTGAACTCGGGAAACTTCTTCAGCGCCGCAACCGAGGCCTTGACCAGGAACGCCAGCATCGTCACCTTGATGCCGCTCTTCTCGTTTTCCCTGTTCAGCTGGACCCGGAAGGCCTCTAACTCGGTGATGTCGGCGTCATCGTGATTCGTGACATGCGGGATCACGACCCAGTTGCGATGCAGGTTCGCGCCGCCGATCTTCTTGATGCGCGAAAGGTTCTTGCGCTCGACGGGGCCGAATTTGCTGAAATCGACCTGCGGCCATGGCAGCAGGCCGGGGAAGGCGCCGCCAGCAGCGGCCACAGCCGGCGCCTTGGCTTGTTGCGCCGCGGTCTGCACGGCACCGGCCATCACCCCCTTGACGAAGGCTTGCAGGTCTTCTTGCGTGATGCGGCCTTTCGGACCACGGCCCTTGACCTCATCCAGCGGCACGCCGAGCTCGCGCGCCAGGCGGCGGATCGACGGCGACGCGTGCGGCAGCGCACCCTTGGCAACGGTCGGTTCGTGAGCAGGCATGGTCGCAACGACCTCCGTTCGCCCTGAGCTTGCCGAAGGGCTGGCCGCTGCGCGCGGGGCTTCCTTCGACAGGCTCAGGATGATCGGAGACGCTGGCTCAGCCCGGGCCGGCACGACAGCACCGGCCGCGCCCTGCAACACCGCAATCAAGGTGCCTTGCCTGACCTTGTCGCCAAGCTTGATCTTGACGTCTTTGACGATACCGGCGTGCGGCGACGGAATCTCCATCGACGCCTTGTCGCTTTCGACCGTGATCAGGCTCTGCTCGATCTTCACCGTATCGCCGGGTTTTACGAAGACCTCGATCACCGCCATTTCGTTGAAGTCGCCAATGTCGGGGACAACGATCTCGATCGACCCGCCCTCACCCCGGCCCTCTCCCACCGTGGCGGGAGCGGGGGGCATACCGGCGAGCGAGGCTTGCTGGGCCCCTTCTCCCGCCTGCGCGGGAGAAGGCCGGGACAAGGCTGCCGGCGCAGCACCGCCGGCCGCCTCGAGCACCAGCACCAGCGAGCCCTGGCCGACCTTGTCGCCAAGCCGGACCTTCAATTCCTTGACCACGCCCGCCTGCGGCGACGGAATTTCCATCGACGCCTTGTCCGACTCAACCGCCAGCAGCGACTGATCGACCGCCACCGTATCGCCGGCCTTGACCAACAGCTCGACGACTTCGGCCTCCTTGATGTCGCCGATGTCCGGAACCTTGACTTCCACCAACGCCATGTGTTGTCTCCGTTGTCGTTGTGCTTATGCGTACAGCGGGTTGATCTTGTCGGCGTTGAGGCCGTACTTCTTGATCGCTTCGGCCACTTTGGCCAACGGCAACGTGCCTTCGTCGGCCAGTGCCTTCAGCGCCGCAACCACCACATAGTGGCGGTTGACCTCGAAATGCTCGCGCAGCTTGCTGCGGAAATCGCTGCGGCCGAAGCCGTCGGTGCCGAGCACCTTGTACTGGCGGCCCTTCGGGATGAAGGCGCGGATCTGGTCGGCGTAGCTCTTCATGTAGTCGGTCGATGCGATCACCGGGCCGGCATGCTTGTCGAGTTGCTGGGTAACGAAGGGCACGCGCGCGCCGACTTTGGGATCCGGGGTCGGGTGCAGCAGGTTCCAACGCTCGCAATCCTGGCCGTCGCGCGCCAGTTCGTTGAAGCTCGGGCAGCTCCAGACGTTGGCCGCCACGCCCCACTCGGCTTCGAGCAAACCCCTGGCGGCGAGGCTCTCGCGCAGGATCGCGCCGCTGCCGAGCAGGTTGACGCGCGGGGTTTTCTTGGCGCCCTCTTCGAGCAGGTACATGCCCTTCAGGATCTGCGCTTCGGTGCCGGCCTTCAGGCCCGGCATCGCATAGTTCTCGTTAAGCAGCGTCAGGTAGTAGAAAACGTTGTCCTGCTTTTCGACCATGCGCTTCAAGCCGTGGTGCAGGATCACGCCGACTTCGTGCGCGAAGCTCGGGTCGTAGCTGATGCAATTCGGAATCGTGCCGGCCAGGACGTGGCTGTGGCCGTCTTCGTGCTGCAGGCCCTCGCCGTTCAAGGTGGTGCGGCCTGAAGTGCCGCCGAGCAGGAAACCTCGGGCCTGCATGTCGCCGGCAGCCCAGATCATGTCGCCGACGCGCTGGAAGCCGAACATCGAGTAGTAGATCAGGAACGGCAGCATGATGCGGTTGTTCGTGCTGTAGCTGGTCGCCGCCGCAATCCACGAGCCCATGCCGCCGGCCTCGTTGATGCCCTCCTGCAGGATCTGGCCGTCCGTGGCCTCGCGGTAGTACATCACCTGGTCCCTGTCCACCGGCGTGTAGTTCTGCCCTGCGGGGTTGTAGATGCCGATCTGCCGAAACAGGCCTTCCATGCCGAAGGTGCGCGCCTCATCGACCAGGATCGGCACCACGCGCGGGCCGAGAGCCTGGTCGCGCAGCAACTGGCTCAGGAAGCGCACATAGGCCTGCGTGGTGCTGATCTCGCGGCCCGCCGCCGTCGGTTCAAGCACAGTCTTGAAGGTTTCGAGCGGCGGCACCGTGAAGGTCTCGTCGGCTTTCACGCGGCGCTTGGGCAGGTAGCCGCCCAGCGCCTTGCGGCGCTCGTGCAGGTAGCGCATTTCCGGCGTGTCGTCGGCCGGCTTGTAGAACGGGATCTTGGCCAGCTCGCTGTCGGGAATCGGGATGTTGAACCGGTCGCGGAAGACGCGCAGGTCGTCGTCGGTCAGCTTCTTGACCTGGTGCGCGGCATTCTTGCCTTCGCCGGCCTGGCCCATGCCCCAGCCTTTGACGGTCTTGACCAACAACACTGTCGGTTGGCCTTGTGCGCTGTTGGCGCGCGCGAAAGCGGCATAGACCTTTTGTGCGTCGTGGCCGCCGCGGCGCAGGGCCCAGATTTCGTCGTCGCTCATCTTGGCGACCATCTCCAGCGTGGCCGGAGAGCGGCCGAAGAAATGTTTGCGCACGAAGGCGCCGTCGTTGGCCTTGAAGGCCTGGTAGTCGCCGTCGAGCGTATCCATCATGATCTTTTTCAGCGCGCCGTCCTTGTCGCGCTCGAGCAGCGGGTTCCAGTTGCTACCCCAGATCAGCTTGATGACGTTCCAGCCCGCGCCACGAAACTCGCCTTCGAGTTCCTGGATGATCTTGCCGTTGCCGCGCACCGGGCCGTCCAGGCGCTGCAGGTTGCAGCTGATGACGAAGACCAGGTTGTCGAGCTTTTCGCGCGCTGCCAAACCGATCGCCCCGAGCGACTCGGGCTCGTCCATTTCGCCGTCGCCGCAGAAGACCCAGACTTTGCGCTTGGCGGTGTCGGCGATACCGCGTGCGTGCAGGTACTTGAGGAAACGCGCCTGATAGATGCCCATCAACGGTCCCAGGCCCATGCTGACGGTCGGGAACTGCCAGAACTCCGGCATCAGCTTGGGGTGCGGGTAGCTCGACAAGCCCTTGCCGTCCACCTCCTGCCGGAAGTTGAGCATCTGCGCTTCGGTCAAACGCCCTTCGAGAAAGGCGCGCGCATAGATGCCGGGCGCGCTGTGGCCCTGGAGGTACAACAGGTCGCCACCATGGCCTTCGCTCTCGGCGCGCCAGAAGTGGTTGAAGCCGGCGGCGAACATGTGCGCCAGCGCAGCGAAGCTGCTGATGTGGCCACCGAGGTCGCCGCCGTCGGCCGGATCCAGGCGATTCGCCTTGACCACCAGGGCCATCGCGTTCCAGCGCATGTACGCACGCAGGCGGCCTTCGAGTTCGAGGTTGCCGGGGCTGCGTTCCTCGTCTTCCGGCTCGATCGTATTGACATAGCCGGTGGTGGCCGAAAATGGGCGGTCGATGCCCTGCTGGCGCGCATGCTCGAGCAGTTGCTCGATCAGGAAATGGCCGCGCTCGCGGCCTTCGGTGGCCACCACGGCCGACAGCGCGTCGAGCCATTCGCGGGTTTCCTGGGCGTCGCTGTCGCCGATTGGGCTGACGCCGTGCGTACCGAGCGGCGACGGGGGAAGCGCTGACATGCTGGTCTCCTGGGGTATTGGGGTGGCCGCGGCCCTGGTCCGTCGTGAACGTGCCGACGGCGGCCGGCGCGAGTGTCGCACAGGCCGCAGACTATTTCAAATAGTGGCCGAGCGTTCCTTATCGTGAAATGTTGTGCTGCAAGCGGGTGCGGTGTCGCTCGATAATCGCGGCCATGCAAGCCCGCCCCGACCTGGCCCGCGACAGCGAGCTGCCGAACTTCTCGCGCCGGCAGCGGCTGTTCGGCCGCTGGTGGCGACGCCAGTCACCAACCCGGCAAGACCGTTTCGCCACCATCGGCCCGCTGGTCTCGGTGTTGCTTTTCCTGGCCGCGATCATTGCGGCCTTCTGGTACCTGCGCAACGAAGAAATAGCGCGCGAAACCGACACGGTGCAGCGCGACACCGAAATCGCGCAGCAGCAGATCCGCCTGCGCCTGCTCGACGACCAGGACCAATTGGCACGATTGGCCCGGCAGATCGCCGGCAACGAAATCGACGACGCGAACTTCGGCGCACAGGCCGCTGCCTTTGCCCGTGAACGCCCCGCGGTGACGCACCTGTCCTGGGTCACGTCCAAGCGCGTGCTGCATGCCAGCCACGCCGTGGCCGCATTCCATCCCGAAGCCAATCCGAGCGGTGATGCCATGCAGCTGGCGCTGCCCGTGGCCGGCGAAACCAGCGAACCCGAACGCGCCTTCGCGGCGGTGCGCAGTACCCGCCAAGCGCTGTTTTCGCGCGCCTTTCGCAATGCCAGCGGCACGACCGTATTCCAGTTGCACATGCCGCTGCGCGAGCGCAGCAGCTTCACCGGGGCGCTGATCGCCGAATACTCGATCGACACCCTGTTGCGAGCGTCGGTGCCGCCCGCCGTGATGCAGCGCCACACGGTAGCCGTGATCGATGACGGCGGTCGAGAACTTGCCGGCAGCGTATTGCAGATGCCGGGCCAACCCGCGATCCGCCCGACGATCGTCTATGACCTGCCGCTGGCGCCCACGGCCAATGGCCTGGTTCTGCGCGGCCAGGGCTGGCGCACCTCGATCGGTCTGGTCGGCAATACCCTGTTCTGGATGGTGGTGGCGCTGTCGGTGCTGACGGTCTGGATGCTGCTCGGCACCTGGCGCCACATGCGCCGGCGCAGCCAGATGCAGAGCGCGCTGGTCCAGGAAACCAATTTCCGCCGGGCGATGGAAAACTCCATGCTGACCGGCATGCGCGCGATGGACGCCGAGGGCCGCATCACCTACATCAACCCGGCTTTCTGCGCGATGACCGGGTTCACCGAAGCCGAGCTGGTGGGTCGGGGACCGCCCTTCCCCTACTGGCCGGCCGACCGCATCGAAGAGAACCTGCGCCTGTCGCAGCAGGAGCTGCAGGGGCGCAGCCCGGCCGGCGGTGTCGAAGTCAAGGTCAGGCGCAAGGACGGCAGCTTGTTCGATTCGCGCATGTATGTCTCGCCGCTGATCGACGCCCGCGGCCTGCAAAAGGGCTGGATGACCTCGATGACCAATATCACCGAGGCCAAACGCATCCGCGACCAGCTCTCGGCCGCGCACGAGCGTTTCACCACCGTGCTCGAGGGCCTGGACGCCGCGGTGTCGGTGCTGTCGGTGCAACAAAGCGAATTGCTGTTTGCCAACCGTTCCTACCGCTTGTGGTTCGGTGCCGATCCGAACGGCCACGCCCAGCTGGCGGCCCGCAGCGCGATACTGCCGTTCCTGGCGCCCGGCACCGACGGCGATGCGATCGACAGCCTGTCGGAATTGCCCGCCGAGTCGCTCGCCGCCAGTGGCGCCGATCCGCGCGAGGTCTATGTCGATACGCTGAAGAAGTGGTTCGACGTGCGCTCGCGCTACCTGCAATGGACCGACGGCCGCCTGGCGCAGATGCTGATCGCCACCGACATCACCGCGCGCCGTCGGAGCGAGGAACAAATCGCGCAACAGGCCGAGAAGGCGCAGGTCACCAGCCGCCTGGTGACGGTGGGCGAGATGGCCAGCTCGATCGCCCACGAACTCAACCAGCCGCTGACGGCCATCGCCAACTACTGCAATGGCATGGTCTCGCGGGTACGCGCCGATTCGATCGGCAAGGAGGATCTGGTGGCGGCACTGCAAAAAACCTCGCACCAGGCCGAGCGCGCGGGCCAGATCATTCACCGCATCCGGGCCTTCGTGAAACGCAGCGAACCACAGCGCCAGCGCGCCCAGGCGCGTGAAATCATCGATGACGCGGTCGACCTCGCCGGCATCGAGATGCACCGACGCAAGGTGGCCCTCGCGACCTATGTCGCGCAACGCTTGCCGCCACTGCATTGCGACCCGATCCTGATCGAACAGGTGGTGCTCAACCTGTTGAAGAACGCCGCCGAGGCCATCGACAGCGCGCAATTGCCGGCCCCGCGCCGGCACATCGAGCTGCGCGTGGTGCCGCGGCACACACCCGAAGAAGGCGGCGTAATCGAGTTCAGCGTCACCGACCGTGGCCCGGGTGTGCATGAGGACGTGCTGGCACGCCTGTACGAAGCCTTCTTCTCGACCAAGGTCGAGGGCCTGGGCATCGGGCTGGCGCTGTGCCGCTCGATCGTCGAGTCGCACCGCGGCCGGATCCGCGCAACCAACCTCTACAATGGTGAACTTGTCGTGGGCTGTCGTTTTGCCTTCACGCTGCCGGTCGAGATGCCGGCCCGCACCGAGCCCTCCAGCCTCCTTGGCTCAGCCGCCGCCAACCCTGCGAAAAGCACAGCGCCAGCGGCAATCGCCAGCGCCGATACGAACCTCACGCCATGAGTTTGATCCCCAAAAAAGGCACCGTATATGTCGTCGATGACGACGAGGCCGTGCGCGACTCCCTGCAGTGGCTGCTCGAGGGCAAGGACTACCGCGTCAAGTGCTTCGATTCGGCAGAGGCCTTCCTGTCGCGCTTCGACGCGCGCGAGGTCGCCTGCCTGATCGCCGACATCCGCATGGACGGCATGAGCGGCCTCGAATTGCAGGACCGCCTGGTCGAGCGCAAGAGCCCGCTGCCGATCGTCTTCATCACCGGCCACGGCGACGTGCCGATGGCGGTCACGACGATGAAGAAGGGGGCCATGGATTTCATCGAAAAGCCCTTCAAGGAAAACGAACTGCTGGGCCTGGTCGAGCGCATGCTCGACACCGCTCGCAGCGCCTTCAGCCAGCACCAGGAGCAGGCCAGCCGCGACGCACTGCTGTCGCGCCTGACGACGCGCGAGGTGCAGGTGCTCGAACGCATCGTTGCCGGCCGCCTGAACAAGCAGATCGCCGACGACCTGGGCATCAGCATCAAGACGGTCGAGGCGCACCGCGCCAACATCATGGAAAAACTCAACGCCAATACCGTGGCCGATCTGCTGAAAATCGCGCTCGGCGCCAAGAGTTGACCCGCCCCCGAAGCGGCTGTGCCGCTGCCCCTTGCCTGTTTCTTCGTACCGGGGGCAATCATGTTGATTCATAGCGGTAGGTTCGCCGCATGCGGCCTTGCTCGTTGCCCGCCGGAGAAGCTGTGGCCGCAATGCTGATCGATGGCGCTGCCATCGCCAAACAATTCCGCGCCGAGGTCGCACTGCGCGCCGCAGCCTTGAATGCACGCGGCATCACGCCCGGCCTGGCGGTGATCCTGGTCGGCGACGACCCGGCCAGCGCGGTCTATGTGCGCAACAAGCTCAGAGCCTGCGTCGAGAACGGCCTGCACTCGGTACTCGAACGCTATGACGCCACGATGGCCCAGGCCGATCTGCTGGCGCGCATCGAAGCCCTGAATGCCGACCCGGCCATCCACGGCATCCTGGTGCAGATGCCGCTGCCCAGGCACCTCGACGCCCAGCGCGTCATCGAAGCCATCGCACCGGCCAAGGATGTCGATGGCTTTTCGGTGGCCAGCGCCGGTCGGCTGCTGACCGGCCTGCCCGGCCTGCGCCCGGCCACACCGCTGGGCTGCATGAAGCTGATTCAAAGCACGGGCATCGCCTTGCGCGGCAAGCACGCCGTGGTCATCGGGCGCAGCAATACCGTCGGCAAACCGATGGCGCTGCTGCTGCTGCAGGCCCACGCCACGGTCACGGTCTGCCACAGCGCAACGCCCGATCTGGCCCTGCACACGCGCCAGGCCGACATCGTGGTCGCCGCGGTCGGGCGCCGCAACACCCTCATCGCGACAATGGTCAAGCCGGGTGCGGTCGTCATCGATGTCGGCATCAACCGCGATGACGCCGGCAAGCTCTGCGGCGACGTCGATTTCGCCGGCGTTTCGCAAGTTGCAGGCTGGATTTCCCCGGTACCCGGCGGCGTTGGCCCGATGACCATCGCGCTGCTGCTCGCCAACACCCTGCAGGCGGCGGAACAAGCCGCCGCACACTGACACCAAGGGTCCATGGACAACCCCCTGCTGCACATCGACGACCTGCCGGCCTTCGACGCGATCCGCCCGGAACATGTCACGCCGGCTGTCGATGCGCTGCTGGCCGAGGCCGACGCGGCGCTCGAGCGCGTGCTCGGCCCCGAGGTGCCCGCCGACTACGCCGCCATATCGGCCGTGCTCGATGTAGCCACCGAGCGCCTGGGCCGATCCTGGGGCGCGGTATCACACCTGAACGCCGTGGCCGATACGCCCGCACTGCGTGCGGCCTATACCGAGAACCTGCCCAAGGTGACCGAGTTCTATACCCGCCTGGGCGCCAACGAGCGCCTGTACGCCAAATACAAGGCCATCGCCGCCAGCCCGGCCGCGACAGCGCTCGCAGGGCCACGGCGCAAGGCCCTGGCCAATGCGCTGCGCGACTTCGTGCTCTCGGGCGCCGAATTGCAGGGCGAGGCCAAGACCCGCTTCGCCGCGATCCAGGAGCGCGCCGCCGAACTCGAACAGCAATACCGCGAGCATGTGCTCGACGCCACCGACGGCTTCGCGTATTTCGCCAGCGCCGACGAGCTCGATGGAGTGCCCGCCGATGTCTTGCAGGCCACCCGCGAAGCCGCACAGGCCGATGCAAAGCAGGGCCACAAGCTGACCCTGCACGCCCCGGTCTATGGCCCGGTGATGCAGTACGCCAGCCAGCGCCGTCTGCGCGAAACCCTTTACACCGCCTATGTCACGCGGGCCAGCGAACTGGGCCCCAGCGAGCGCGACAACGGCCCGCTGATGCAGACCCTGCTGGCGCTGCGCCAGGAAGCCGCCGCTTTGCTCGGCCACGCCAGTTATGCCGAGGTTTCGCTGGTGCCGAAGATGGCGCGCTCGACGCAGGAGGTCGGCAGCTTCCTGCGCGGCCTGGCCACGCGCGCGCGGCCCTACGCCGAGCGTGACCTGGCCGAGCTGTCGGCCTTTGCCGCGTCGGCGCTGGGCCTACCCGAGCTGCAGGCCTGGGATCTGGCCTACGCCAGCGAAAAACTCAAGGAAGCGCGCTACGCCTTCAGCGACCAGGAGGTCAAGCGCTACTTCACCGAGCCGCGCGTGCTGGCCGGCCTGTTCGAGATCGTGCAGACGGTATTCGAAGTGACGATCAGGCCCGACCGCGCACCGGTCTGGGACGACAGCGTGCGCTTTTATCGCGTCGAACGGAAATTGGCAGGCGCCGAGGACGGCGCGGGCACGCTGCTGGCGCAGTTCTACCTCGACCTCTACGCGCGCTCGGGAAAGCAGCCTGGCGCCTGGATGGACGATGTGCGGGTGCGCTGGGCCCGGCCCGACGGCAGCGTGCAAATGCCGGTGGCCGCGCTGACCTGCAACTTCGCGCCGCCGCTCGGCAAGGAGCCGGCACTGCTGACCCACGACGACGTGATCACCCTGTTCCACGAATTCGGCCACGGCCTGCACCTGATGCTCACGCGCATCGACGATATCGGCGTATCGGGCCTGTCGGGCGTGGAGTGGGACGCGGTCGAACTGCCGAGCCAGTTCATGGAGAACTTCTGCTGGGAGTGGAGCGTGCTCGAGCGCCTGAGCGCGCATGTCCAGACCGGCCAGGCGCTGCCGCGCGAGTTGTTCGACAAAATGGTTGCGGCGAAGAATTTCCAGAGCGGCCTGGCCACGCTGCGCCAGGTCGAGATGGGTCTCTTCGACATGCGCATCCATGCCGAACCCGGCACCGAAGAACGCGTGCAACAGGTGCTCGACGAAGTCCGGCGCGAAGTCGGCGTGCTCGAGGCGCCTGCCTTCAACCGCTTCCAGCACAGCTTCTCGCACATCTTTGCCGGCGGTTATTCGGCCGGCTACTACAGCTACAAATGGGCCGAAGTCCTGTCGGCCGACGCCTGGAGTGTTTTCGAGGAAGCCGGCGCGCTCTCGGTCGCCGCCGGGCGCCGATTGCGTGAAGAAATCCTCGAAGCCGGCGGCAGCCGAACCGCGCTGGAGAATTTCACCGCCTTCCGCGGTCGTGAACCACGCATCGATGCACTGCTGCGCCATCAAGGGATGGCTTGAGTCTGCGGCCCAGGCCGGTTAGATTGCGTGTCATGCGCATACCTGCCCTGCTTTTCACGGTCGCTGCCACGCTGCTGTTCGCGGCACCCGCCGCCCAAGCCCTGTTCAAGGTCGTCGGCCCCGACGGCAAAGTGACCTATACCGACCGGCCGCCCAGTCCCAGCGAGGGCCGCGTGCTGCCGGTCAACCGCGAGACCGGCCGCGCCAGCGATCCGGCGCTGCCGTTTGCGTTGCGCCAGGTTGCCACCCGCTTCCCGGTCACGCTCTACACGGCCAGCAGTTGCGGCGATGCCTGTGCGCTCGGGCGCAATCTGCTCAGCAAGCGCGGCGTGCCCTTCATCGAGCGCGTCGCCGAAACCGACGAGGAGCGCGAAGCCTGGCCGCGCCTGGTCGGCGGCAGCGAAGCCCCGGTGCTGAAAGTCGGCGAACAAACCCTGCGTGGTTATGCCCCGGTGGCGTGGGACGAAACCCTCGATACCGCCGGCTATCCGCGCCAGTCGCTGTTGCCGTCAACCTACCAGTCGCCGGCGCCGGTGCCGCTGGTCGAGCGCAAAGCGCCGCCGCAGCGAACGGCGCCGCAAGCGCCCGCGGCGCCGGCGGCCGACACCGGGTCAAACCCGGCCGGTATCCGCTTCTAACTTTGCGTTCGCGGGGGCGCCGAGACGACGCGCTGGCCAACGCGCCGCAACCAGCATTACCGCCATCAGCCACATCGGCGCTGCGTTGCCGGTGGCGGCGGCGAGCAGGCCGAAGAGCAAGGGCATCGAAATCGTGGCCGCATTCGTGAACAACATGCGCAAGGCCAGCGCCTGACCCTGGCGCTGCGGCGGCGCCGCCTGGTGCAGCATCGCCAGCACCATCGGCTGCACCGAACCGAGGGCGATGCCCAGCACGGCCGAGCCGAGGATCATGCCCAGCGTGCCCGGCAACCAGGCATAGACCAGCAACACAGCGCTGGCCAGCGTGATCGCGGCCATCAGCGCGCGCTGCTCGCCGATGTGCTCGCCCCAGCTCAGGATCGCCACGCGCACCGCCGTGGAGGCAATGGCAAACGACGACAGCACCAGGCCGATGGCCGACGCACTGAGCTCGCGCGCGTGGCCGACCACCGGCACCGTGAAACTGTGCGAATCCCAGGCCGCGGCCATCGCCACATTCACCCACAGCAAGTTGCGCACCACGGGAATACGCAGCAACTCGAACGCACCGCCGCTCGGCAGTGCCGGGCCCGCCGGGGCCGGCGCTGCGATCGCGCCCCGCGGCACCTGCCACGCGACCCATGCGGCCACCAGTGGCAGCAAGGCAGCGAAAGCAAAGGCGGCGCGATATCCGACATGGTCGATCAGCAGACCGATGAGCACCGGGACCGCGGTATTGGACAGAGCAGGGCCGAGCGCAACCCAGCTGAAGACGCGTTTCAAGTCATCGGCGTCGCGCGCCATCAGGCCGGCTTCACGCTGGATCGCCACCGCTGCAATGCTCAGCGCGCCGCCCGTCAACAGGCCCGAAATCGCCAGTACGCCAACCTGCTGTGTGGCCACCGGCAGCGCCGCACCGGCCAGTGCCAGCGCCACCGCCCAGACCACAGGGCGGTGAAAGCCGAAGCGGTCGGCCAGTCGGCCGGCCCACAATGACAACAGAATCGGCGCCACCGCATACAGGCTGAGCAGCGCGCCGACCACCCACGCCGGGTAGCCCTGTTGCAGCACGGCCAGGCTGGCCGCAAGGCGCATCGATGCCATGCAGGCGTGCAGCGCAACCAGGGTGGCGAGTACGTAGGCAAAGCTGCGCCCCGGGGTGCCATCGACGGCGGGTGTCATGGGTTTGCACCCGCTGCATCGTCGCCGCCGGCATCGCCTTCGAGCAAGCCTGGCGTGCGCGCTGTCGGCAGCGCTTGCACCGTTCGCAACTGGCGCGCCATTGCACGTGTGCGCACTTCGGCGGCATCGATCGTCGAGCTGGCCTCTTCGAGCTTCTTCTTGGTCTTGGCCAGCACCTCGCCGAACTTGGCGAACTCGGTCTTGACGGCGCCCAGCACTTCCCAGACTTCGGCCGAGCGCTTCTCCAGCGCCAGGGTGCGAAAGCCCATCTGCAGGCTGTTGAGCGTGGCCAGCAGCGTGGTCGGTCCGGCGAGCATGACCTTGTGCTCGCGCTGCAGCACTTCCATCAGACCCGGTCGGCGCAGCGCCTCGGCGTACAGGCCTTCGGTGGGCACGAACAGGATCGCGAAGTCGGTGGTGTGCGGCGGCGCCACATATTTGTCGCGGATGCTGCGCGCTTCGAGCTTGAGCCGGTTTTCGATGGCCTTGCCGGCCGCCTCGGCGGCGATCGGATCGGCGCGTTCCTGGGCGTCGAGCAGGCGTTCGTAGTCCTCGCGCGGGAATTTGGCGTCGATCGGCAACCACAGCGGCACGCCGTCGCTGCGCTGGCCCGGCAGGCGGATCGCGAACTCGACGCGCTCGGCGCTGCCCGGCACGGTAGCCACATTGGTGGCGAACTGCTCCGGCGTGAAGACCTGTTCGAGCAGGCCGGCGAGCTGCACCTCGCCGAAGATGCCTAGCGTCTTCACATTGGTGAGCGCGCGGTTGAGCGAACCGACATCGCGGGCCAGCGATTGCATTTCGCCCAGGCCCTTGTGCACCTGCTCCAGCCGATCCGCCACCTGCTTGAAACTTTCGCCCAGGCGCTGCTCCAGCGTGGCGTGGAGCTTTTCATCGACCGTGGCGCGCATCTGTTCCAGGCGCTGGGCGTTGTCGGCCTGGATCGCCGTGAGCTTGGCCTCCACCGTTTGCCGCACCTCGGCCATGCGCTTGTCGTTGCCATCGGCCAGCGCGCGCAATTGCTCGGCCTGGGCCTGGCCGAAGCGGTGCAAGGCCGCGTCCTGGGCATCGCGTGACGCGCGCGATTGCTCGGCCAGGCCCTGCTGCATCGTCGCGAGCTGGGTGCGGAAGGAATCGATCTGCTCGTTCTGCGTGCGCGCCACATCGCCCGCTTGCGCCAGCAGCGCCTGCTGCATCGACGCGAGGTTGCCCGTCAGCTCCTGGCGCGTCCCGCGGGCGCTCTCCTGCACGTCGCCGCGCAGGTTGCGTTCAAGCCGATCGGCGCCGTCGCCGTCGCTGCGACGCAGCGCCAGCCACAATACCAGCACCGCCACCAGGCCCAGCAACATGAGCTGGGCAATCGGAATCCACAAAGCCATGGCCGATTGTCATCGGGAATGGCGAAGCTTTCTTTGCGTCCGCTTTGCGGGTTGTGCTCAGCTCAGTAAATCGAACAGCGTGCGCGCCACGACCTGGGTCGCGCGGCGCAGGTCTTCGATCTCGATATGCTCGTCGGCACGCTTGGCGTTGCTCTCGAGCACGGTGCGCGGGCCGCAGCCGTAAAGCACGGCCGGGATGCCGCGCTCGCAGAACAGCCGCGCATCGGTATAGAGCGGCGTGCCCGAGGCTTCGATCGGCTCGCCGAAGACGGCGCTGGCGTGTTTGCACAGCGCCTCGACGAGCGGCGCATTGCCGGGCAGCGGCTTGAGGGCGTGGGCCAGCAGGATGCGTTTGACCTCGATCGTGATGCCAGGCGACGGTGCCACCGCATCGGCGATCACTCGCCGCAGCGTGGCTTCGACTTCGGCCGGGTTCTCCTCGGGGATCATGCGCCGGTCGAGCTTCAGGACCACCTTGCCGGGCACGACATTGGTATTCGTGCCGCCGTGGATCAAACCGACGTTGAGGTAGGGGTGCGTGATGCCCTTGACGCCGCTGCGGACCCGCTGGTACAGCGGGTTCTGCGCATACAGCGCATTCAGCACCTGGGTCGCGGCCTGCAATGCATCGACTGCCGTATCGGGCACCGCCGCATGGCCCATCTTGCCGTGCACCGCGACTTCGAGTTGCAGGCAGCCGTTGTGGCCGGTGACGACCTGGTAGCTGAAGGCTGCGGCGATCAGCAGGTCGGGCTTGACGATCCCTTTGTCGAGGAGCCAGCCCGGGCCGAGTTCGCCGCCGAATTCTTCGTCGTAGGTAAAGTACAGCTCGACGCGGCCCTCGAGTGGCGCCTGCAGCGATTCGAGCGCGCGGGTGGCGAAGGCGTAGGTCGAGAAATCGCATTTGCTGACCGCCGCGGCGCGGCCATAGAGCTTGCCACTCACGATCTCGCCGCCGTAGGGGTCGTGCGTCCAGCCCTCGCCGGGGGGCACCACGTCGCCGTGCGCGTTCAGGCCGATCGTTCGACCCACACCAGCGCCATAGCGGCGGCGCACGACCAGGTTGGTGATCGATTCCAGCCCCGCGGCATGCACCTCGGCCGCCGGCACCGCGTGGCGTTCGGCCTGCAAGCCCATCTCGGCGAGCAAGGCCGCCGTGCGCTCGGCGTGTGGCGCGTTATTGCCCGGCGGCGTATCGGTGGGCACCTGTACCAGCGCCTGCAGGAAGCGCAGCTGCTCGTCGAAGTGGGCATCGATCCAGGCGTCGAGTTGCCGGTAGGCATTCATGGGGCATCCGTGGCCAGTTGTTCGAGCAGATTCTGCAAGGCACGCACGCACAACTCGGCATCGTCATTGGTGATCGATTCGAGCGGGTTGTGGCTGATGCCGGCATTGCCGCCGCGCATGAACAGCATCGCCTGCGGCATCGCCTCGTGCAGCTTCATCGCATCGTGGCCGGCCCCGCTGGGCAAGCGAAACAAGGGCAAGCCGAGCGATTGCACCGCGCGCTCCCAGCGCTGCTGCCAGGCTGAATCGCTCGGCGCTGCGGCCGCACGCATCGTTTCTTCGAGCGTGAAATGCACGCCGCGCCGCTCGCAGATGCGTTGCAGCTCGGCGCGCACGTCGGCGGCGCAGGCATCGCGCACTTCGTTGCTGGCGGCGCGGATATCGAGGCTGAATTTGCAGCGCCCGGGCACGACATTGATCGACCCGTTGGGTACTTCGAGCATGCCGACGGTGGTCACCAGGTGCGGCACCTTGCCGCCACGTTTTTCGACGAATAGCGCCAGTTCGGCGGCCGCCGTCGCGGCATCGCGGCGCCGATCCATCGGCGTCGTGCCGGCGTGGCTGGCCATGCCGACGATTTCGCCGAGCAAACGCACGCTGGCGTTGATCGAGGTCACGATACCCAGCGGCAGATCGACCTCGTTCAACACCGGCCCCTGCTCGATATGCACCTCAACGAAGCCGCAGTATTTCGATGCCTCGCGCCGCAGCTTGGGGATATCGGCGATGCACAGGCCAGCGTGCTCCATCGCCGTGCGCATCGTCACGCCGTCGGCATCCTGCTGATCCAGCCAGGCCGTATCGAAGTCGCCGGTCAAGGCGCCCGAGCCGAGAAAGACTGCCTTGTAGCGCTGGCCCTCCTCTTCGGCAAAGCCGACCACCTCGATCCCGAAGGGCAGGCGCCGGCCCGCGACGTGCAGCTCGCGCACGCAGGCCATCGGCACCAGGATGCCCAGCCGGCCGTCGTATTTGCCGCCGTTGCGCACGGTGTCGTAGTGCGATCCGGTGAGCAGCCGCCGCGCCGTCGGATCGCTGCCGCGATAGACGCCGACGACATTGCCGACCGCATCGATCTCGACCTCGTCGAAGCCGCAATCGGCACGCATCCAGTGCGCCAGGCGTTGCGCGCAGGCACGGTGCGCAGCGGTGAGGTAGGTGACGGTCAACTCGCCGCGTTCGGCATAGCCGGGGTCGCTGTGTGCCGCCAGCCGCTCGGCCCAATCCCAGACCCGGTTGCCGAGTTCGGGCGTGTGGCCGAATTTGTCGGCCAGGCGCAACTCGGCGATGCGGTGGATCTGGCGCAGGCACTCGGCCATCTCATCGTCCGCAAGGTGGGCCAGGCGCCGCTCGAAGCTGGCGATGATCTCGGCCTTGGCCAGGCCCGTGCCGCGCGGACCGCGCACGGCGAGGATGAACGGAAAGCCGAATTTGGCGTTGTAGTCGGCATTGAGCTGCTGAATCTTCGCGAACTCGGCCGGCGTGCAATCGGTGAGGCCGGCCTGGCCCTGCTCGTGGGTCGATTCGGCCGTCAGCGTCTTGCTGACCATCGCCTTGCCCGCCAGTTCGGGGTGGGCGCGGATCAAGCGCAGTTGCGCGTCGCGGCCCGCCTCGCGCAGCACCTCGACCATCGCCCGCTTCAACTGCGCCAGGCTGGCAAAAGGCCGCCGCGCGCAGGCGCGCTCGGCGATCCACGGCGAATGTTCATAGCCGCCATCGAGCCATTTCGCACAATCGTCCGGCGTGGCGGTGTTGAATTGTTCGAGCGTGATCATGTCGATGGCCAGACGAAGGCCGTTTCGGCGTTGAAGGGATGGGTGGCTTTCCAGTGCCGCGCGATATCGATGCGCCGCGCGACCCAGACACGGTCGTGTGCTTCGATATGGTCGAGAAAGCGCTGCAATGCACGCAGCCGGCCAGGCCGGCCGAGCAGGCGGCAGTGCATGCCGATGCTCAGCATCTTCGGCGCCCCCTCGCCTTCGGCGTAGAGCACGTCGAAGCTGTCGCGCAGATAGGTGAAGAAGTCGTCGCCCTGCGCAAAACCCTGCGGCAGCGCAAAGCGCATGTCGTTGGTATCGAGCGCATAGGGCACGACCAGGTGCGGTGTCAGTGCACCGTCGGTTCTTTGCACTTGCAGCCAGAACGGCAGCTCGTCACCGTAGTAGTCGCTGTCGTATTCGAAGCCGCCGAAGTCGGCGACCAGGCGGCGCGTATGCGGGCTGTCTCGGCCGGTGTACCAGCCCAGCGGGCGCTGGCCGCTGCGCTTTTCGATGCTGGCCACGGCGCGCGCCATGTGCTCGCGCTCGGTGGCCTCATCGACGTTCTGGTACGAGATCCAGCGCCAGCCGTGGCAGGCGATTTCGTGGCCGAGTTCGCCGAACGCTGCGGTGACTTCGGGGCAACGCTCCAGCGCCATCGCGACGCCGAAGACCGTCAGCGGCAGGCCGCGTTTCTCGAACTCGCGCAGCAGGCGCCAGACGCCCACGCGCGAGCCGTATTCGTAGAGGCCCTCCATGCTCAGATGCCGCGCGGCAAAGGCCGGCGGGTTGAACATTTCGGACAGGAACTGCTCGCTGCCGGCGTCACCGTGCAGCACCGAGTTTTCACCGCCCTCCTCGAAATTGAGCACGAACTGCACGGCGATGCGCGCGCCGCCCGGCCAGCGCGCGTGCGGCGGCTCGCGGCCGTGGCCCCTCAGGTCACGCGGGTAACGACCGATCGTATTCATTGGAGGCTGAGAGCTTGGGCCAGGTCGGGCGAACGCGGATCGAGCCGCAGGTTGCGCTCGACATGGTCGAGGTGATCTTCGGTCAGGCGAACGGCAGCCCGCGCGTCGCGCTTCTCGAGCGCATCGACGATGGCCACATGTTCGGCCACCGAAGCCTCGGCCGAATGCGAGGATTGGTACATCAGCGAAATCAGCGATGAGCGGCTGAGCAAGTCCTTGAGCAACTGCGCCAGCACCTGGTTGCCCAGCATCCTGGCCAGCACCGCATGAAAGTCGGCGAGCAGATGCGTGCGGCCCGGCACGTCGGTGCGTGCAACCGCCGCCTGCTCAGCCTTCAGGTGCCTGCGCAGTTCGGCAATCTGCCGATCCGTGACCACGGCGCAAAGCCGCTTGACCATCGCGCCCTCGAGCATCTGTCGCAACTCGAACACCTGATGCGCCTCGTCAACGCTGGGCATTGCGACAAATGCGCCGCGCGCCGGTTCGAGCGTGACCAGACGGTCTCGGCTCAACTGGTTGAGCGCCTGGCGCACCAGGGTGCGCGAGACCTTGAAGATGTCGGCGATTTTTTGCTCGGCAAGCTTGGTACCCGGCATCAGGCGGCGCGCGACAATGGCCTCGGTGATCGATAGGGCAATGCGCTCGGTGGCGCCGGCCGGCGCCGGTGGCGCAGCGACGATCCTCAGATTCGGACGTTGGCGCAGCATCTTTACGGGTTGACGAGCATCCAGTGTGTATGCCAAAGTGTATACAGTTGATGGGTCTTGGCAAGCCGTACCGACCCCGGTGGCCTCGAAAGGAACCCAATGGGACATCTCAGCACGCATGTGCTGGACACCATGCACGGCTGCCCCGCCGCCGGCATGGCTGTCGAGTTGCAACGCATCGGCGCCACGCAGGTGCAAACGCTCAAGACCTTCACGCTCAACCGGGACGGCCGCTTTGAAGGCGGCGCGCTCCTCGATGCCGCAAGCATGGCCGCCGGCCGCTACCGGCTGGTATTTTCGGTGGCGCCCTATTTCCGTTTGCGCGGCGTCGTATTGCCCGAACCGCCCTTCATCGACGAAGTGAAACTCGACTTCGGCATCGCCGACGCCGACGGCCACTACCACGTGCCGCTGCTGGTCAGCCCGTGGGCCTACTCCACCTACCGCGGCTCGTAAGCCGCCACACAGGAAACCTCATGTCCAACCGCCGCCCTGCTCTGGCCTGCGCTGTCGCGCCGGCCTTCGCCGGCAGCTTGCCGCAGCCGTGAGGACACGGTGCAGGCCTATCTGCTCGACTGGGTCAATCTGCTGTTGCGCTGGGCCCACGTCATCGTGGCGATCGCCTGGATCGGCTCGTCGTTTTATTTCGTCTTCCTCGACAACAGCCTGACCCGGCCTGACGACCCTGGACTGAAGGCCAAGGGCGTCGGTGGCGAGTTGTGGGCGGTGCATGGTGGCGGCTTCTACAACCCGCAGAAGTACCTCGTCGCACCAGCGACACTGCCCAAACACCTGCATTGGTTCTACTGGGAGAGCTACAGCACCTGGCTGACCGGCTTCGCACTGTTCACGGTGCTGTACCTGTTCAATGCCGGCAGTTTCCTGGTTGACAAGAGCGTCTTCGACTGGTCGGACGGTGCTGCGATCGCCGCGTCGCTCGGCTTCCTGGTCACCGGCTGGTTCGTCTATGACCTCATCTGCTGCGCCTTCGGCCAGCGCAGACGCGGCGACCTGATCGTCGGTGCAGGGGTTCTCGCCTTCATCGTCCTCGCTTCGTGGCTGGCCTGCCAGTGGTTCGCCGGGCGCGCGGCCTTCCTGCTGGTGGGCGCGATGCTGGCCACGGCGATGAGCGCCAACGTATTCGTCTGGATCGTCCCCGGTCAGCGCAAAGTCGTGGCGCAACTCAATGCGGGCTTGGCCGCAGATCCGATCCACGGCTGGCGCGCCAAGCAGCGCAGCATGCACAACACCTACTTCACGCTGCCGGTGTTGATCGCGATGCTGTCCAACCACTACGGCTGGCTGTACTCCGGCAAGCACAATTGGCTGGTGCTGGTGCTGCTGATGCTGGCCGGCGCGCTGATCCGCCACAGCTTCGTCGCCCGCCACAAGGCCCTGGTCCAAGGCACGCGCGTGCCTTGGGAATACGCCAGCGTCGGCACGCTGGTGCTGGTCGGCATGGTCATCGGGCTGGCGCCGCCACCGCAGAGCCTCGCAGCCCAGGCGGCGGCCAGGCCGGTGAACTTCGCCGAGGTCCAGGGCGTGATCGATCGGCGCTGCGGGCTGTGCCACAACGCAGCACTGCAGCAAAAGAACGTGGCACTGCACACGCCCGATCTGATCAAGCAGCACGCACAAAGGGTCTATCAGCAGGCCTCGGTCCTGAAGCTGATGCCGCTGAACAACGCCACCCAGATGAGCGACGATGAACGCGCGTTGATCAAACGCTGGTTCGAAGCCGGCGCGCCGGTCAACTGAGAGCCTCAGACATCTGCAAGAGCGCGCAAACAAGGCCGCGCAGTTCTCGACAACGTGCGGCGGCGGGCCGATGTTCTGGAGATCCTCGACGGGTTCAGCCTGCGAGTACGCAATTCACCCCGGCACCGATCCCCTCTCGGGCCCGCGAATGGCGCCGCGCCGCGCGCATTTCAACGCATGGCGCGCTGCCGGCACACTGTAGCCTGCCGGCGGCACCGGCCATTCGACGCTGCTACACTGCCGCCCGCCAGGAGAGAGCCCATTTCGAGTGGGCCGCCGAAGGCGAAGCCGGGGTGATGCAAAGCCCGGCGTAACGCTCAGGCAAAAGGACTGGCAAACGCCTGCCGAATGGCCGGCGTGACCTCACTGGAGAGAGGCTGCGCCCGACGCAGCCCACCGAAGGGGCAAGCGGACAGTTCGCTCGAAGGGCGGCGCCGCCAATCTCTCAGGTAAAGCGGACAGCGAGGGCCCACGGATCGCCATAACCACTACAGTGTGGCGGCATCGAAGCCCTCGGGAGAAATTGCCATGTCCGCCAACCTGCAACGCACGCCGCTGTATGACCTGCACCTCGAACTGGGCGCCAAGATGGTGCCCTTTGCCGGCTACGCCATGCCGGTCAACTACCCCGGCGGCATCATTGCCGAGCACCGCCAGTGCCGCGAATCGGCGGCGCTGTTCGACGTCTCGCACATGGGCCAGTTGCGCCTCGTCGGCGCCGACGCTGCGGCCGCACTCGAAACCCTGGTGCCGATGGACGTGATCGACCTGGCCGTCGGCAAGCAACGCTATGCGCTGTTCACCAATGCCGCTGGCGGCATCCTCGACGACCTGATGGTCGCGCGGCGGTCGAACGACTTGTTCGTCGTCGTCAATGCGGCCGGCAAGGACGCCGATACCCAGCATCTGCTCACGCACCTCGGCCACCGCTGCCAGGTCGTGCCGATGCCCGAACGGGCGCTGCTGGCCCTGCAGGGACAGAAGGCGGTCAAGGCGCTGGCGCGGCTGGCCGATGGGGTCTCGCAACTGAGCTTCATGACCGGCGCCAGCTTCATGCTGGCCGGTGTCGAATGCTTCGTCACCCGCAGCGGCTACACCGGCGAAGACGGCTTCGAGATCTCGGTGCCAGCCGAGGCGGCGGTTGCCCTGGCCAAGACACTGCTGGCGCAACCCGAGGTCAGGCCCGCCGGCCTGGGCGCGCGCGATACGCTGCGCCTGGAGGCCGGCCTGTGCCTGTACGGCCACGATATCAACCAGCACACCACGCCGGTCGAAGCCGGCCTGGCCTGGGCGATCCAGAAAGTGCGGCGGCCGGGCGGCGCGCGTGAAGGCCGTTACCCGGGTGCCGACAAGATCGCCGGCCAGCTGGCCACCGGCGTGCAAATCAAGCGCGTGGGCCTGGTCGGGCTGGAGCGCATCCCCGTGCGCGAAGGTGCAGTGCTGGTCGATGCGCAGGGCCACAAGCTCGGCCACGTGACCAGCGGCACGCTGGCGCCGACCGTGAACCAGCCGATCGCGATGGCCTATCTGGCGGCCAACCACGCGATCCTCAACCACGAGGTCTGGGCCGAAGTGCGCGGCAAGCGCCAGCCGATGCGCGTGACCACGCTGCCCTTTGTGCCACCGGGGTATCACCGCGATTGACAGCTTCTCGAGCCCAAGCATATCACCCCCACCCCTGCCCTCCCCCAGAGGGGGAGGGAGCCACACCGAGGAGTCCCTGCCCATGACGACCATGTTCACGCCCGACCACGAGTGGATCAATATCGAAGACCACGAAGCCGCCATCGTCGGCATCACGCTGCACGCACAGGATGCGCTGGGCGACGTGGTCTTCGTCGATCTTCCCGAGGTCGGCCGAACCTACAAGCAGGGCGACGTCGTCGGCGTCGTCGAGTCGGTGAAAGCCGCGGCCGACATCTTCATGCCGGTCGAAGGCGAGGTGGTCGAGGTCAACGAGGCCCTGCGCGCTGACCCGGCCCTGGCCAACAGCGACCCGATGGGCAACGGCTGGTTCTTCAAGGTTCACGTCACGCGCATGGAGCAGTTCGACCGGCTGCTCGACCCGACCGGCTACGACGCGCTACTCAGGACGACCTGACCTGCCCCCCAATGCCCCGAAAGCTTTTTCCATGCAGATGTCCGCCACCCAACCGCTCGACGCGCTCGAGAACGCCAACGAATTCCAGGCTCGCCACATCGGACCCTGTGCCGACGATGAACGGCACATGCTGTCGGTGATCGGCGCCGCGTCGCGCCGTGCGCTGATCGACGCCGTGGTGCCGCGCTCGATCGTGCGCACGCAGGGCATGGCGCTGCCGGCGCCGACTGGTGAAGCCATCGCACTGGCCGAGCTGCGCGCCGTGGCAGCAAAGAACCGTGTGCTGAAGAGCTTCATCGGCCAGGGCTACCACGGCACGCACACGCCCGGCGTCATCCTGCGCAACATCCTCGAGAACCCGGCCTGGTACACCGCCTACACGCCCTACCAGGC
>CADEDE010000036.1 GCA_902825995.1 uncultured Burkholderiales bacterium
ACCTCCCGTGCCATCAGCTCTCAGGGACTTCCCTTCTGCCGCCCAGACTCCTAGGCCACCACGCCCTGCGGCGTCTGCACGACATGCGCCAGCGTGCTGTGCCCGCCGCGGGTCTCGAACTTGATGGCGCCCTGGCTGCGGATGTTGGACGAGGCCACCTCGCCGACGCGGTGCTCGAAGCCCTCGGGCATCAGAACCTGGATGCGGTGGTCGGCACCGGTGACCGGGTTCTTGATCGGCTCGACCTCGGTCTCGAGCACGCCGGGGATCACCAGTCGCGCGGTCCGCGCAGCTTCGTTGAAGCTGAACGTCATCGGCGCAAAGATCGGCTCGTGCATCTTGGTCACGATCAGGCTGCAGATGTGAAACAGCGTGCCTTCGGCCGAGTTCTGCCCCGACATGATCTTGAACAACGCCGCGCGCTGCGCCGGGCTGGCGCGCTCTTCGATGATCGGCTGCAACTGGCCATTGCCTTCATGCAGCGCGCCGGGGAAGGAGACGACGGCAAAGAAGCTCAGGCCGTCCAGGCTCGTGCTTTCGAAATGCCCCCTGGTGATGCGCATGCCCAGAAAGCCCTGGCAATCGCCGCGCGTCGGTCGGGCGTTGAAGTCGCAGGGGCAGCCGTACGCGCAGGTGCAGTTCTTGAGCCATTCGCCTTCGAGGCGCCAGTTCGCGTGGTTCATGTCGGGTCTCCTGTGAGGTCCGCCGGGTCAATGGCCGCCCTCGAGCGGCGCCGGCTGCGTCGTGCGGCGGTCAGCCGACGCAGCCTTCCTGGGTAAAGCGCGCTGCGCCAACAGCGCCGCTGCCGCTCCGGCGCAAAGATAGGCTGGCGAAGCCCGAAATACAACCCTGCTGGCGGCGCGGTTTTGCGCAGGCACGCAGGCGTTGGCGGCGTTCGGCGGCTCACGCAGGAGACATCGAACGCCGACCCCCTAAGATCGAAGTCGGCAGATGCGGCGCCCGCACGCAAGCCGCCGCCCTCGATCGAACCCCTGCCGCATGCACCCGCCCTCCGCCGACCTCGACAGCCCCCGCGCAAGCCTCGCGACCTTGCCCAACGGCGTGCGCGTGATCGCGCTGCCGATGCCGCATCTGCACACCGCCGCGGTCAGCGTCTTCGTGCGCACCGGCAGCGCGCACGAATCGGCGGCACTCAACGGCATCAGCCACGTCATCGAGCACATGGCCTTCAAGGGCACGGCCGAGCGCGATGTGCGGCGCATCAACCTGGACGCCGAGCGCCTGGGCGCCGAGGTCAATGCACACACCGACAAGGACCACACGGCCTACCAGATGCGCGGGCTGGCCGGGCACGCCAGCGACTTCGTGCGCATGCTCGGCGACATCGTGCTGCACTCGACCTTCCCCGCAGCCGAGCTGGAGCGTGAGCGCCAGGTGCTGCTGCAGGAATTTGCCGAGGACGACGACGATCCGGTCTCGACCGGCTACAAGCTGTTCGACCGCGCCTGCTACGGCTTGCACGCGGTAGCGCAGCCGGTGATCGGCAGCCGGCGCAATATCGAGCGCTTCCAGCGCGACGATCTGGTGCGTTACGTCGCTCGCCAGTACAGCGGCGCGAACCTGATCGTCGGCGCCGCCGGGGCGATCGACGCCGATGCCATCGTGCGCGCGGCCGAAGCCGCGTTCGGCGCGATGCCGCAGGGGACGCCGAACCTGGTCGCCGCGCCGAGCTATGCCGGTGCGGTGCGCGCCCGCGCACTGGCCGGCAGCAGCCAGACGCATGTGGTGCTCGGCTTTCCGATTCCTTCGCTGCGCGACGACGATGCGGCCCATCTCGTCGCCGCGGCGGTGTTCGGCGAAGGCATGAGCTCGCCGCTGCTGGCCCGCGTGCGCGAGCAGCGTGCGCTGGCCTATCACGCCTCGTGCAGCGCCGATCGGTTCGACATGTGCGGCCAGCTCGTCATCGAAGCCTCGACCGCGCCCGAACAGTTCGAAGAGTTCTTGCGCGAGGTGACCGGCCTGCTGCTGGCGCAGGCCCGCGCCACCGACCCGGTTGACCTCGAACGCGCGCGCAACCAGATAGCGGTGCGCCGTCTGCACGATGCCGAGAAGCCGCTGCGCCGACTCGAAGAGGCGGCCCTCGAAGCCTTCGTGCGCGGCCATTTGCGAGCGCCCGGCCAGGCGCTGGAGCGTCTGCACGCTGTCGGCCGAGCGCAGGTGCAACAAGCCTTCGAACGCATGCTCGACGCAGGCCCGTCGGCCGCGATCGTCGGCAGCGTTCGCCGCGGTACCGGTGAACGCGCTCGCGCGATTCTCGCGACGGCGCGGTGACCGGCACACGCAAGCCGCCACCGATCGCCGATCGCTGTTTCAGTTGACTCACGTCAACCCGCCGCACAGCCCGGACCCTGTCGTGGCATTAGCATCGATCCCATCCCTGCACCAACGAGAAAGGATCGCCACCATGAAAAGAACCGTCGCAACGGCCTTCGCCGCTGTCGTCATTGCACTGCCGGCCCAGGCCGCGGAGGTGAGCTACCGCAACGAGATCCGGCCGCTGATCAAGGCCCAGTGCGCCGAATGCCACGGCGACGGCGCGCCGACGTTGGCCGAATTTCTGCTCGACCAGGAAAAGTACAAGAAAGACAAGTTCGGGCCGCGCACCGATAGCTATGCCGATCTGCTGCAACTGATCGGCTGGCCCGACAGCGGCGCCTTCATGCGGCGCCTGGACGACGGCAGCAACAGCGCCGACAAGAAGCCCGGCAATATGTACAAGTACCTGGGCGAGACCGATCCCGAGCGTGCGGCCAACCTGAAGATCCTGAAAGCCTGGGTTGGCGACGAAGGCAGTTGGAACCTCAACCGCTGGGCCAAGCGCGGCGACGTGCCCGCCATCACCAAAGAGCAGCTCGACAAGCTCAAGCTGAAGTACTGATCCAGGGCGCGCTAGCATGCGCCCCGCGGGACACCCGAGGAGGCGCATGACGGCAAGCATCACCCTGCCCCTGTGGCTGGCCCTGGTTATTGGCGCGCTCGCGGCATGGGCCCTGCTCGAGCGCCTGTTGATGCCCAGCGCGCGCTGGTTCGTGCGCAGTCGCGCCAACCGCGTGCTCGATGAAGTCGGGCGGCGCCTGAAGATCGGCATCCGGCCCTTCCAGCAGGTCAAGCGCCAGGCTCTGATCGACCGCCTGATCTTCGACGACAAGGTGCAACAGGCGGCGCAGGCCTTCGCCGATGCGCGCGGCATGCCGCGTGAAGTGGCGCCCGACCAGGTGCAGCGCTACGCGCGCGAGATCGTGCCGGCCTTCAACGCCTACGTCTATTTCCGCATCGGCTACTGGATCGGCAAGAAGCTCTCGCGCTCGCTGTACCGGGTGCGCATCGGCTACACCGACGACGCCGGGCTGAACGCCATCCCCGAGCAATCGACGGTGGTCTTCGTGATGAACCACCGCAGCAATATGGACTACATCATCGCCTCCTACCTCGCGGCCGAGCGCGCGGCGCTGTCGTATGCGGTGGGCGAATGGGCGCGCGTGTGGGGCTTGCAGCAATTGATCCGCGCCATGGGCGCCTATTTCGTGCGCCGCAACTCCAAGGACGAGCTGTACCGCCGCGTGCTCGAGCGCTATATCGCCATGGCCACCGAGGCCGGCGTGACGCAGGCGGTCTATCCCGAAGGCGGCCTGACCCGCGACGGCCGGATGCGCGAGCCCAAATTCGGCGTCCTCGACTACATGCTGCGCGGCTACCACACCGAGGGCGAACGCGACCTGGTCTTCGTGCCGCTGGGCCTGAACTACGACCGCGTGCTCGAAGACCGCACCCAGTTGCTGGCCGGCGACGCCGCGGCGGCCAAACCGAGCGGCCTGCGCGCCGCGCTGCGCTTCGTCGGCGACCAGTTGTGGTTGCTGCTGCGCAGCCGCTGGCACCGGCTGGGCTATGCCTGCGTCAATTTCGGCACCCCGGTATCGGTGCGCGCCTGGTCGGCCGCGCGCGGCATCGATTTCGACCATCTGCCGCGCGAGCAACGCCAGGCCGAAGTGGCCGCCCTCGGCCGCCACTTGATGGCCCAGGTCGGCCAGTTGATCCCGGTGCTGCCGGTGCCCCTGGTGGCCACGGTGTTGCTGCAACAGGGCGACAAGGCGATCAACGAGCTGGAACTGAAATCCGCCGTGGCCGAACTCGTGCGCGGCCTCGAAGCGCGCAATGCGCGCCTGTACCTGCCGCGCGGCGACTGGGACTACGCCGTCGGCGCCGGCCTGCGCATGCTCACGCTGCGCCACCTGGTGCTGGAGCAGGACGGCCTGTACCGCGCGCGTGCCGACGAATGGCCGCTGCTGCGCTACTACGCCAATTCGATTGCGCACCTGGTGGCGCCGCAAGCCGATCCCGGGCCAGGCCACGGCCTGCCGCTCAAGGCATGATCGCGGCCGATGGCCCTGCCCGACCCCAGCACCGACCCGCGCCCGCCTGAAGTGCGGTCGATCGCGCTGACGCAGCCGCTGCGCTGGCTCGCGCTCGGCGCGCGCGACCTGGCCCGCGCGCCGCTGCCCGGTCTGTCGCACGGACTCACGCTGGCGCTCTTCGGCGCCTTGCTGTTCGTCCTCGGGCAGCGGCACTTCTGGTTGCTGGCCGGCGCCTTCAGCGGCTTCCTGCTGGTGGCCCCGGTGCTGGCCACCGGGCTGTATGCCGTCAGCCGCGCGCTGGAACGCGGCGAACCCGCCACGCCGGCGGCCATGCTGGGCGTGGCCATTCGCGCCTGGTGGCCGCGCGGCGCGACGGCGCGGCACTTGATGCGCTTCGGGGCCCTGCTGGCCCTGGCCGGCACCGGCTGGGTGCTGACCTCGGCCTCGCTGGTCACCTGGTTTGCACCGGCCGCGGTGAACCGCCCGGCCGATTTCCTGCAGCAGGTGGTGCTGGCCGAAACCGGCTGGCTGTTCGAGGGTTGGGTGCTGCTCGGCGGCGTGCTGGCCGCGCCGGTTTTCGCCAGCAGCGTGGTCGCCATTCCGCTGCTGCTCGACCGCCCGGTCGGCGTGCTCGGCGCCGTGCTCACCAGCTGGCGCGTGGTGCTGGCCAACCCGCTGCCGATGGCGTTGTGGGCCTTGCTGATCGCCGTGCTCACCGGCCTGGGCCTGGCCACCCTGCTGCTCGGCCTGGTGCCGGTCGTGCCGTGGCTGGCCCATGCCAGCTGGCATGCCTACCGCGACTGCGTCGTACCCGAAACCTGATCGCGCCATGTTCGGTTTCAGCGAAGAGCAGATCGCCGGCTTCGGCCTCAGCTTCGGCGTCGGCGCCTTCATGCTGTACATGGTGTTCATCATCTTCCAGCTCGCGCGCGAGTCGAAGGCCGGGCGCTTCGGCACCTTCGTCCTCTTCCTCGGCCTGGGCTTCGGGCTGGTCGGTTTCGCCGCCAAGGGCGTGATCAAGTGGTTTATCGGCGGCAACTGATGCAGGCCCAGGGAGCGCGACAGCGTGATCGCGTGCAAAATTTTTGCCCCGCAGCAGCCCTCATTTCTGGAGCGCAAGAGGTCGATGATCGATCGACGCCATGGCTTGTTGTCTTTGGCTGGCGGCGCCCACGCGCCGGCGTGATGCGCTGGCTCGCGGCCCTGCTGGCGTCGGCCCTGCTGGCCGGCTGCGCGAGCTGGATCGCGCAGCCGGCGCCGGCAGCCGCGAGCGCGGAGGTCGCCGCTTGCGCGCACTGGTTCGCGCACCTGGACACCGCCATCGACCGGTCCGGCGTGCGCGATGCGGAGGCCGAGCGCATCGCCGGCTTCGCGGGCCTGCGGGTGGACCGCCTCGCGGCCTCGCTGCGCGAGCGCGTCCAGACCGATCCGGCGGCCTTCGAGGCCTGGCTGGCGCGGCTGCAGCGGCTCGAAGCCGAAGGCCGCGCGGTCGAGATCGGCAACCTGCCGCGCAGCGCCTTCCCGATCGACGATGCCGGCGATGCCGCCGCCGCGCAAGCGCACACGCAGCCCTGCATCGACGCCTGGCGCGGCCCGCTGCAGCGTGACGCGGCCCTGCGCGCGGCCCTGACGGCCCGCGCCGAAGTGCCCGACCGCTATGCCGGCTGGCAGCGCGCGGTCGGCCTGTACCCGCTCGTGCGCTGGCCATTCCACGCCGGCGTGCAAAGCTGGGAGCGCGAACAGCGGGCGCAGGTCGGGCGGTGGGCGGCGGCGGCGCCGCCCACGCAGCGCTATGTGCCGGCCCGCGCGAGCGCGTCGAGCGCCGACATCGCGCAACTGTGGCGCGAGCGCCCGCGCGATGCGCTCGGCTGGCCGCTGTTCAGTGCCGAGGAAACGGCGGCGCTGCTGCTGGCCCACGCGCCGGCGCTGGAAATCCAGACCCAGGGCGAATACGACCACTTCGGCTCACTGGCCTGGGGCGACGGCGTCGTACCGTCCGTCGATAGCGGCGCGCCCGTGGTCTATCAACGCGTGGCCGCTACCCGCTACCGCGGCCGGCTGCTGCTGCAATTGGTCTATAGCCTGTGGTTCCCGCAACGCCCGGCGCAAGGCCGCTTCGACCTGCTCGCGGGTGCGCTCGACGCCGTCGTGCTGCGCGTCACGCTGGCACCCGACGACGGCCGGCCGCTGCTGGTCGATACGATCCACGGCTGCGGCTGCTATCACCAGTTCATGCCGACGACCGAAGTGCGCCCGCGCGACGACGGGCCGGCCGCTGTCGAGTGGGCCTTCGCGCCGATCACACTGCCAGCGTTGCAGGCCGGCGAGCGCATCGTCGTGCGACTGATGTCGGCCTCGCACTACGTGGTCGGCAGCGCCCGCGACGACGGCGCAGCGGGCCGGCCCTATGCCCTGCGCGACGAAAACGACTTGCGCAGCCTGGCCTTGCCAACGGGCGGCACCCGCAGCCTGTTCGGCGCCGACGGTCTGGTCGCCGGCAGCGAGCGCGCCGAGCGCTTCCTGTTCTGGCCGATGGGCATCGCCAGCGCCGGGGCGATGCGCCAGTGGGGCCACCATGCAACGGCCTTTGTCGGCCGGCGTCATTTCGACGATGCCGATCTGATCGAACAGCGCTTCACGATCCGCGCCCTCGATAAATAAAGCCGGCCATCAGGCCACCACGCGCAGCACCTTGAGCAGGCCCTCGACCTTGCGCCCCTTGCGTGCGCGCTTGCCCTCGTGCGCCGAGAGTGCCGCGCCCTCGAGCACTTCGTCCTTCGGCTTGGCGCCGCGGCCGCTGCCCAGCACGCGCAATGCGTCGCCGCACGCAGCCACCGAGATCAGGGGATCCTGGGCGTCCACAGCCATCAGCGTCAGCCCTCGCCCGCCCTTGGCCTGGCGTCTCAACTCGGCGAGCGGGAAGACCAGCAATCGCCCGCTGAGCGACAGGCAGGCCGCACGGGCGTGCTTGGGCGCGATCGCCGATGGCGGCAGCACATGCTCACCGGCTTCGAGCGACAGGAAGGTTTTTCCGCCGCGCTGGCGGCTCAGCAGATCGCCGATCTGCGCCAACAGGCCGAAGCCGCCGGTGTGCGCCAGCAGCAGCGGCGCCTCGGCCGCGCCGGCCACATAGTGCGCCGGCTGGGTGCCGGCTTCGAGGTCGATCAACGACGTCACCGGCACGCCATCGCCGCGCCCACCCGGCAGGCCGGCGGCCGCCAGGCCATAGACCCGGCCGTTGCTGCCGATCACGACCACGCTATCGACGCTGCGGCACGGGAATACACCGTACAGCCCATCGCCGGCCTTGAAGGCGAGCGTCGCGGGGTCAAGCTCGTGCCCCTTCAGCGCCCGCACCCAACCCTTCAGGCTGACCACCACCGTGACCGGCTCGTCGATGACCTTCACTTCGGCCACCACGCGCTTGTCGGCTTGCAGGATGGTGCGGCGTGCATCGCCGAAGGCCTTGGCGTCGGCCTCGATCTCCTTGACCACCGTGCGCTTCAGCGCCGCCGCGCTGCCCAGGATGTCTTCGAGCCTGGCCTGCTCTTCGCGCAGGCTCTTCAACTCCTGTTCGATCTTGATCGCCTCCAGCCGCGCCAGTTGGCGCAGCCGGATTTCCAATATGTCTTCGGCCTGCCGGTCGCTCAGCTTGAAGCGCGCGATCAAGGCCGGCTTGGGCTCGTCGGCATGGCGGATGAGGCGGATCACCTGGTCGATATTCAGCAGCACCAGCTGCCGGCCTTCGAGGACGTGGACGCGGTCGAGCACTCTTTGCAGCCGGTGCTGCGTGCGCCGCTCGACCGTGGCCTGGCGGAAGGCGATCCACTCGGCGAGCATCTGGCGCAGGCTCTTTTGCGTCGGCCGGCCGTCGAGGCCGACCATCGTCAGGTTGATCGGCGCGTTCGATTCCAGGCTGGTGTGTGCCAGCAGCGCATGGATCAGCTCCTGCTGTTCGATGGTGCGCGTCTTCGGCTCGAAGACCAGGCGCACCGCGGCATCCTTGCTCGACTCGTCGCGCACGGCATCGAGCACCGCGAGCACGGTCTGCTTGAGTTGCACCTGCTCCTGCGACAGCGCCTTCTTGCCCGCCTTGACCTTGGGGTTGGTCAGCTCCTCGATCTCTTCGAGCACCTTCTGCGTGCTGGTGCCCGGCGGCAATTCGTGCACCACGAGTTGCCATTGGCCGCGCGCCAGGTCTTCGATGCTCCAGCGCGCGCGCACCTTCAGACTGCCGCGGCCGCTGCGGTAGGCCTCGCGAATATCGGCCTCGGCGCTGATGATCTGGCCACCGCCGGGGTAATCGGGGCCGGGCAGGTGCGCGAACAGATCGTCGTCGGAAAGCTTTTCGTTCCTCAGCAGCGCGACGGCCGCGGCCGCGACCTCGCGCAGGTTGTGACTCGGCACCTCGGTGGCCAGGCCGACCGCGATACCCGAAGCGCCGTTGAGCAGCACGAAAGGCAGTCGCGCCGGCAACTGCCGGGGCTCTTCGGTCGAGCCGTCGTAGTTGGGAACGAAATCGACCGTGCCCTCGTCGATTTCGTCGAGCAGGAGCCGCGCGATCGGCGACAACCGCGCCTCGGTATAGCGCATCGCCGCGGCGCCGTCGCCATCGCGAGAACCAAAATTGCCCTGGCCGTCGATCAGCGGATAGCGCAGCGCGAAATCCTGCGCCATGCGCACCATCGCGTCATAGGCGGCGCTATCGCCATGCGGGTGGTAGCGCCCGAGCACATCGCCGACCACGCGCGCGCTCTTGACCGCCTTGGGGCCGCCCGCCGCCGCGCCGAAGGCCAGGCCCATGCGCTGCATCGCATACAGGATGCGCCGCTGCACCGGTTTTTGCCCATCGCAGACATCCGGCAGCGCGCGGCCCTTGACGACCGACAGCGCATATTCGAGGTAGGCCCGCTCGGCGTAATGCGCCAGGGTGACGGCGGCGTCGTCTTGGGGCGGTTGCGGAGGCGAAGGCGGGTCGGCGGCGAAAAGATCGAGGGTCATGTCGGCGGGAGAACCCCCGGCGCGGGGTTGTGCGGGGAGGCGCGGAGTTTAGCGAGCACGCTGCGGGCCATATTCAGAGCAATGCCGCCTGAGTCGGCGCGTGTGCGTCGAGCTTCGACCAATCGAGCACATTCAAGATCGATGTCTTGATCGGACGCTTCTCGTCCCAAAAGATCAGCGACGACAGCAGGGCTTGCGCGCCGTCGGACTGCAACTTGTCGAGGGTCTCGACGGCGGTCGCTTCATCGTTGAACGAGAGGTAATAGACGGTGTCGTCGAACATCACCGGCCGCCCGTCATGCGGCCCCACGAGCCTGAAGCGAAGCGCTTTGTAGAGGCCGCAGACCGCGATCCGCCAGGGTGCGAAGGCGTAATCGCCGATGCCGAAAATGGCGAACCGGGGCGTCTTGGCATAGATGACGCTCGCGCGGGCGTCGAGTTGCTCCGCGTGCCGCGCGAGATAGGCCCAGGTCTTCGGCGCACGTTGCCGGATCTCGTCGGTCGATTCACCGACGAACCTTTGCGTGACCAGCACGAATTTTTCGCGCCACGCCTTGTTGCTCCCGACATCCGAACCCTTGAGCAGCGGGAACAGGTAGTCTTCTTCAAGTCGGCACATTTCGCCCAAGCCGTTGATGTAGCCATCCGCGGCCCTGGAGAACTCCATCACCGCGGAGGCATCGTGCTTGATGCCGGAGCGCCATTTTCGCGGGCTCTGGCCGAGCAGGTGAGACGCCGCTTCAAATGCATCGAGGTTGCCCACCGTCAGCCCACCGCGGTGGCCGACACGTCGCCCGTTCGCGCCCTGGAGGTTGTCGAACACGGTGTAGTCGTAGTGGGCTGACGCGTTGGCGTCGAGCCGGATGACGAGCAGGCACGCATCGACCGCAGCGTCGAAACTCTTCTTTGCGTCGATGCCGAATATGAACGCCTCACGAACCGGCTCGCGCTGGCGTTCAGCATGTGCGAGAACCTTGCGCGCGACAGCGGTCTTCACCAGCATGGCAATGTCGCCGGGCCGCTTCGAGAACCAGCGCAGCGTTTGCAGCAACATCCATTCCGATATGTCGAAATTGGCCTTGCCACTGATCGCGTCGAAGCCGTTGAAACCGAGGAAGTTGGATTTATCGGGAAGGTTTGCGCCGCCGATGGCACCCAGGGCGGCGTTGGTGACCCAGGGGAAGTTGCCCAATACCAGCAGCGGCCCGCGTTGGTCGCCCAGGCTCTCCTGCCAATCGAGATCGAAGAAATCGGCTTGCCTCAGATGCACGGGATACGGCGGCGGCTCGCTGGCGAGCCGCGCACGCAGCGCCGACAAATGCGCTGCGTTCACCTCGAAGGCGCGGATTTCGCGCAGGCTGCTGAAACTTTGCGCCGCTGCCACGACGAACGCGCCGCGCCCGCATGTGGGTTCGACCACCGTTTCGGGTGCTATGCCGATGCGCGCCAAGCAGTGGCAGACTTCAAGCGCCAACGCATCGGGCGTCTGGAAGTCGCCGAATTCGACGCGATGCTTCTTGTCCACTTCGATCACCGACGTTTGTAGATCGACCGAACGCCGGACTCTTGTCCGGCCTTCTCGATGGCGCGCGCGTACTGAAGGCGCCACTGAAGCGCGTTCGATATCGTCAGGTAGCCCTGCTCCGGCTTGTTGGCAAGCACCTCCTGCGAGAGCGCCTGCAACTCGATCTCGTCCACCGGCAGGTTCCTCTCCAGCATGAATGCCATCAGGTCGTCCGCATTGCCTTCGCTTTCGACGATCTGGCGCAGGCCGCGCGTCATCTGGAAATCGCCGGTTCGATGTGCTTCGACAAACAGCGCGTCAGAAATATTCAGGGTAGCCGTCTGGGACTCCGGGCTGTCAAGCTTTTCGTAGACGAAGACAACGAGTCCGTAACCGAGGCCGAAGACTTTTTGCCGCGCCGACTTGAACGGGCATGAGGACTGCGGCTGGCGCACGCTCGTTACCTTCATGTCCACGCCCAACTCCGGGAAGTCGATGCCGCTCGCCGAGTTGCCATCGACAAACGCAAAGCGCTGCTGTAGGTAGCTGCGAAACTTGTGTTCGAGGTAGGTGCCGACGGCCTTGCCGTCCGTGACCCCGAACAGGGACGGCTCGCGATGATTGCCTTCCCGGCGAGAGAACACCAGGGCTTGCGCGCACAGGAGGTCAATGGTCAGCGCTTGCTTGGGCACACAATTCCTCGCCGGAAAACGTAAAGTTTAGCGAGTGCAATAAGACGCCTGCCTTCGATCACTTGTTTCAGCCTTGCAACGCAGGCGCGCAGCACACCCACAACCGGGCACGGGCGGAGAGGCGCGACGTTTAGCGAGGCCCTTGCGCCGGCTGGTTGGTCGCGTTGCAGCAAAGCCGCGGGCGACGAAGCAAGCCTGTGTCTGTGGGCCTCGAACAATTGGTAAGGCCGGCCCGCGCCAACCGCGTTAAACGGGCGCCGACGCGCGAGCCGGCCGAGATGGGCGATGCGCCAGATGGTCCTGATTTGGCATGCATCAAACGGCATCGCCAAAGGCGCTCGCAAAATGCTCTACATGCGCAACGCCGTACAGCAGTCGTCAGCGGAGATGCACCGCCCCACCCCGACCACGCCCTCGGTGCAGACTCGTGCCGTGGAATCGCCGACGCAGCGCCTGGACCGCCTGCTCCACGCCAGCGCGGCACCGCTGACCTCGGGCCTTTCACCCGTCTCGCTGTCGTTGGCCTGGGCCGACTGGGCCTGGCACCTGGCGCTATCGCCGGGGCGGCAGATGGAGCTGGCGGCGCTGGCTACGCAGCTTGCCGGCGATACGCTGCGGCGTTCGGCGGGTGATGGCAGCGACGAACCCAGCGGCAGCGCCGACGACGATCCGCGCTTTCGCCACGAAGCCTGGACCGCGTGGCCCTTCAGCGTGCTGCGCAGCGGCTTTCGCAACCACGAAGCCTTCTGGCGCGAAGCCGCGTGTGCGCCGGGCATGACCGCGCACCACAGTGAAATGATGCAATTTTTTGCCCGCCAGTGGCTGGACATGATGGCGCCCGCCAACGGCCTGTTCACCAACCCGGTGGTACTGCAGGACGCGGCGCAGTCCTGGGGCGCACACCTGGCCAAGGGGACGATGAACTGGCTGAGCGACGTGTCGGGCCTGCCCGACGCCGAAACGCTCGCCGAGGCCGCGCGCTTCGAAGTCGGACGCAATCTGGCCATCACGCCGGGCAAGGTGGTGATGAGAAACCGCCTGATCGAGCTGATCCGCTATGCGCCGCAGACCGCGAAGCTGCACCCCGAGCCGGTGCTGATCGTGCCGTCGTGGATCATGAAGTACTACATCCTCGACCTGCAGCCGCACAACTCGCTGGTGCGCTACCTGGTGCAGCAGGGCCACACGGTCTATATGCTGTCCTGGCGCAACCCCGACGCAGGCGACCGCGATCTGACGCTGGACGATTACCTGCGCCTGGGCGTGTTCGATGCGCTGCGCGCGATCGGCACGCTGCACGGCCGCGCGACGCCGGTGCATGCCGCGGGCTATTGCCTGGGCGGCACGCTGCTGGCGATCGCCGCCGCGGCGCTCGGCCAAAACAATGACCAGGCGAGCAGCGCCGATGCCGTCGAACTGCCGCCGCTCGCGTCGCTTACGCTGCTGGCAGCGCAGACCGATTTTTCCGAACCCGGCGAGCTCGGTCTCTTCATCGACGAAAGCCAGATCAGCCACCTCGATCAGATCACCCACGGCCCCGGCTACCTCAGCGGCAAGCAGATGGCCGGCTCGTTCCAGTTCCTGCACTCGCGCGAGCTGGTCTGGACCCGGCGCATGCGCGAATACCTGATGGGCGAGCGCGAACAGCGCAGCGACCTGATGGCCTGGAACGCCGACACCACGCGCATGCCGGCGCGCATGCATCACGAGGTCCTCACCGCGCTGTACCTGCACAACGCGCTGGCCACCAGCCGCTACCGCGTCGAAGGCCGCGCGGTGTCGCTGGCCGACATCCGCCTGCCGGTGTTCCTGGTCGCCACCGAACGCGACCACATCTCGCCGTGGCGCTCGGTCTATAAGCTGCACCATCTGTGCGACGCCGAAATCAGCTTCGTGCTGACCAGCGGCGGCCACAACGCCGGCATCGTGTCGGAGCCGGGCCACGCCGGCCGCAGCTACCGCGTCGATTGCCGTCCGGCGCACAGCGCCTGGGTCGAGCCCGAGCAGTGGCTGCGGCAGGCGCCGCAGCACGAAGCTTCGTGGTGGGGCGCATGGCATTCGTGGCTGGCTGCGCGGTCGTCACCGCCCAGGCGCGCCAGGCCGATTCCGGCCACCGCCGCGGCGACGCTGGGCGATGCGCCGGGCCGCTACGTGATGCAGCGCTACAACGACTGATCCGTCCTCAGGCCGGATACAGGGCCGCAGCCTGGCACCGCTGAAGACGCCGTAGCCGGCGTCGAGCAGCGGCGCAGCGCGTCGCTGGTGTGGCACCAGGCATCCAGGTACCCGGTATTGCGCCAATGCACCAGGCGCTGCGGCGAGACGCTGCGCTCGGTCAGCTGGTGCGGTCGATGGCCGTTCAGGCGTTGCGCTGCAATTTTTGGTGGATGCGCCGCGTCGCTTTCCACACCGCCCACAACACCAGCGGAATCGACAGCCCGGCCGCCAACTCGGGGTTGAGCGGCAGGCCGGCCAGCTTGGCGGCCTTGGCGGCATACAGCAGCAAGCTGACCACGTAGTAGGAAATCGCCGCGATCGACAGCCCTTCGACCGTGCTTTGCAGGCGCAACTGCAATTCCTGCCCGCGCGTGAGCTGGGCCAGCAGTTGCTGGTTCTGGGCCTCGGTGGCGATATCCACCCGCGTGCGCAGCAAGGCCCCGGCGCGCTCGACGCGCTGCGACAGCGAAGCCAGGCGCTGCGCCGTAGCGGCCACGGTGGCGATCGCCGGCGCCAGGCGGCGGCGCATGAATTCGCCGATCGTCTGCGTGCCCGGCACGGCCTTCTCGCGCAGCTCGGCGATGCGCTCGCGCACCAGGGCGTCGTAGGCCTGCGTGGCCGAGAAACGGTACATATGCTCGGCGGTGGCGCGCTCGATGCGCGCCGCCAGCGCGATCAGTTCGGCCAGCAGTTCCCGCTCGGAGGCCTGCGTGCCTTCAAAGCGTGCCGTGATCGCCGCCAAGGCCAGTTCGGCCTCGGCCAGCAACGGCGCCAGCGCCTTGGCCACCGGCAGGCCGCGCAGGGCCATCAGACGGTAGGTTTCGATCTCGAGCAGGCGCTGCGCGATGCGCCCGGCACGCGAGGGCGTGGTGTCGGGCGCGACGACCACCAGCAAACGCTCGAAACCGTCGCCGCGCAGTGCGAAATCGGCAATCGCGCAGGAATGGCCATCGGCCGGGTGGCCACCGCCCTCGCGGCCCGATCCCATGCGCGAGGCCACCAGCGCGGGCTCGGCGCCGAACCAGTCGCACGCCTGCCGCAATGCGGCCGGCGCAGCGTCGAGATCGCCGATCACCAGCACCATCTGCACGGCCGCCACGGTGCGCCCCGGGATGGCGCGCAGCCACACGGCATCGAGGGCCAGGGCTGCGCCCAGATCGGGGCCGTGTGCGCCCAGGCCGGCCCCCGGCGGCAACGGCTGCACCACCGAGTAGCGGGTAAATTCGGTGTGCCGCTCCCACGTCAGGGTACAGGCGCCGAGCGTCAGGCGCAGGAAATTGCGCTGCGGATCGTCCAGCGTCAGCGCCTGCTGGCCCGGCAGGCAGCGCAGATGCGCCCATTCGGCCTGGCGCGTCACGCCCTCGTTGAGCACCGCCACGTAAGTCACCAGCGCGGGCAGTGCGACCAGGGCCGGCGGCCGCGCATGCACCTCATCGTGCAACATGCGGCGCTGCGGGTCGTCGGGCGGCAGCAGCGCCTCGGGGGCATCGATGGGGGTCACAACACGATGGTAGCGGGCGCCGGCGCCATGACACACCCCGCAGCGCAGGTCAGAATCCGCGCATGAAGCCGCCCCGCCCCGCCACCCAAACCCACGGCAGGCACCGTGCCGCGGCGCTGGTCGGCCTGGTGCTCGCCGCCGCCTGCAACGCGCCGACCGAGGACGCGGCCCTGAGCGGCTATGCCGAAGCCGAGCTGGTGTATGTGGCGCCCACCGCCGCCGGCCTGCTGCAGACGCTGGCGGTGCAGCGCGGCGACAGCGTCAAGCGCGGTCAGTTGTTGTTTGCGCTGGATGCCGACGCCGAGGGGCTGACGCGCCAGGCCGCGCAGGCGCGCAGCGAGCGTGCAACAGCGCAGGAGCGCAACCTGCGCAAGGGCCGCCGCCCGGCCGAATTGCAGGCGATCGAGGCCCAGCTTGCGCAGGCCGATGCCGCGCTGGCCGCATCGACCTCGGCCTTGAAACGCAACCAGCAGCTCGTCGAACAGGGATACCAGTCATCGCTTCGTCTCGAAGAATTGGTGGCCGCACGCGACCGTGACGCGGCGCGGGCGCGCGAGCTGATGGCTGCGCGCAGGCTGGCCCGCGAGGCTGCGCGCGCCGACGAGATCGCGGCCGCGGCCGCCGAAACGCGCGGCTCGCAGGCCGATGTGGCCCTGAGCGCCTGGCGCGAAGGCCAGAAACGCCGCGAGTCGCCCGCCGATGCCCAGGTTTTCGACGTGATGTACCGCGCCGGCGAATGGGTCAACGCCGGTGCGCCGGTGGTCGCGCTGTTGCCGGCCGGTGCGCTCAAGGTCCGCTTCTTCGTGCCCGAACCGGCGCTGGCGCGCGCGGCCGTGGGCAGCGAGGTCGGGTTGTCGTGCGACGGCTGCGCGGCGGGCCTGCGTGCGCGCATCCGCTGGGTCTCGCCGCAGGCCGAGTACACGCCGCCGGTGATCTACAGCAATGCCAGCCGCAGCAAGCTGGTGTTTGCGGTCGAAGCCATGCCGCTGGACGGCGCGACCACGCTCAAGCCCGGGCAGCCGGTCGATGTGCGCTTCGCGACAGCCAATCCGCCATGAGTGAATTGGCGATCGACGTGCGCGGGCTGACCAAGCGCTACGGCGCACGCGCCGTCGTCGATGACCTGTCGATCCGCGTGCGCCGCGGCGAGATCTGCGGCTTTCTCGGCCCCAACGGCAGCGGCAAGACGACCACCATCCGCATGCTCTGCGGCCTGCTCGAACCCGATGCCGGCGAAGGCAGCTGCCTGGGCCACGACATCCGCCGCGAGGCCCGCCAGATCAAGCTGCGCGTGGGCTACATGACGCAGCGCTTCGGGCTCTACGAAGAGCTGTCTATCGAAGAGAACCTCGACTTCGTCGCCCGCGCCTACGGCATGCCCGATCGCCGCGCCGTCGTGCGCGCCACGCTCGAACGCTTGGGCCTCGAAGCGCGGCGCACGCAACTCGCCGGCACGCTGTCGGGCGGCTGGAAGCAACGCCTGGCCCTGGCCGCCTGCATGCTGCACGAACCCGATCTGCTGTTGCTCGACGAACCGACCGCCGGCGTCGATCCGAAGGCGCGGCGCGATTTCTGGCAGCAAATTCATGCCCTGGCGGCCGCGGGCCTGACGGTGCTGGTCAGCACGCACTACATGGACGAGGCCGAGCGTTGCCACCGCCTGGCCTATATCTCGTACGGCAAGCTGCTCGCCGCCGGCACCGCGGCCGAAGTGATCGCGCAGGCAGGGCTTTCGACCTGGGAGCTGAGCGGCAGCGGGCTGGCGCAGGCCGGTGCGCTGTTGCAGCGGGATGCGCGCTGGATGGTGGTGGCGTTTGGCAGCGCCTTGCACGTCAGCGCCGAGGGCGGCGCCGACCTGCCGGCCTGGCTTGCCGAACGCGCACCCGCTGCGCCGTGGCTGGTGCGCGCCATCGCCACCGGCCTCGAAGACGTCTTCATCGCGCTCACACAGCATGCGACCGACAACGTCCAGTAGCGGCGGCGGAAGCTTGTCGTGGGGCCGGGTGATCGCGGTGCTGCGCAAGGAGTTCGTGCAACTGCGGCGCGACCGGCTGACCTTCGCGATGATGATCGGCGTGCCGATCATGCAGTTGGTGCTGTTCGGCTTTGCGATCAATGGCGACCCGCGCCAGTTGCCGACCGCCGTGGTGGCCGCCGACAACGGGCCGCTGGTGCGCGCGGTGGTGCGCGCGGCCGAAAATACCGGCTACTTCAAGATCGTGGCCCAGGTCACCGAGACCGAGGCCGAGCGCCTGGTGGCCGGCGGCAAGGTCCAGTTCGTGCTTGCCTTCGGCTCCGATTTTTCGCGCCGCGTGCTGCGCGGCGAGCACCCGGCCGTCGCGGTCTATGCCGACGCCACCGACCCGGCCGCCACCGGGCCGGCCGTGGCCGCGTTGCAGGCGCTGCCGTCGGTCGCGCTGGCGCACGATCTGCAGGGCGCGCTGGCGCCGCTGCGCGGGGGCGGCGCGCCGTTCGAGCTGCGCATCCACCGCCGCTACAACCCCGAAGGCATTACCGCCTACAACGTGGTGCCGGGGCTGATGGGCGTGATCCTGACCATGACGCTGGTGATGATGACCGCGATGGCGATGACCCGCGAGCGCGAACGCGGTACGCTGGAAAACCTGCTCGCCACGCCGGTGCGGCCGCTCGAAATGATGGTCGGCAAGATCCTGCCGTATGTCTTTATCGGCTATGTACAGGTGCTGGTGGTGTTTACCGCGGCGCGCCTGCTGTTCGGCGTGCCGATGGCCGGCAGCTTTGCGCTGCTGAGCGCCGCGGTGCTGCTGTTCATCGTCGCCACGCTGGCGGTGGGTTTTACCTTTTCCACCATCGCGCGCACCCAGATGCAATCGATGCAGATGACGATGTTCTATTTCCTGCCCAACATCCTGCTGTCGGGCTTCATGTTCCCGTTTCGCGGCATGCCGGGCTGGGCGCAGGCGATCGGCGAGCTGTTGCCGTTGACGCACTTCGTGCGCATCGTGCGCGGCATCATGTTGAAGGGCGTGGGCTGGCACGACGTGGGCGCCGATGCGGGCGCGATCGCCGTCTTCACCGCGGTCGTGGTCACGATCTCGATGCTGCGCTACCGCCAAACCATCGACTGACGGGTACATGCTCCTCGTCCTCTGGGCGAGGAAGAAAGCGCAGACTGCGAGAGCCCGCTGGCGCAGGCCCTGGCCTAGAATCCACCCCGACGGGCCCCCTCGCATGGGAGCGCGCCCAACCGGGTCAGGTGGGGAACCAAGCAGCCCTAAGCGTTGTAACCAGTGCCGAGACCGGGCTCGTCACCCGTTTCTCCTGGCATTTCAGCCACCGCGTCGGCACGGCCCGTGCTGGCTTGCAGCGCAGTGTGGATGTCCTTGGACGCCACATCCAGCGTGCGCGCGTAGCGCTGGGCCACGCGCTCGATCGCGGCGGCCTGCTGTGCGGCGGGCAGGCTGAACGCATCGACAGCTTCGTTGGCGGCGCTGGCCACGCAGCGCAGCACGTCATCGTCGCTGTCGGTCTGGCGTACCGGCAGTTGGGTCGGCAGGCGCCGGATCATGTGCAGCACGGCATCGTCCATGCCCCACCAGCGCGCCACGGCCGCGCCCATGCCTTCGATATCGGTGCCGAGCACGGCAAAGCCCGCCGCCAGCTCGGTCATGCCGGGCTCCGACGCCGCATCGGGCGCAGCGCTCGAATCCGGCTGCATCAGGCGGCGTATCTGGCGCATCTCGTCGGCAAAGTGATACTGCACGACCAGGCGGCCCAGGTTTTGCATCAAGGTCACCAAGGACACGACTTCGGCGTCGTAGCCTGCCGGCCGCAGCGCCCTGGCCACGCGCGCTGCGCGCTGGGCCTGGACGATGGTCTGGTCGAGCTCACGGGCACCGAGCTCGTCGAGCGGGCCGGGCCAGTCGCGCAAGCCGAGCGCACAGCGGCGCACGCCATCCAGGCCGATCATCGCGATCGCCCGCCGCACCGTGAGCACCGGGCCATTGCCCGATACCTGCGTGCCGCGCACCTGGGCGCTGTTCACGCTCTTCAACAACTCGAAGCTCAGTGCAGGGTCGCGCAACACCACCTGGGCCAGTTCCTCAGTGTGCTCGCGCTCCATCAGGGCCAGGCGCGCGGCGCGTGCCGCAGCGCCGGGCAGGGCCGGCAGCGCGCCGATCTGGCGCACGCGGTCGATCAGTTGGGCGTGGGCATCGGCGCCCTGGTGGCCCTCGGCTTCGAGCCAACCTTCGAGGGCCCGCGCCAGCGTGCGCGCATTGCGATAGCGCTGGCGCGGCTGGCGGTCGGTGGCACGGTTGCTGATGGCGCGCAGGGCCTCGGGCACCGGGCGCGGCAGATCCCAGGGCAGGCGCAAGGTGTCGCGGCCCAACGGCGGCAGGCGTGCAATCACGCTGGCAACGTCGGCTTGCTCGAGCGCAGGCGCGCCGGCCAGCAGGCCGTGCATCACGATGGCCAGAGCCAGCACGTCGCGCTCGGCGGCGCTGCGCGATCGGCGCAGGTGTTGACTGAGCTCGGTGGCGTCGGCTGGCGCTGGCAACAACTCGGCATCGCCCGCAGCGACTTCGAGGCCGAGCACGCTCAGCGTGCCGTTGTCGGCCAGGGCCAGCAGGAAAGGCTGCACATCGCGGTGGGCCAGGCCGGCGTCGTGGGCGAAGGCCAGGCCGGACAGCGCCTGGGCCGTCCAGCGTGCGATATCGGCGGCGGCTTCGCCTTCGCGCGGCGCGGCTCGCTCGGCCAGCGTCGGGCCGAGCCCACTGTCGTAGGCCACATAGGGCCAGCGTTCCTGCTCGCCGACTTCGACGACAGGAGCCAGGTTCGGGTGCGACAGGCGCGCGCCGCGGCGGGCCTGCTCGAGCCAGGCCGCCAGTGCACCGGCATCGGCGGGCTGCTGCCGCGGCAGCACCAGCACCAGCCGCTGTTCGCTGCGCAGGTCGTAAGCGCGCCAGGCCATGCTGCCGACGCTGCGGCCGAGCAACTGGCGCAACTCGAAGCGACCGAGCTTGCGCACGGCCTTGGCAGCAGCGTCAGGGGTGGCGGTGACGGACATGAACGGCGTCGGCAGGCGCAAGACCAGCCAGGATTGCGCGTCGATTGGAGCGCAAGGGGGATGTGATCGATGCCTTGAACAGATGCAAAAAAGCGGCCAGATTGCCGCCCGATGCTGCTCAGGCCGGCTCGATCAGTTCACCGCTGCCGCTGATGAATACCGCACGCACGGTCTGGCCCGGTTGCAGCGCCTGCACGGCGCGGCGGTAGGCCGCCAGTTGGTCGCAGTAGGCCGGGTTGTGCTGCGGCGTGCCGACGAGCTTGTAGTCGAGCACCCACCAGGTCGGCGCATCGCTCGAGATATACACCAGACGGTCGATGCGCAGCACCTGGCCAGCCTGGGCGTCCACGCCCACGATGGGCACTTCGTTGCCGGCCCAGGCCAGTGCACCCGCATCGAAGAACCGGGCGCACTCGGGGCGGCCGAGGATCCGCGTCACGATGGCCCGAACGGCGGTGGCGTCACTGACGCCGAACTCGATGGCCGCCGCGGCCGCCAGGCGATCCAGATCGGAACCCTGGGTTGCGGCAGCCCATTCGAGCGCGCGGTGCACGGCCTGGCCGAGACGGGCCGCGGCGGCATCTTCGGCACTCGCCGTCGGCGCCGGGGGCGGCGCGCGTGAGTGCAGCGGCAGATCGACCACGCTGCTGGCCTGCGTCGCGGCCGGCTGCGACGCAACCGTGGCCGGCAACCACAGGCGGGCCACAGCGTTGACACGATGCCACCACGAACGCACAGAGCCACCGCGATGCGGCGGCGTGCGGCTGAACACGAGCCGCTCCTTGGCCCGCGTCATGGCCACGTACAGGCCGTTGATTTCTTCGCGCTGGCGCGCACCCTGTTCTTCATCGAGCAAGGCGCGCAACGACGATGGACAACGCGACTCCGAGGCGATGAAGGCCACACGCCGCGGCCGCGATGCCGACACCGGCCAGTCGATCAGCAGCGTGGCGGTTTCTGCGTTCTGAATTTCGGGTTCGGCATCCATCACGAACACCGCGCGCGCTTCGAGGCCCTTGGCGCCATGGATCGTCAGCAATTGCACGGCGTCGGCGCGTGACGCCGGCAGCGCCTTCACGCTGCGCTGGCGCAGCGCGCGCACGAAGTTGTACGGCGTGGCGTAGCGTGCACCGTCGAGTTCGAGCGCACAGGCCAGCAGCGATTGCACGGCGTCGATGGCCCCCGCCGCACATTCGGCCGGCACGGCAGCGGCGAGCCGGGCGAGCAGGTCGCCCTCATGAACGATGCGGTCGAGCAGGTCGTGCGGCGGCAGCCGGGTCGCCGCCTCGTGCCAGCGCGTGAGCAGCGCGCGGGCGCGAACCAGTGCCGGCGTCGCGAGATCGCCTTGCATCAACGCCGTCCACCAGTGGCTGGCTTTCTTGGCGGCAATCGACAACTGCAGCAGCTCGTCGTCGCTGACGCCGAACAGCGGGCTCTTCAGCGCCCGCGCCAGCGACAGCGACTGCCCGGGCGAAGCCAGCGCGTCGAGCACGGCCAGCAAGTCCAGCACCTCGGGCAGCTCGGCGAGCCTGATCTCTTCGGGCGCGACATAGGGCAGGTGCACCGCGCGCAGGGCCTCGGCCGCCAGGCGCAGCGAGGCCCGCTTGCGCGCCAGCACGAAGATCTCGCCGGGCGCACAGCCGTGGCTGTGAACCAGCTCCTGCACGGCCCGCGCCACGGTGGCCGCCTCGTCCGCACGCAACACCGCCTCGGCCTCGTGGCGCGGCATGGTCAGGGTGTCGCGCCAGACCCGTTCGACGGCTGCACCGTCGCGCGCGCGCCGGGCGGCTTTTTCACGCTCCACGCTCGGCAATTTGAAGACGGCCGGCGCAGCGGCAGCGTCGGCCTCGATTTCCGTGCTGTGCTCGCGCCAGCCGGCAAGCGCGCCCTCCTCGCTGAGTTCGCCGAAGACGCGGTTGATGGCCGCCAGCACCGCCGGCGCATTGCGCCGCGTGTGGTCGCAGGCCGCCACGGTGCCGCCCAGGCCCTCGACGACAAAGCGCTGTGCGGCTTCGAACACCCGCGGCTCGGCACGGCGAAAGCGGTAGATGCTCTGCTTTGGGTCGCCGACGATGAACAGGCTCGGCGCCGCGCCACCGCCCGCCCCGGCGTAGGCCGACAGCCAGGCATGCAGCGCATGCCACTGCAGCGGGCTGGTGTCCTGGAACTCGTCGATCAGCAAATAGCGCACGCGCGCATCGAGGCGTTGCTGGACCCAACCGGCGAGCGCGTGGTCGGCCAGCAAGGCCAGCGCCACGCGTTCGAGGTCGGCCATATCGATCAGGCCGCGCTGGCGTTTCAGTTCAGCGTAGGCGGTGAACAGCGCGCGCGACAGCCGCACCATGCACGCATGCTCGTCGTGAGCCTCTTGCTGCGCGATCGCCTGGCCGATGTGTTCGAGCGTCGCGCACAACGCAGCCTGCGCCGGCAGCTCGCCGAGTTGCCTTTTCGGCGTGTCGTTCTCGGTGAAGAGCGCGGACCACAGGCCGTCGAATGCAGCCTGGTCCTGGTCTTCGGCGAGCGCGGCGGCAATGCCCTGCGCCGCTTCATCGGACTTGAGCTTGCCGCGCGCGGCGAGCTGGCGCGCGAGTTGGCGGGCGTCATCGACAAACGCAGGCTGGCGAACCAGTGCAGCCGGGTGTCCGAGCGCGGCGCATTCGGGGAACTGCGTCGCGGCCGGCTCGACGCTGCCTTCGAGCACACCGGCAGCGTCGGCGAGCTCGATCTCCGTGCGCCGCTGCCAGGCCGCATCGAACCACTTTTGCAGGGTCGTGCGCCCGCGCGACGCGGCCAGAGCCCGGTAGTCGGCGAGCAAGGCGTCGTCGGCCAGCACGGCAGCGTGCAGGCGACGCATCAGCGCGGCTTGCAGGTCGTCGAGGTCTTCGATCAGTTGCAGGTCGGGCCGCAGGCCGAGCCCGGCCAACAGCTCGATCGGCGCAGCGCGCAGCAGCTGCGAGAACCAGGCGTGGAAGGTGCGCACCTCGACGCTTCGTCCGCTGGCGAGCACGCGCTCGTGCAAGCCGGTCAGCGCCGCGGCCTGGCCTTCAGCCGCAGCGCGTTCGATACCGCGCTGCACAAGTTCATCGACAGCACTCGCGGGATCGAGTTGCGCAAATTCCTGAAGCCACTCGGCCAGCCGGGTGCGCATTTCCCCGGCCGCCTTGCGCGTGAAGGTGATGGCCAGGATCTGCTGCGGCTCGGCACCGTCGAGCAAGGCGCGCACGATGCGCGACACCAGCATCCAGGTCTTGCCGGCCCCGGCGCAGGCTTCGACGACGACCGCGCGGCGCGGATCGCAGGCCGCGGCATAGAAGGCTTCACGGCTGACGCGGCGACCGTCGAGGCTGTACGAGGGAGCATCCACTTCAGCGCGTCCTTCCAAGCGCACGCCGCGGATCGGGCTTTGCCCGGCCGCCAGCGTGGCCCCCTCGAGGGGGAGCGGCGAAGCCGCTACGGGGGTGGGTCATGTCACGCCCAATGGTCGCGCCGGCACAGGCCGCGCACCTCGCAGAAATCGCACACGGCACCCTCGCCCAGTGCGGGCAGGCCAGCGCCGGCGCGCACACGCGCAAGATCGTGGGCCAGGCCTTCGACGAGCCGGTTGGCGCTGGCCGCAACGTCGGGATGCTCGATCGGCAATGGCCGCTTGCGATCGTCGAGCGCAAGGTAAATCGCGCGCACCGGCGGCTCCTTTTCGACGCTCCCCAGCAGCGCGGCATAGAACGCGAGTTGAGTGTCTTCGAGCGGCTCGGCGACCTTGGCTTTGAGCGCCTGCGCGCTGCCGGTCTTGTAGTCGATGAGCTGGCGCGCGCCGTTGGCGGCATGCACGTCGGTGCGGTCGATGCGGCCGTCGAGTTGCACGCCTTGCAGCCGCGGGTCATTACGCTTCAACGCCCATTCGCCGGCCTCGTAGCGCCAGCCTTCGGCGTCGCGCGCGTGCAGCCACTCGAGGTAGTTCGCGGCGAAGGATTCGAAGGCCGCCCGAAACGGCAGCAATTGCACCGCATCGAGCGCGAGCGCCGCTTGCTCGGCATCGGCTGCGGCGAGCAGGCGGCGGCCGTCGCTGGCGGCTGCATCGCTGGCCGGCCGCGCGGCATGAAAGCGCAGCAGCAGGCCATGCAGCCAGGTGCCGTAGTCGCGCTTCTCCAGTTCGGCTTCGAGCTCGGGCGCCTCGCGCAGGCCGAGCAGCGTCAACGCGAAGAAGCGGTACGGGCAAGCGCGCAAGGCCTCGACCGCGCTGGCCGACAGCCGTGCGGGCAATGCTTGCGCAGCGCTCGGCGCCGGTCGCGATTGCGGGGTGGCGGCGATGGCCCGTTGCGGCAACGGCGCGGCCACTTCACCGGGTGCCGGCTGCGCGAGGCGGCGTCGCGCCTGCCACGCATGTTCGACCAGCAGGCTGGGCGCCAGAGCTTCGCTGCCGTCGCTGCGCCGCCGCAGCAGCGTGAGCTGCGGCATGCACAGGACATGGGCGAAGGCCAGGCGCTCGCGCTCGCGCTGCTGCTGCGCGCCGTCCAGGCCCAGATCGCGCAGCAGTGCATCGGGCAGCAGGCCCGGCGCGATCGACAACGCGCCGAGATGCAGGTTATCGCAGCCAGGCAGAACCACGGCCGCAAAGGGTCGCAGCATCGCCCGGGCCAGAGGCGTGATCACGACCGCCGCCGCCGGATCGCTCGGTGGCTCGAAGCTCGCCGCTTCGAGCGTCGCATCGACCCAGGCGCTGAAACCGGCGAGGTCGAGCGCAGTCGAATCGGCTGCGTCCGACCAGGCAGGGCCTGCGGGCCGACCGTCCAGATGCAAGGCCGCCAGCAGCGGGCGGCCGGCAGCGTCATCGGCAAGCGAACGCAGCAGGGCTGGCGCAGCGGCAGCCAGGGCCGCCAGCCAGGCCGACAGCGGGCGCCGCGCGCCGAAGCGCAGCGGCTGCATGCGGGCCAGTGCGCTGTCGCACAGGGCCTGCGCGCGCGCATCGGGCTCGCTACCGCAGCGCCAGGCAGCTTCGAGGCGTTGCAGCGTGGACGAATCGACAGGCTCGCCTTTGATCCAGTCGAGCAGCGCGTCGCGGCTCGCCGCGGGGTCGGCAGCGCGCAGCAGCGCCATCAGCCGCGCTGCGCAGCGCGCGGTCGACAGCGTCCAGCCGGTTTCATCACGCAGCGCAACCTGCGCTCGTTCGAGCAGCGCGCGAATGCGGCGCACGCCGAGCCGGTCTTGCGCGATCAGCGCGACCGGCGTGTGACCGCGATCGAGGGCTTCAAGCACGGCCAGCGTGGCGGCTTGCGCTTCGCCTTCGAGGCCGTCGCAGAGCCAGCGGCGCGGTGCGGGCAGATGCGCCACCGCGTCGAAGGGCGCCGCAGCGGGAGGGTCGGCATCGAGCCAAAGCACGGGGGCGCCCTGCGTGGCGGCCGCAGCCAACAGGCCCTCGGCGAACCCGTCGTGACCACCGGCCTGAATGCCGACCCAGGCGGCGGGTTGCAACTGCCACAGCACATCGTGTGCAGGCGCGTCAGCCGCAGCCGCCCACTCGAGCGCGATACGGGCCAACCAGCGTTCGCTGGCTCCCGGCCCGGCGACAGGCGCCAACGCCTCGCGCCAGGCCGACCAGAATCCATCGCGCAACTCCGGCGTTCGCTCATGCGCCGCACGCAGCAGCGCCTGCGCGGCGTCAACCATCGCGGCGACCGCAGCGTCGAAGCCGCGCGCATCGCGCCGGGCCCATGCCGCGCCACGGGCCTGGCCGCGCAGCAAGACGGCAGCACTCAGACGGTCGGTCGTTGCGTCAAAACTGATCTGTCCAGCCGCGGCGGCCATCGGCGGAGCCAGAGATGCGGCCAGCGTGCGTAGGGTTTCGATGCGCGGCTGCCAGCCAGCGCGCCGTGCAAAAGTCGCGCGCGCAACAGGCAGCAAACTCGCGTAGGGCAGCAGCACAATCACGTCGCGCAGGCTCAGGCTCTGCCCCGTACACCAGCCCACAACCTGCTTTGCCAAAGCCGGCCAGAAGCCCGCACCAACCTGCGCTGGGTCAAGGTGCAGACGGGTGGCGGGTCTCACCATCACGATCGGGCTCTCATGAAAATGGCTACGGCGGGCGCGCCTTGCAAACAGGGGCTTGTGTCAGAATCATTGTGCCTTGCGTCATCGACGGCGCTTGGGGCAATGAGGGTCCACATAATGAGCAGCGAATTGATCAAGCATGTTTCCGACGCGTCGTTCGAAAGCGACGTTCTCCAGTCCGACAAGCCGGTGCTGGTTGACTACTGGGCCGAGTGGTGCGGACCTTGCAAAATGATCGCGCCGATCCTCGACGAGTTGTCCGAGACCTACAAAGGCAAGCTGCAGATCGCCAAGATGAACGTTGACGAGAACCGCGATGTGCCGGCCAAGTTCGGCATCCGCGGCATCCCGACGCTGATGCTCTTCAAGGGCGGCCAGCTGGCCGCCACCAAGGTCGGCGCATTGTCGAAATCGCAGTTGACGTCCTTCCTCGACGGTCATCTATAATCTCGTACATTGCCGGGGCAGCCTCTCGCCGCCCCGGCCCGAGATTGCCACCGCGCCCTGTGCGGTTGCCGTTAGCGTAAGCTGAGCGGCACCGGGACTGCGGGTTCGGCCCCCACCCTGCCCTGTTGATCCGCACGCGCTACGAGCGCGTCCGGCATTGGCGCAGGACATGTACAGCAACGATTCATCTGGGGCCGACTTGATCCGGCACGCCGCCTGGCAAGGCCCGTGTCTCCCTGAGGATTGGCCAACGCCATGCATCTGTCCGAACTGAAAACACAACACGTCTCCGAGCTGCTCAAAATGGGCGAAGCGTTGGAGATCGAGAACGTCGCCCGCCTGCGCAAGCAGGAGCTGATGTTCGCGATCATGAAAAAGCGCGCCAAGGGCGGCGAGCAGGTCTTCGGCGACGGCGTGCTCGAGGTGCTGCCCGACGGCTTCGGCTTCCTGCGCTCGATCGAGGCCAGCTATATGGCCTCGACCGACGACATCTACCTCAGCCCGAGCCAGATCCGGCGCTTCAACCTGCACACCGGCGATATGGTCGAAGGCGAAGTCCGGGTGCCCAAGGACGGCGAGCGCTATTTCGCGCTGGTCAAGGTTGACCGGGTCAACGGCTTGCTGCCCGAGGAGAGCAAGCACAAGATCATGTTCGAGAACCTGACGCCGCTGTTTCCCAAGGAGCAGTTCAAGCTCGAACGCGAGATCAAGAGCGAAGAGAACATCACCAGCCGCATCATCGACCTGATCGCGCCGCTGGGCAAAGGCCAGCGCGCCCTGCTGGTGTCGCAGCCCAAGAGCGGCAAGACGGTGATGATGCAGCACTTCGCGCATGCGATCGTCGCCAACTACCCCGAGGTGCACCTGATCGTGCTGCTGGTCGATGAGCGACCCGAGGAAGTCACCGAGATGGTGCGCACCGTGCGCGGCGAGGTCATCAGCTCGACCTTCGACGAGCCCGCCGCGCGCCACGTGCAGGTGGCCGAGATGGTGATCGAGCGCGCCAA
>CADEDE010000037.1 GCA_902825995.1 uncultured Burkholderiales bacterium
CCTTGGTGGCTCGATTCGTCGATGTCCACGGGAGTGGAATGGAGCCCCGCTGAGCGGTTCGCATCTGGGTCCGCACTGCAAGCGCATCACGCGCTCAGTGCAACAAGGCCGTCTTCAGAGAAGCAGTCTGTTCCTCGTTCATGCCCTTCGCGCCGCCGGCTTTTCCATCAACCGCAAATCAGCACCGAGACCTTCAACGACGAATACAAATACAGCTTGCCAAGAAGAGGAAGTCCCTTCAAAGGGTTAGGCCGCATTCTTGCTAGAGCGCCTACCGACAAGCCGAGCGCTAACCCAAGCGAGGAGCGCGCCAACTGGCCCGAGGAGCAGTAGGTTCCAGATTGGCATGAAAAGTAGCCCAAGAGCGGCGGTGGAGCCCTTTGGAGCGATGAACACTGAGTAGTGCATGAAGAGATCGCCTAGCAGGGCGCCCGCGGCAAACCCGAAGGCGCTACTCGCAGTGGTCCTGAAGCGGGCCAGGACCACTGCCACCACATATGGGATGAGTGAGAACGCGAGGAGTCCAAGGACAAATGGGCTCCAGCCGCCCTCCGCCTTGAAGGCCATGGTGTAGAGGTGGAGCAGGCCAGCAGCTGCGACTGTGAAGATGAGCGGCAGACGCATTCAGAGGAGCTTGCTGAAGAGTTGCGAAACCACCGGCGGTTGCGTATGCGGCCTAACGTTCAAATTGAGGGGCCGCTGCTTTGCAGCGGTCCCGCTCGAATGATGGGTTGGGCATGAGAGTTAAGGTAGCGAGCACCATGCGCCCGAAACCATAATTAAGACGCCCACGAAAAAGGTAGCAACTGAGCTGAAAGCGGCCGCAAGGTAAAGAAACCGATAGACCTTGAATCTACGGAGCTTGCCGCCTTGAAAGTTAAACGAAGCGTTATATCTAAAAAACTGAACTAAGCCAGCGAGGAAAACGCCAGCCGCAAGTATCGCGATGCTTGCGATGACATACTTGGCAAGCTGAGGGTTCTCTTTCCAGATAGCCTGCAGGAATGCCAGCAAAGCCACAGCACCTCCACCGTTCATCAAGAAGAGCCCCTTAACACCTTCGCGCAACGCGTCGTTGCGTTGCTCGGTAAAGTCTTTCGCTTGAAGTCCGGAAGGAGATTCGTTATTTGCCATGTTTGAATGCCCAACCTGATATCGGGCGCAATTCTGCCGGAATGCACGGCACCGCGCCGCCTATCACGACGCGCGGCTTTCGATGAAACTCCAGTGCTGAGAACAACTTGCGGTTCTCGCTGCTGCATAACACCAACATATCAAAACCGCGAAAAGGGGCAGCCGACGAGGAGGTTTCCGAACGCCCCATCGCCGCCCTCAATGCTGAAGCACCTTCGACAAAAACTCCTTCGCCCGCAGTGATCGCGCCTCCGGGTTGCCGAAAAAGTCATCCTTCCTGCAATCCTCGACGATCCGCCCCTGGTCCATGAAGATCACGCGGTGACTAACGCGCTTGGCGAAGCCCATCTCATGCGTGACGACCATCATCGTCATGCCCTCGCTGGCCAGCAGCACCATCACGTCCAGCACCTCGCCGACCATCTCGGGGTCCAGGGCCGAGGTCGGCTCGTCGAAGAGCACCACCACCGGATCCATGCTGAGAGCGCGGGCGATGGCCACGCGCTGTTGCTGGCCGCCGCTCAACTGGCCGGGGAATTTGTCCTTGTGCTCGGCCAGGCCCACGCGCTCCAGCATCTTCAGGCCGCGCGCCTTGGCTTCATCGACGCTGCGGCCGAGCACCTTGATTTGCGCCAGGGTCAGGTTTTCGGTGACGCTCAAGTGCGGGAAGAGCTCGAAATGCTGGAAGACCATGCCCACCCGCGCGCGCAGCTTGGGCAGATCGGTCTTCGGGTCGCTGATGCTGATGCCATCGACCACGATCTCGCCGCTTTGAATCGGCTCGAGCGCGTTGACGGTCTTGATCAGGGTGCTCTTGCCCGAGCCCGAGGGGCCGCAGACGACAACCACTTCGCCCTTGGCGATGCGCGTCGAGCAATCGGTGAGCACCTGGAAGGCGCCGTACCACTTGCTGACCTTGCGGATCTCGATCATCGAGCGATCGCGCTGCGGTTCAATGCCCGATGATCTTCGACAGGAAATCGCGGCTGCGTTCGTTGCGCGGGTTGTGGAAGAACTCGTGCGGCGTATTCTGCTCGACGATCTGGCCCTGGTCCATGAAGATCACGCGGTCGGCCACGGCTTGGGCGAAGCCCATCTCGTGCGTCACGCAGAGCATGGTGATGCCCTGGCCGGCGAGCTCGATCATCACATCCAGCACTTCCTTGATCATCTCCGGGTCGAGCGCCGAGGTCGGCTCGTCGAAGAGCATGATCTTGGGCGTCAGGCACAGCGCGCGCGCGATGGCCACGCGCTGCTGCTGGCCGCCGGAAAGTTGCAGCGGATATTTGCCGGCCTGCTCGGCGATGCGCACGCGATTCAATTGCAGCATGGCCTTTTCCTCGGCCTCCTTGCGCGGCATCTTGCCGACCCACATCGGCGACAGCGTCAGGTTCTCCAGCACCGTGAGGTGCGGAAAGAGGTTGAACTGCTGGAAGACCATGCCGACATTTCGGCGCACCGCGTCGATGGCTTTCACATCGTCGGCGAGCTCGACGCCATCGACGATCAGGCGGCCCTGCTGGTGTTCTTCGAGCCGATTGACGCAGCGGATCAGGGTGCTCTTGCCCGAGCCCGAGGGGCCGCAGATGACGATGCGCTCACCCTTGGCCACCGACAAATCGATATCGCGCAGGACATGGAAATCGTTGCCGTACCACTTGTTGACCTTGTCGAACAGGATGATCGGCGCGGCGCCGGTATCGGCCACGGGTTTGAGGACCGCGCTCATCGTAATTTCCCCTTGTTGACCTGTTTCTCCACCCACAGGCTGTAGCGCGACATGGCGAAGCAGAAGCCGAAATAGATCAGCGCGATGAACAGGTAGCCCTCGATCTTGAAGGGCCGCCAGTCGGCGTCGGAGTTCAGCGCCAGGCCCAGCGCGCCGGTCAGCTCATACAGGCTGACGATGGTGACCAGCGAGGTGTCCTTGAAGATCGAGATGAAGTTGTTCATGATCCCCGGCACCACCATCGCCAGCGCCTGCGGCAGCACGATCATGCGCTGGGTTTGCCAGTAGCTCAGGCCCAGCGTGGCGGCGGCCTCGATCTGGCCCTTGGGGATGGCCTGCAGGCCACCGCGAATCACCTCGGCCATATAGGCCCCGGCGAAAAGCGTGATGCCAACCAGCACGCGGATCAGCACATCGATGGAGACGTTCTGCGGCATGAACAGCGGGAACATGAACGAGGCCATGAAGAGCACGCTGATCAAGGGCACGCCGCGCACCAGCTCGACATAGAGGGTGCAAAAGCTGCGGATCGCCGGCAGATCGGAGCGCCGGCCCAGGGCCACCACCAGGGCGATCGGGAAGGCCATCACGATCGACAGCGAGGCCAGCAGGATGGTCAGCGGCAGGCCGCCCCAGCGGTCGGTCTCGACCTTCGTCAGGCCCAGGACATTGCCGTACATCAGCGCGAAAAACGCCGCCAGCACGACCACCCACAGCAAGGCCAGCCAGGGCCGCCAGAAGGCGCGGCTGCAACTCGCCACCAGCAGGCCGACCATCAACAGCGTGGCCACCAGCGGGCGCCACTGCTCGTCGAAGGGGTAGCGGCCGAAGATGATGAGGCGGTATTTCTCGGCCACCACGCCCCAGCAGGCGCCCGCACCCGCGGCGCGGCAGGCATCGGCGCTCGGCACCCACACCGCGCGCAGCAGCGCCCAGTGCAGCAATTGCGGCAGGTACCACAGCAGCAGGCCGCCGATGAGCAGCGTGGCGGCGCTGGTTTTCCAATCGTTGAACAGGTTGCCGCGGACCCAGGCCGCGAGGCCGTCGGTGCGCACCGGCGCCGGGCGCGCGGCGATCGGCTCGAACGTGGGCGAGAGGGCGCCGCTCATCAACGCTCCTTGATCGCGGCGCGCGCGTTGTACCAGTTCATCAGGCCCGAGGTCAGCAGCGAGGTGGTCAGATAGACCGCCATCACGATGGTGATGCACTCGACCGCGCGACCGGTCTGGTTCATCGCGGTATTGGCGATCGAGACCACATCCGGGTAGCCGATGGCCACCGCCAGCGAGGAATTTTTCGTCAGGTTGAGATACTGGTTGGTCAGCGGCGGGATGATCACGCGCAGCGCCTGCGGCAGCATCACCAGGCGCATTTCCTGGCCGCGTGTGAGGCCCAGCGCCGCCGCCGCCTCGCTCTGCCCGCGCGCGACCGATTGGATGCCTGCGCGCACCACCTCGGCCACGAAGGCCGCGGTATAGGTGGTCAGGCCGAGCAGCACGGCCATGTACTCGGGGGTCAGCGCGCCGCCGTTCTCGATCGCGAATTCACCCCGGGTCGGGACGTTGAGCGCGGTGGGTGCGCCGCCGGCGAGCCAGCCCAGCAGGCCGCCGCCGATGACCAGCAAGGCCGGCACCAGGAAGAAACTCGGTGGCTGGCCCGTGGCATCGAAACGCTTGCGCGCCCAGGCGCGATAGACGAAAACCGCGGCCAGCCCTGCCAGCATGCCCCAGGCCACCCAGGCATGGCCGGCGGCCCAGATCGGCACGGGGTAGTTGAGGCCGCCCTTGCTCAGGTACAGCGGCCCCAGTGTCAGGGCCTCGGAGGCGGCAGGCAGGATTTCGGTGAACAGCAGGTACCACATCAGCAACTGCAAGAGCACCGGGATATTGCGGAAGCCCTCGACATAGGCCGAGCACAGCCCGCGCACCAGGCCGTTGCGCGAGAAGCGGCCCACCCCCACCAGGGTGCCGATGAGCGTCGTGAGCACGATGCCGACGAGGGCCACGCGCAGGGTATTCAGCAGGCCGGTGACAAAGGCGCGCCAATAGGCTTCGCCCGAATCGAAAGCGAACAGGCTTTCGCCGATATCGAAGCCGGCCGGCTGGGCGAGGAAATCAAAGCCGCTCTGGATCCCGCGCACGCGCATATTGACCAGCGTGTTGTGGGCCAGAAACCAGAGCACCAAGCCGATCACGGCCAGCGCCAGCACCTGATAGACCAGGCCGCGAAAAGCCTGGCTGCGCCAGGACCAGCGGCGTTTGGGCGGTGCGGAGTGAGGCAGCGTCATGGCGGCGCGAAGCTGAACGCAAGACGCGTGCCCCAGGCTTTGCGGGGCACGCGCCAGGGGCGCTTCAACGCACCGGGTAGGCGTACATCAGGCCGCCCTTGTTCCACAGGCTATTGACGCCGCGCGGCAGGCCCAGGGCCGATTTCGGGCCGACATTGCGCTCGAAGATTTCACCGTAGTTGCCGGTGGCCTTGACGGCGCGGGCCATCCATTCCTTGTCCAGGCCGAGCAGCTTGCCGGTATCTTCGGTGGCGCCCAAGAGGCGCTGCACCACCGGGTCGGTGCTGGTGGCCTTCAGGGCATCGACATTGGCTTGCGTGACACCATATTCCTCGGCTTCGAGCAGGCCATAGAGCACCCACTTGACGGCGGCGAACCACTCGTCGTCGCCGCGCCGAACCATCGGGCCCAGCGGCTCCTTGGAAATCAGCTCGGGCAGGATCACATGCTCGGCCGGCACCTTGGCTTCCTTGTTGCGCACCGAGGCCAGGCCCGAGGCATCCGTGGTGTAGGCGATGCAGCGGCCGGAGAAATAGGCGCCGGTGGCGGCCTCGAGCTTCTCGAAGACCACGGTCTTCATCGCCAGGGCGTTGGCCTTGGAATAGTCGGTGAGGTTCTTCTCGGTGGTGGTGCCCGATTGCACGCAAACGGTCTGGCCCTTCAACTGCTTGGCACTCTTGATCTTGCTCTTCACCGGGACCATGAAGCCCTGGCCGTCGTAGTAGGTGACGACGGTGGCGTGCAGGCCCAGCGAGGCGTCCCGCGTGAGCGTGAAGGTGGTGTTGCGCGAGAGCAGATCGACTTCGCCGGATTGCAGGGCGGTGAAGCGCTGCTGCGCATTCAGCGGCACATATTTCACCTTCTCGGCGTCGCCCAAGACGGCCGCGGCGATGGCGCGGCAGACATCGACGTCCAGCCCCGACCACTTGCCGGCGGAATCGGCGGCCGAGAAGCCGGCCAAGCCGGTATTGACACCGCAGATCACCTGCCCGCGGGCCTTGATGCCGTCCAGGGTCTTGCCGGCCTGGGCTGGCAGCGTGGCAATGGCTGCGGCCGCGACGACCAGCAGCGGAACCAGGCGATTGAGTTTTTTCAACATGAAAATCTCTCCAACGGTTGATGACGGTACGAATTTACAGGAACGCGAAAGCTGGGATTCCACCGCGCCTCGCGGCCGATGTATGTCGGGCGGAACCCTTGGCCGGGGCGATCGAAGGCTGGCTGGGGCGCTGCGGCGCGGGCGCTATGGCGCGGGCAGCGTGTCCTGGCCGGCCTGCTGCAAGCGCCACATTTCGGCGTAGCGGCCGTCCAGCGCCAGCAACTCGGCGTGCGAGCCGCGCTCGACGATGCGGCCCTGGGCCATCACCAGGATCTGGTGCGCATCGGCCACCGTCGAGAGCCGGTGCGCAATGACCAGGGTGGTCTTGTTGCGCGCCGCGCTCTTGAGCTCTTCCTGGATCGCGCGTTCGTTGGCCGAATCCAGGGCCGAGGTGGCTTCGTCGAAGATCAAGAGCGGCGGATTCTTCAGCAGCGTGCGCGCGATCGCCACGCGCTGCTTTTCGCCGCCCGACAATTTCAGGCCGCGCTCGCCGACCATCGTAGCGTAGCCCCGCGGCGTGGATTCGATGAAGGCGTGGATATGCGCGGCCTTGGCGGCGGCCTGCACTTCCTCGCTGCCGGCCCCGGCGCGGCCGTAGGCGATGTTGTATTCGACGCTATCGTTGAACAGCACCGTATCCTGCGGCACGATGCCGATGGCCGCGCGCAGGCTGGCCTGCGTGACCGCGCGGATATCCTGGCCATCGATGCTGATGCGCCCACCGCTCACGTCGTAGAAGCGGAACAGCAGCCGCGCCAGGGTCGATTTGCCGGCGCCCGAGGAGCCGACCACGGCAACGGTCTTGCCGGCGGGAATCTCGAAGCTCACCTCGCTGAGGATCTGCCGCGCCGGCTCATACGAAAAGCTCACCGACTCGAAGCGCACGGTGCCCTGGTGCACCGCCAGCGGCTGCGCATTCGGCGCATCGGCGATCTCGCGGTGGGTGGACAGGAGCGCGAACATCTTCTCCATATCGACCGTGGACTGTTTGATCTCGCGGTAGATCACGCCGAGGAAATTCAACGGGATATAGAGCTGGATCATCAGCGCATTGACCAGCACCAGATCGCCCAGCGTGAGCTGGGCCTCGACGACGCCCAGCGTGGCGCGCCAGACCAGCAGGGTCACGGCCACGGCGATGATCAGGCTCTGGCCGACATTCAACAACGACAGCGAGGTCTGCGATTTGATCGAGGCTTTTTCCAGGCGCCGCAGATTTTCGTCGTAGCGCGATTGCTCGAATTTTTCGTTGCCGAAATATTTGACCGTCTCGTAATTGATGAGCGCATCGATGGCCCGCGTATTGGCCTTGCTGTCCTGCTCGTTCATGGCGCGGCGGAAATGCGTGCGCCATTCGGTCACCGTGATCGTATAGGCGATATAGCCGGCCAGCGCGCCGAGCGCGATCGCCGCGAACCAGCCGTCGAAGCGGCTGGCCAGGAGCACGATGACCAGCGTGATCTCCACCAGCGTGGGCACGATGTTGTAGATGAAATAGCCGAGCAGCGAATGGATCGCCCGCGAGCCGCGCTCGATATCGCGCGAGACGCCGCCGGTCTGGCGTTCGAGGTGAAAACGCAGGCTTAAAGCGAGCAGGTGGTCGAAGGTTTGCAGGGCCACCTGGCGGGCGATGCGCGCGGCCACCGGATAGAACAGATATTCGCGCAGCTCGGTGAAGAGCGTCACCGAAACCCGCAGCGCGCCATAGGCCAGCAGCAGCGCCACCGGCACCGCGAGCACGGCGCGCGGGTCACCGGCTTTCAGATCCAGCGCATCGACGAGTTGCTTCAGGACCAGCGGCACGCCGACATTCGCCAGCTTGGCGGCCACCAGGCAGCTCAGCGCCACGGCCACGCGCCAGCGCCATTGCCAGATATAGGGCAGCAGCTTGCGCAGGGTCGAGAGGCCGGCGTTGGGCAAGCCAGGGCCGGCGGATGGCAGGGGCAGTGAAGCGGTGGCGGATCGGCGCATGGCGCAAGTGTCGTGGAAGAATGCGTGCGTCGCTGAACCCAGGCCGAATTGATGACCCAGCCGGACCACCCCACCTCCGTGATGGCGCCGCCGCGCCTGCCCGATGGCAGCGAACTGGTGATGCGGGTGATGCCGCTGCCGGCCGATACCAACGGCAACGGCGATATCTTCGGCGGCTGGCTGATGGCGCAGGTGGACCTGGCCGGCGCGGTGCTACCTTCGCGCGTGGCCAAGGGCCGCATCGCCACCGTCGCGGTGAACCAGTTCCTCTTCAAGCAGACCGTCTCGGTGGGCGACCTGCTCAGCTTCTACGCCCGCATCGAACGCATCGGCACGACCTCGGTCACCGTGCACATGCAGGTCTATGCCGAACGCAACCCGGCCAACCTGCAAGTGGTGAAAGTCACCGAGGCCAACCTGACCTACGTGGCGATCGACCGCGACGGCCGGCCGCGGCCGATCCCCAGGGATTGATACGGTCAAATAGGTTCGGCTGTCTGCGAACGGCCCATTGGCGAAATTCAAAGTCCACTGACGCTATTTCTGCGCGGACCCGAAGGCAGTGCGACGCCGGGGCTCCGAATGCTGGCCCTTCGCTACGCTACGGGTGCCCTGCGGTACTCGGTCTTGTGGCCCGTCGCCCAACTCACTTCCCTCACTTTGTTCGCTACGTTCAGACAAAGGGCGACGAGTCAGTTGACGAAGCGCGCTTTGCGCGCGGCCACAAGCCCTCCGTTCCTCGGCTGCGCATAGTCGCCCCAACGCCGCACCGCCCTCGGGCCAGGAGCCTGTATTGCTTTTCGCTGCGTCGAATACGAAACCCTGCTCCCGCAAGGCGCCGGGTGGGGCACAGGCAGGGCGAATTGGCGCCGCCGAGAAGCGCAGGGTTCCTGGCCGCGCGCGCATTTGGCGCGCTTCGTCAACTGACTCGTCGCATGTGTCTGAGCGTAGAGAGCGCAGCGAACGCAGCGAGTTATGCGACGGGCCAGGAATTCGAGCATCGCAGGGCACCCGTAGCGCAGCGAAGGGCAAGCCGTCTGAGCCCTGCCTGTGCCCCGCCCGGCGCCTTGCTCGCGCCGCCATTCCTGATCGCTTGAAAGCGACACCGCAAGCGGGCTGCGACGCAGGCGGTTGGGCCTTGTCGATACGGGTGTTTGCTGATGCGATCGCCGCACCATCGGCAGACCATCGCCGCCTCATCAGCCCCGTTGCAGGAGATTTCGCGATGAAGCTCTACTACCACCCGGTCTCCACCACCAGCCGCCCGGTCCTGCTGCTGGCCGCCGACGACGGCATCGCGCTCGACCTCGAGGTCGTCGATCTGTTCACCGGCGCGCACCTGCAACCCGCCTTCTCGGGCATCAACCCCAGCCAGCAGGTGCCGGTGCTCGAAGACGGCGACTTCCGGCTCACCGAGAGTTCGACCATCCTCAAATATCTGGCCGAGAAGACCGGCTCGCCGGCCTACCCGAGCGAGCTGAAAAAGCGCGCGCGCATCAATGAAACCATGGACTGGTTGAATACCGGCCTGTACCGTGAGCTGGGCTATGGCCTGGTCTATCCGCAGACCTTGCCGAACTACAAGCGCGAGGACGCGGCGGTGCAAAAGGCCAACCTCGCCTGGAGCCGCGAGAAGGCGCGCCGCTGGCTGGGCATCCTGGACACGAACATCATCGGCAATCGCAAATACCTCTGCGGCAGCGAGATCAGCATCGCCGACTACCTGGGCATCGGCATGCTGTCGGTCGGCGAAGTCGCCCACCTGGATTACAGCGCGTGGCCGAACATATCGCGCTGGATCGCCACCATGAAGGCGCGGCCGACCTGGGCCAAGGTCAACGAGGGCTTCTATGCCTACTTCGTCGGGCCCTACAAGAACGCCGTCTTCGAAGGACTGTGAGGCCCGCGATGATCCGCAAGCTGCACCACAGCGCCTACCGCTGCCGCGACTCGGAGCGCACGCGGCGCTTCTACGAGGATTTTCTCGGCCTGCCGCTGTCGGGCACGCTGGAAATCAACGAGACCAAGAGCGGGCGGGCCACCGAGACCCTGCACACCTTCTACCGCCTGGACGACGGCTCCTTCATCGCCTTCTTCGAGGCGACGGACATGCCCTTCGAGTTCAAGCCGCAGCACGATTACGACCTGCACCTGGCGCTCGAAGTCGAACGCCCGGTGCTCGATGCGATGCTGGCCAAGGGCCGGGCCGAAGGCATCGAGGTGCGCGGCATCTCCCACCACGGTTTCATCGAATCGATCTACTTCCGCGACCCCAACGGCTACGTCGTGGAGCTGTGCGCCAAGGCGCCCGACCACGATGCGGCGATGGACCCGGAGCGCAACGGCGCGCGCGAGAAGCTGCAGCGCTGGACGGCCGCGCGCGCAGTCGCCGCTTAGCTCGTGCGCCGATCGAGCCGCGGCCAGATGCTGGCCGCGATGTGCTCGGCCAGCGCCACGCCGCAGACGCGGTAAATCGCCTCGCCGGGGTGAAAGCCATCGGCGGCCATGGTGCCGCGGTTCAGCGGCAGATCGATCGGCACATGCGAGACGTCATCGCGCGTCCTCGCCCACTGCGCCAGCGCGCGAGAAGCTGCCAGCGCACGCGCGCCGAGCGCTCTCGGGCAAGGGAGAGCAGCAGCTTCGCGGTCAGGCTCATGGCGACCTGTGCAGGGCGTCAGAATTTCGAGAAATCGGGTTTGCGCTTCTGCATGAAAGCCTGCAGCGCTTCCAGCGCCTCGGGGCTGCGCAGGCGGCTCGCGAACAGCTCGCCCTCGCTGCGTATCGTCGCCGCGATCAACTCGCGCTGCGGTGCGCGCATCAGGCGCTTGGACTCGCGCACGGCGCCCGGCGGCAGGGCGTTGAAACGCTCGGCCATGCGCCGGGCGTGGTTCAGCAGCTCGCCGGCCGGCAGCACCGCATTGGCGATGCCACACTCGACCGCCTGCTCGGCCGTGAACGGGTCGCCGAGCAGGAGCTTCTCCGCCGCGCGGCGCATGCCCATCAATTGCGGCACCAGCAGGCTGGAGGCGAATTCGGGCACCAGGCCCAGGCTGATGAAGGGCATCGCCAGGCGCGCATCGTCGGCCACATAAACCAGGTCGCAATGCAGCAGCAGCGTGGTGCCGATGCCGATGGCCGCGCCGGTGACCGCCGCGACCACCGGTTTGTCGAAATTCGACAAGGTCATCAGGAAACGCCCGACGGGCGACTCGAGCATGGGGCTGCCCTGCCCGGGCGGGCGGGCGATGAAGTCCTCGATATCGTTGCCCGAGGTGAAGATGCCGGGCTGGCCGCTGAACAGCACGGCGCGCACGGTAGCGTCGTCGCGCGCGGCATCCAGCGCATCCGACATCGCGTCGTACATCGCCAGGGTCAGCGCGTTCTTCTTCTCGGGGCGCGCGATCTCGATGCTCGCAACACCGTTGTGAATGCCGGTTTTGATGCTCATCTCAGACCCGCTCGAGAATGCCCGCGGCGCCCTGCCCCATGCCGACGCACATCGTGACCATGCCGTACTTCAGCTGCTGGCGATGCAGCGCATGAACGACCGTGGCCGCGCGGATCGCGCCGGTGGCGCCCAGCGGGTGGCCCAACGCAATCGCGCCGCCCATCGGATTGACCTTGGCGGCATCGAGCCCGACGGTATTGATCACCGCCAGCGCCTGCGCGGCGAAGGCTTCGTTCAGCTCGATCCAGCCGATATCGGCGAGCGACAAGCCGGCGTACTTCAACGCCGCGGGAATGGCCTCGATCGGGCCGATGCCCATGATCTCGGGCGCCACGCCGCGCGCGGCGAAGCTGACGAAACGCGCCAGCGGCTTCAGGTCGAACTGCTTGACGGCGCGCTCGCTGGCCACGATCAGCGCGCCCGCGCCGTCGCTGGTTTGCGAGCTGTTGCCGGCGGTGACGCTGCCCTTGGCCGCGAAGACCGGCTTCAACTTCGCCAGGCCTTCGAGCGAGGTATCGGGGCGCGCGCCTTCGTCGAGCTTGACCGTGCGGGTCTTGGTGGCGACTTCACCGGTGGCCAGGTTCGGGAAGCGATCGATAACCTCGATCGGCGTCATCTCGGCCGTGAAATCGCCCGCGGCCATCGCCTTCAGGGCCTTCTGGTGCGAGGCCAGCGCGAAGGCATCCTGCGCCTCCCGCGTGACCTTCCATTGCGCCGCGACCTTCTCGGCGGTGAGGCCCATGCCGTAGGCGATGCCGACGTTTTCATCGCGCGCGAAGACCGCCGGGTTGAACGAAGGCTTGTTGCCGCCCATCGGCACCATGCTCATGCTCTCGGCGCCGCCGGCGATCATCACATCGGCCTCGCCGATGCGGATGCGGTCGGCGGTCATCTGCAACGCTGTGAGGCCCGAGGCGCAGAAGCGGTTCACCGTGACACCGCCGACCGAATGCGGCAGCCCCGCCAGCACCATCGCGGCTCTAGCCATATTCATGCCCTGTTCGCCCTCGGGGAATGAGCAGCCGATGATCGCGTCTTCGATCGCCTTCGGATCGAGGTTCGGCACTTGCGCCAGCGCGCTCTTCACCGCAGCGACGAGCAGATCGTCGGGCCGCGTATTGCGGAAATAGCCGCGCCCGGATTTGCCGATCGGCGTGCGCGTAGCGGCGACGATATAGGCGTCTTGGACTTGCTTAGCCATGAGTGTGCTCCTTCGTATCAGTCCCCTCTCCCGCTGGCGGGAGAGGGTCAGGGTGAGGGTGGTTCGATTGCAGCCAGCCGTGGATCGCGGTCAGCACTGCGGCGGCTTCCAGCAGCATCTGCCGATCGTCGAAGCGCAAGACGCGAAAGCCATTCGCCGCCAGCACCTGCGTACGACGAGCATCGGCCGCAACGGCGCGCGGTTCGAAGTGCTGACCACCGTCGAGTTCAACAATCAAGCGCGCCTCGACGCAAGCAAAGTCGGCGAAGAACGTGCCGACGGGATATTGGCGGCGGAACTTGAAACCGCCCAGGCGGCGATCGCGCAGGTGGCGCCAGAGCAGTTTTTCCGCGTCGGGGGAGGATTGGCGCAACGCGCGCGCCCTCACCCTGACCCTCTCCCGCTCGCGGGAGAGGGAACCGGACGAATGCTGGGTCGGCACCATCAATTCCGCACCGGCTTGCCGGTCGAGAGCATGCCCATGATGCGTTCCTGCGTCTTCGGATGCTCCAGCAGCGCGCAGAAATGCTTGCGCTCCAGCGCCATCAGGTACTCCTCGCTGACCAGCGAGCCGGCATCGACCTCGCCGCCGCAGACCACATCGGCAATCAGCGCCGCGATGTGGAAATCGTGCGCGCTGATGAAGCCGCCGTCGCGCATATTGGCGAGCTGGCCCTTGATGGTCGCGATGCCGCTGCGCCCGGCCACCGGGAAGAGGCGTTTCACCGGCGCGCGGTAGCCGGCGGCGAACATCGCCTTGGCCTGCTGCGTGGCGACGTAGAGCAGCTCGTCCTTGTGCGCCACGATGACATCGCTGTCGAGCAAATAGCCGAGCTTCTTCGATTCGATCGCGCTGGTGCCGACCTTGGCCATCGCGGCGTTGGTGAAGCCGTCCTTGACGAAGGCGAAAATATCGGCATTGGCCGCATTTGACACATTCGCCGCAGCGGCCATCTCGGCGGCCCGGCGCGCGATATAGGTCAGGCCGCCCGCGCCCGGCACCAGGCCAACGCCGACTTCGACCAGGCCGATATAACTTTCCATCGCCGCGACGCGCCGAGCCGAGTGCACGGCAATCTCGCAACCGCCGCCCAGCGCCAGGCCGCGGATCGCGCTCACCACCGGCACCTGCGCGTAGCGGATGCGCAGCATCAGATCCTGCAACTTCTTCTCCTCGGGCGCGATGCCCTTGGCGCCGAGCTTTATGAAGACCGGCATCAGCGACTCCAGGTTCGCGCCGGCCGAGAAGACATCGTCGGGCGACCAGATCACCAGGCCCTGGTAGCCAGCCTCGGCGATCTCCAGCGCCTCGAGCAGGCCTTCGCTCACGGTCGGGCTGATCAGGTGCAGCTTGGCGGTGATGCTGGCGATGACGACCTCGCCATCGAGCGTCCAAACCCGTACCTCATCGTTCTTGAAGAGTTCGGTGCCGCTCTTCAGCGCAGCTGCCGCGCCCGCGCCGAGCACGGCTTCGGGGAAATGCTGGCGCCGATAGACCGGCAGCGAGCTGACCGGGACGTAGGCCTTCTTGCCCGGTGACCAGGAGCCCTCGGGCGCGTGCACGCCAACGCGCCCATCGAATACCCAGGCCGGCAGCGGCGCTTTCGACAAGGCCTTGCCGGCGTCGATATCCTCCTTGACCCAAGCGGCCACCTGCTGCCAGCCGGCGTCCTGCCAAAGCTCGAACGGGCCTTGCTTGGTGCCGAAGCCCCAGCGCATCGCGAAATCCACGTCGCGCGCGCAATCGGCGATATCGCCCAGGTGCACGGCGGCGTAGTGGAAGGCATCGCGCAGGATCGCCCACACGAATTGCGCCTGCGGGTTGCTCGATTCGCGCAGCAACTTCAGGCGCTCGGCGGCCGGCTTCTTCAGCATCCGCTCGACGATCGGGTCGGCCTTGCCGCCCGCGGCCACATAGTCCTGCTTGGCCGGGTCCAGGCGCAGGATGTCCTTGCCGACCTTCTTGTAAAAACCGGCGCCGGTCTTTTGCCCCAGCGCGCCGGCCTTCAGCAGGCCCTCGAGCACCGGCGGCGTGGCGTAGCTGGGGAAGAACGGGTCGCTCGCCAGGTTGTCCTGCAAGGTCTTGATGACATGCGCCATCGTATCCAGGCCGACCACATCCGCCGTGCGGAAAGTGCCGCTGCTGGCACGGCCGAGCTTCTTGCCGGTGAGGTCATCGACCACGTCATAGCTCAGGCCGAAGTTCTCGGCCTCCTTGATCGTCGCCAACATGCCGGCGATGCCGACGCGGTTGGCGATGAAGTTCGGCGTGTCCTTGGCGCGCACCACGCTCTTGCCGAGGAAGGTGGTGACAAAGGCTTCGAGTTCGTCGAGTACGCGCGGCTGGGTGGTCGGCGTATCGATCAATTCGACCAGCGCCATATAGCGCGGCGGGTTGAAGAAGTGGATGCCGCAAAAACGCGGCTTGATGGCTTCGGGCAGCGCGGCCGAGAGCTGGGTGATCGACAGGCCCGAGGTATTCGAGGCCAGCAGCGCATGCGCGGGCACATGCGGCGCGATCTTGGTATAGAGGTCGAGCTTCCAGTCCATGCGCTCGGCGATGGCTTCGATCACCAGGTCGCATTCGCCCAAGCGGGTCAGATGCTCTTCGTAGTTCGCGGCCTCGATCAGCACAGCGTCTTCGGGCACGCCGAGCGGCGCGGGCTTCAATTTCTTCAGGCCATCGATGGCCTTGGTGACGATGCCATTTTTCGGCCCTTCCTTGGCCGGCAGATCGAACAGCAGCACCGGCACCTTGCAGTTGACCATATGCGCGGCGATCTGCGCGCCCATCACCCCGGCGCCGAGCACGGCGACCTTGCGAACTTGAAATCGGTTCATGTTGGTTCTCACTTCAAAAGAGAGCTTCGTCCATCGCCATCAGCGGCGCCACACCGGCGCGCGCGCTGCGGATCAGGCCGGCGGTTTCGGGCAGCAGCTTGGCGAAATAAAAGCGCGCGGTAGCCAGCTTGGCGGTGTAGAACGGATCGCCAGAATCCTTCTTCTCGAGCGCAATTTTCGCCATCCGCGCGAACAGGTAGGCGAACGCCAGGTGGCCAACCACGCGCAGGTAGTCCACCGCCGCGGCACCCACCTCGTCGGCATTGCCGAAGGCCTTCATGCCCAGCTCGGTGGTCAGCTTGGTGACCTTGTCGCCCAGGTCGGCCAGGGGGTTGACGAATTCCTGCATCGCCTCATGGGTGCCTTCTTCCTCTATAAATTCGGCGATGCGAGCACCGAATGCCTTGAGCTTCTTGCCGTTGTCGCCCAGCACCTTGCGCCCGAGCAGGTCGAGCGACTGGATGGTGTTGGTGCCTTCGTAGATCATGTTGATGCGCGCATCGCGCACGAACTGCTCCATGCCCCATTCGGCGATATAGCCGTGGCCGCCGAAGACCTGCATGCAATGCGAGGTGGCGATCCAGCCGTTGTCGGTGAAGAAAGCCTTGATGATCGGCGTCAGCAGCGCGACTTCGTCGGCGCAGGCCCGGCGCACTTCGGCGTCGGGATGCTTCAGTTCGCGATCCAGCAGCAGCACGGTGTGCATCGACAGCGCGCGCGCGCCCTCGGCATAGGCCCGCGCGGTGAGCAGCATCTTGCGCACGTCGGGATGCACGATGATCGGGTCGGCCGGTTTGTCGGGCGCCTTCGGGCCGCTCAGCGAACGCATCTGCAAACGCTCACGCGCATAGGCCACCGCATTCTGGTAGGCCACCTCGGTCAAGCCCAGCGACTGGTTGCCGACACCCAGGCGCGCCGCATTCATCATCACGAACATCGCCGGCAGGCCCTTGTTGGGTTCGCCCACCAGCGAGGCGTTGGCGCCGTCCAGGTTGATTTGGCAGGTCGAATTGCCGTGGATGCCCATTTTTTCTTCCAGCGCGCCGCAGCTGATGGCGTTGCGTGTGCCGATCGTTCCCTCGGCCAGGACGTTGAACTTGGGCACCGCAAAGAGCGAGATGCCCTTGCTGCCGCTGGGCGCATCAGGCAGGCGCGCCAGCACCAGATGAACGATATTCTCGACCAGGTCGTGCTCGCCCGCGCTGATGAAAATCTTGGCGCCGGTGATCTTGTAGCTGCCGTCGGCCTGCGGCTCGGCCTTGCTGCGCAGCAGGCCGAGGTCGGTGCCGCAATGCGCCTCGGTCAGACACATGGTGCCGGTCCAGACCCCGCTCGACAGCTTGGGCAGGTACAGCGACTTCTGCTCGGGCGTGCCGTGCGCATGCAGGCAGTCGTAGGCGGCATGCGACAAGCCGGGGTACATGGCCCACGACTGGTTGGCCGAATTCAGCATCTCGTAGAAACACTGGTTCATCAGGTGCGGCAGGCCCTGGCCGCCGAAAGCCGGGTCGGTCGACAGCGCCGGCCAACCGCCTTCGACGTACTTGGCGTAGGCGGCTTTGAAGCCCTTGGGCGTGCGCACCTCGTGGGTGGCCGGGTCGAGCGTGCAGCCCTCGCGGTCGCCGCTGTGGTTGAGCGGCAGCAGCACCTCGGCGGCGAACTTGCCGCCTTCTTCGAGCACGGCATTGATGGTATCGGCGTCGAGGTCGGCGTGGGCCGGGATCTCGTTCAACTGCGGCACGGCATTCAACAGCTCGTGCAACACGAACTGCATGTCGCGCAGCGGCGGGGTGTATTGGGGCATGGTGGACTTTCCCGTTCTTGTGAAAGCGTTGAAATCAGCGGCGACGTGCCGGCGGGCGCGCCGCAGACCGCGGCGCATTAGGCCTGACGTAGTGCGACAGCACATGCTCGAAGGCGCGCTGAGCGCGGTCGAGCGCGCCGGGCAGGCGCAGGAAGCGTGCGTCGTGGTGCAGCGCCAGGATCAGCCCGTGCAGCTCGAAGAGCATCTGCGTGGCGTCGGTATCGGCCGCCAGGTGGCCCTCCTCGATGCCCATCTGGATGGCCCGTGCCAGGGCGCCGTGCCAGGCCAGCACCATCGAAGCCAGTGCATCGCGCACCGGGCCGGGCCGGTCGTCGAACTCGACCGCGCCGCTGATGTAGATGCAGCCCGAATCGATCGCCACCGAGACGTGCTTGACCCAGCGCTCGAACAGCGAGCGCAGCCGCGGCAGACCGCGCGCCTCACCCATCGCCGGGTAGAACACCTCTTCCTCGAACTTGGCGTGGTACTCGCGGATGACCGAGATCTGCAGCGCCTCGCGCGATCCGAAATGCGCAAATACGCCGGACTTGCTCATTTGCGTGACTTCGGCCAGTGCGCCGATCGACAGGCCCTCGAGGCCCATGTGAGAGGCTTGCCCGAGCGCGGCTTCGAGAATCGCAGCACGGGTCTGCTGGCCCTTGGCCGGGGCCATGCGGCGCGGCGCGCGGTTCAGGCTTGCGGTCGTGGCGGTCACGGTGTCGATGGCGTTCAGGCCGAGAAATCGAACGATCGTTCTATTTTGCAGAACTGTGCGGCGAGCGCGCGCCAACGGGTCGATTTTTTCTAGGGGAGCGCCCCTACTCGGCCAAACGACAACCTGCTGCCGATGGCGCTCCGGGCGGGCAGGGGCATCGGTGGACAATCGCAGCGCAGGCCCCATGACCATCATCAACCTTGACATTGCGGCAGCGTTTTTCGGCGCCGCCACGCTGCTGGCCCTGGCGCCCGGGCCGGACAACCTGTTCGTGCTGATGCAGTCGGCGATGCGCGGCCGCGCCGCCGGCCTGCTGGTTGTGCTCGGCCTGTGCAGCGGCCTGCTCGTGCATACCGCGGCGGTGGCACTCGGGCTGGCAACCCTGTTCGCCACCTCGGCGCTGGCCTTCAACCTGCTCAAGGCGGCTGGCGCGCTGTACCTAGTGTGGCTGGCCTGGCAGGCCTGGCACGCGCCAGCGGCAGCCGCAGGCACGGCTTCCGACGCCACGCCGAGCGCCTTTCAGCTCTACCGGCGCGGGATCGTGATGAACGTCACCAACCCCAAGGTATCGATTTTCTTCCTGGCCTTCCTGCCACAGTTCGTCGCGGCCGAGCGGGGCAGCGTCGGGATGCAGGTGCTGGCCCTGGGAGCGCTCTTCATGCTGGCGACCCTGCTCGTATTCGGCGCGATCGCCCTGGCTGCCGGCAGCTTGCGTGAGTTGCTGCTGCGCTCACCACGCGCACAGGTGCAAATGAACCGCGCCGCGGCACTCGTTTTCGTGGGCCTCGCGGCCCGCCTGACCCTGATGCGCAACTGAGACGCGCAAGCGGCCCTCTTTGCCGGCATCTGCCGTGACGCTTTGTCGCGCCCGCGCCGCGCAGCGGATGGCCCCGCATTGAGCACCTGCCCGGGATTGGTTTACTCTTCGCCACAGGAGCAACACTGACGTGGACGTTCTGCAGCTTGATATATCCGGCCGCCCGCAGGCCTGGATCTCCGCCAAGGAAGCGGCGGTGATCTATGCCAGCGATGGCGTGGCGTGGACGCTCGGCGATACCTTCAAGGTGCTGCGCGGCGGCGTTCAGCGCATCACCGGCAGGCAGTCGCGCATCGAGGTGCACCCGATCATCGCCGTGCGCGGCGCGGTGCCCAGCCGGGCCTGGCGCCAGGCCCCGGCCCTGGCCAACCACAAGCTGTTTTCGCGCGACCGCCAGGTCTGCGCCTACTGCGGCGGCGGCTTCGATTTCGATGAACTCACCCGCGAGCACATCGTGCCGACCTCGCGCGGCGGGCACGATACCTGGATGAATTGCATCACCGCCTGCCGCGGCTGCAATGGCCGCAAGGGCAACCGCCTGCCCGAAGAAGCGCGCATGACCCTGATGTACCTGCCCTATGTGCCGAGCCTGCACGAAGACATGATCCTGCGCGGGCGCCGCATCCTGGCCGACCAGATGGAGTTCCTGCTCGCCAGCGTGCCGCGCTCATCGAGGCTTCACGCATAGGGCGCTTGCCCCACGCCGGCCCGTCAACCTCGGCAGCACGGCGCCCGTTGGAAGACGGCTACCTCTCGGAGAAATACCCATGATGACCAAGACCCTGATCGCCGCTGCGATGGCGGCCATACTCGCTGCCTGCAGCACGACCAGCCCCGACGTCGTGCAGCGCGGCGACGCCCAACGCTTGGCCAATGTGCAAGACGCCACGGTGCTGTCGGTGCGCCCCGTCACCGTCGAAGGCAGCCAGAGCGGCACCGGCGCCGTCACTGGCGGCGTTCTCGGCGGCATTGCCGGCTCGACGCGCTCGTCGGGCCGCGAGCAGGCGGCGATCGGCATCGTTGGCGCGGTGGCCGGGGCGGTGGTCGGCCACGCGATCGAACGCAGCGCGACGCGCGAAGACGCCGTCGAGATCCTGTTGCAGATGAAGAACGGCGAGCGTCGCGCGATCGTGCAGGCCAAGGCTGGTGAAACCTTCAACCCCGGCGATCCGGTGGTGCTGGTAACCACCGGGGGCAGAACCCGCGTGACCCGCGCACCGGCCGGTACCCAGCCCGTGACGCCGCTTCCGGCGCCGGTGCAATCCGCACCGCGCGGCTGAAATGTCCGCCCCCACGCTCGCTTGGCTCGCTGCCCCCCGAGGGAGCGCTCCGTCGGCTCGGGAGCGGCCCAGCGCCGACTGAGAGGCCCGTTCAACTGCCGAGCAGGCCCTTCTTCAGGTCGCCGTCGGCCGGCTTCTCGCCAAGCCAGATGCGCAGCACCGCGGTGTAGAAGTCCTCGCCGGCAATCGCGCTGCCGCGCGGCTGGCCATTGACGATCACGCGGGTGCCGGCATCGGGCAGGTAGTCGAGATGGATCATGTCGCCCTTCTTGGCTTCGCCCGCCGCCTTGAGGTTGGCACTCAAGGTATCGATCTGGGCCTTGAACCCGACAATTTGCGCTTCGCTGTGGTTCTTTTGCAGCCCTTCGATCAAGGCGTTGGCAAACGTGTCCGCGTCAACGTTGCGCAGCATCGTGATGGCCACGCGGCGCGGGCCTTTCTGTGCCAGCAGCGCCGCGGCCGCGTTGGCCTTCTGCGGCACATACAGCCCGGCCACGTAAATCTTGACGATGACGCGCGTGCGCACCCCGGCGCCGTTGAGCACCAATGAAGCTCCACCCACCTGCACCGTCGGATCCAGCTTCACGCCTTCGACTTCGACCGTCTGTGCGCTGGCGCCTGTCGCCGCAATCGCCAACGTGACTGCGGCGATCAGCCGCCCTACAACACCGTTCATGGTCTGTCTCCTTGATGAGTTTCAAAGCCGGGTAGCGCGCCGGGTCGAAGCAGTTTGCCAGATCGCAGCCAGTAGCGGCGCCACGAAACCGAACTCCACAGGCTGCGACAATTCAACCATGACAGCCGCGCTGCGCGTCGAACCCCGTCCCACACGGCGACCGATCCGCGACCTGCCCGACGAACTGGTGAGCCAGATCGCCGCTGGCGAGGTCGTCGAGCGCCCCGCATCGGTGGTGCGCGAACTGGTGGACAACGCGCTCGATGCCGGAGCGTTGCAGATCACCGTCAAGCTGATGGCCGGCGGTGTGCGCCAGATCCTCGTCGAGGACGATGGCCTGGGCATCGCACGCGAAGAACTCGTGCTGGCCCTGCGCCGGCATGCCACGAGCAAGATCGCCAGCCTGGCCGATCTGGAAGGCGTAGCGACGATGGGCTTTCGCGGCGAGGCTCTGGCCGCCATTGCCTCGGTGTCGGAAATGCGGCTCTCCAGCCGGACCGCCGACGCGCCGCACGCGATGCGGCTCGACGCCAGAAGCGGTGAGCTGGAGCCGACGGCGCGTGCGGTGGGCACCAGCGTCGAGGTGCGTGAACTCTTCTTTGCAACACCGGCGCGGCGCAAGTTCCTGAAGACCGATGCCACCGAACTCGCACATTGCGTCGATGCCGTGCGCCGCCACGCCCTGGCCCGGCCGGATGTCGGCTTTGCGGTCTGGCATGAGGGCCGACTGGTCGCGCAATGGCGCACCGCCGCCGATGCGCAGGCGCGCCTAGTCGATGTGATGGGCCCCGAGTTCATGGCCGCCAGCGTCGCCGTGCAGGCCCAGGCCGGCGCGCTGCGATTGCATGGCCGCGTCGGTGTGCCCGATGCCGCGCGCGCCCGTGCCGACCAGCAGTACACCTATGTCAACGGCCGCTACGTGCGCGACCGCGGCGTGGCCCACGGCGTGCGCAGCGCATTCGAGGACGTGCTGCATGGCGCGCGCCAGCCGGTCTATGCGCTGTTCATCGAGATCGACCCGACACGCGTCGATGTCAACGTGCATCCGACCAAGATCGAGGTGCGTTTTCGCGATCCACGCGAGCTGCACCAGGCCGTTCGCCACGCGGTCGAGAACGCCTTGGCCCTGCCCCGCGCCGGCACCGCGTCGGAAACCGCTGCAGCGCCGCTGTCGCTGGCCGCCACGCCGTGGCACCCGGCACCGCCCTCCCAACCCGGCCTGGCGTTGCAGCAGGCCACAGCGCTTTGCACTCGCGAGGTCGCACCGCCGCCTTACCTGATGCCGGTTGCCACGGCTGCGGCGACACCACAGCGCGAAGACTGGCCGCTCGGCAGCGCGCTGGCGCAACTGGCCGGTGCCTACGTCCTGGCCGAGAACGCGCAGGGTCTGGTCATCGTCGATATGCACGCGGCGCACGAGCGCATCGTCTATGAGCGCATGAAGCGCCAGCTCGGCAGCGCCAGCCTCCAGGCGCAGCCACTGCTGATCCCGGCCACCTTTGCTGCCACGCTGGCCGAAGTGGCGGCGGCGGAAGAACATGCGGCGACCCTGCTGGCGCTCGGCCTCGATGTGGCACCGCTCGCGGCGACCACGCTGGCCGTGCGCTCGCGCCCCGCCGCGCTGGCCGATGCCGACCCGGTCGCGCTCGCACGTTCGGTGCTGGCCGACCTGGCGCAGCACGAGACCAGCCGGGTGGTCGAACGGGCACGCGACGAACTGTTGTCGACCATGGCCTGCCACGCCGCGGTGCGTGCCAACCGGCGCCTCGGCATCGACGAGATGAACGCGCTGCTGCGCGACATGGAAGCCACCGAGCGCAGCGACCAGTGCAATCACGGCCGCCCGACGTGGCGCCAGGTCACGCTGAAGGAGCTCGACGCGCTGTTCCTGCGCGGTCGATAGCGACTACGCCACGCGGCGCAGGCTGGTCCGCCGGTTGCCCAGCGTGCCACCGAAGAGGTTCTTCGGATCGTCCAGCCGCGGCACCAAATCGATCTGCGTGCGCGCGCCGCGCTGTTCGCCGAGCAGCGTGTACAGGAAGCGCAGCGCCGAGTAGTCCTCCAGCGCAAAACCGACCGAGTCGAAGATCGTCACGTCTTGGGGCGTCACACGGCCCGGCCGCGCGCCACGCACGATATCGGCGAATTCGGTCACCGCGAAGTCGGCGTCGAGTTGCTGTATTTCACCCTCGACCCGCGACTGCGGCTCGTACTCGACGATCACGCGCGCATCGCTGCGTTGCAGGATGGCGGCGTGCAGCTCGGTCTTGCCCGGGCAGTCGCCGCCGACGGCATTGAGGTGCATCCCGGCTTCGATCATCGACGGCTCCAGAATCACCGCATTGCGCTTGTCGGCGGTGACGGTCGTCACGATGTCGGCGCCGCGCACAGCCTGCACCGTGCCCGTGCAGCGCACGATCGTCAGGTCGGCCAGCTCGGGCAGCGCGCGCAGGTTGCGTTCGAGCTTGAGGCTGGCCTGGCCATCGACGTCGAACAATCGCAACTCGCGAATGCCGAGCATCTTGTGAAATCCAATCGCCTGGAACTCGCTTTGCGCGCCGTTGCCGATCAGCGCCATCGCGCGGCTGCCGGGCCGCGCCAAATACCTGGCGGCCAGGGCCGATATCGCCGCGGTACGCAGGGCGGTGGTCACGGTCAATTCCGACAGCAGCAGCGGATAGCCGGTCTTCACATCGGCCAGCACGCCGAAGGCGGTCACCGTCAACAAGCCGGCGGCCGTGTTCTTCGGGTGGCCGTTGACGTACTTGAAGGAGTAGAAACGGCCATCGCTGGTGGGCATCAGCTCGATCACGCCGCGCTCGGAATGGCTGGCCACGCGGACCGATTTCTCGAACTCGGCCCAGCGCGCATAGTCGGCCTCGATCTCGCCGGCCAGGCGTTCGATGAAGCGGGCCACGCCCTGCGAATGGACCAGGCGCTGGATCTCGGCAACGCCGATGTAATCAACCATGGTTTGTCTCCCGAATCAGAATGAAATGATTGTTCCGGGCCTCGCAGCCAATGAAAAGCCGACATCCTGACCAGATCGCTGGCGTCGTTGAACATAATGTCAACGCCTGTTGGCACTTCGCGCGTTGTCCTTGATCGGCGGCAGCGCCCGCAGCCCAGCCCATCGGTTCTCGCCCCCTCAGCCACCCAGACGCTCCGCCTGTGTCAGCATCCCTCCGATGAGACCCGCCTTCCTCACCCGGCACCCGATCCGCCTCGCGCTGGCAGTCCTGGCCTCGTTCGCGCTCGCCTCGAGCGGTTGCACCACGCTCGACGAACGCCAGCGCGAATGGATCTTCCAGCCCAGCGACCGCAGTGGGGCCGGCGGCGCGGCCGCAGCCGAAGGCATGAGCGATGTCTGGATCGAATTCACGCCACTAGAGGCCCCAGCTGACGCCGCGCCAGTCAAGCTGCACGGCCTGTGGCTGGCGCAGCCGCGCGCCAACGCCCCCGTGCTGCTGTACCTGCACGGCGCGCGCTGGGATGTGCGCTCGAGCGCGCACCGCATGCGCCGCATGCACGAACTGGGCTTCGCGGTGCTGGGTATCGATTACCGTGGTTTCGGCCAGAGCACGCCAACGCTGCCGTCGGAAGCGCTGGTGCATGAAGACGCGGTCGCGGCCTGGCAATGGCTGGCCGCGAAGCACCCGCAAGCCAAGCGCTACGTTTTTGGCCATTCGCTCGGCGGTGCGATCGCGGTGCGCCTGGCCAGCGAAGTGAATGACGTCGCGGGCCTGATCGTCGAAGGCAGCTTCACGTCGATCCCGGCAGTCTTGAAGACCATGCAATGGGGCTGGCTGCCGGTGGCGCCGCTGATCACGCAGCGCTTCGACGCCGGCGCGCAGATCGAGCGCGTGAAAGCCCCGCTGCTGGTGGTGCATGGCAGCCAAGACCGCCTGATCCAGCCCACGCTCGGCCGCGCCCTCTATGAGCGCGCCCACGCACCCAAACGCTTCCTGCTCGTCGATGGCGGCACCCACCACAATACCAATGCCGTCGGTCACGAGGCCTACCGTGACGCGGTCGCCGAACTGTTCGGCGTTCTCGCAGGGTACTGAAGATGACCACCCTCAAGCTGAAAAAAGACCCTGCCGCCAAGCCGGCGCGCGGGCAGGAGCCGCGCCGCGCGCCGTTGCGCGGCGTGGCCGCACCGCGCAAGCAGGTGACGCTGGCGCAGGCCCAGGCCGAGCGCGCGTCGCGGCGCGATGAACGCGCGCCCGGCGAGCGCCAGCGCGCTGCGCCGCCGCAACGCGCGGCGCCTACGCGCCGCGACGGACCGCCATCGCAGTCGCCGCCATCGCGCCCGGCGCCACCGCGGCCCCGCGATGCGCCGCCCCTGCGTTCCAAGCCACCCGCGCGCCGCGATGCGCCGTTGCGGCCCGCGGCAAACGCAGCGCCCAGTGCCGCCGCCGCCGAAGGCGAGCGCCTGTCCAAGCGCATGACCGCGATGGGCCTCGCGTCGCGCCGCGAAGCCGACGACTGGATCGCCGCGGGTTGGGTCCGTGTCGATGGCAGGCTGGCCGTGCTCGGCCAGCGCATCGGCCCGGAGGCGCGCATCGATATCGACCAACGCGCGCGCACCGAGCAGGCGCAGCGCGTGACGATTCTGCTCAATAAGCCGATCGGCTATGTCAGCGGCCAGGCCGAAGACGGCCACCAGCCGGCGGTGCTGCTGGTCAAAGCCGAAACGCGTTGGGCCGAGGATCGCGGCATCGCCTTTCACGGCGGCCATTTACGCCATCTCGCGCCCGCCGGGCGGCTGGATATCGATTCGGTCGGCCTCTTGGTGCTGACGCAGGACGGGCGCATCGCCAAGGCCCTGATCGGGGAAGACTCACGCATCGAGAAGGAATATCTGGTACGCGTGCAGCGCACGCAGCCGGGGCCGCTCTCCGAGCGCGAGCTGGCTCTGCTCGAACATGGCCTCGCGCTCGACGAGCAGCCGCTCAAGCCGGCCAAGGTCAGCTGGGCCAACGAGGACCAGTTGCGCTTCGTGCTGCGCGAAGGCAAGAAGCGCCAGATTCGCCGCATGTGCGAGCTCGTCGGTCTGGAAGTGCTCGGCCTGAAGCGCGTGCGCATCGGCAGCGTCGTGCTCGGCAAGCTGCCCGTCGGGCAGTGGCGTTATCTGCGCAGCGACGAGTCTTTCATTTAAGGTCTGTCGGCTTGCGTCAGCGCCAGCAGCGCGTGGCTGGCCTGCAGCCACTGCGGCTCGGCCGCTGACGCTCGGGCCACGGCGCGCGCAGCGGCGGTTTGCGCCTGTGCCCGCCGGCCTTGCCGCAGGAGCACCGCGCCGAGGTTGTGCCACGCGGCGGCATGGTCGTGTTGGGTGGCCACGCGTTCGAAGGCTGATGCAGCGCCGCCGAGGTCGCCGACAGTGGCCCGCGCATTGCCTTGGCCCAGGCCGGCCAGCGCATTGCCGGGCCAGCGCGCCACGAGGCCGTCGTACGCGCGCAGGGCCTGCGCCGCCGCTGCCACACGCTCGAAGGCGATGGCCGCCTGCACAGCGTCGACTTCGCCGGCCGTCACCGGCAGCTGCCCCGGCGGCAGCGCCACGAAGGCCCAGTGCGCCGCGCGCGCCCAGGTGCGCTCGAACAGCGCAAAGCCCATCCGCTCGCGCTCGGTCGTGCCGCTGCGCAAGACCAATTCGCGCGCGGCCAGGTCGTAGCCGACGAGCACCGCATAGTGCCAGCGCGGCGCGATGGCCAGGCCGAGGTTTTGCAGCAGCAGCACCGCATGCCCGGCAGCCACTTCGACGAACAAGGCCGAGAGCTGTGGCGGCAGCGGCACCGCCAACGCGCCGAAGCGGCGGGCGGCGGCGAGCATCTCGGCTTGCAGCGCCCCTGCGCGCGTGGGCAGGAATACCGCATCAGCCAACTGCTCCGGCGTGGCTGCAAGTCCGGCATGCACCAGCACCGTGGCCAGCGCCGCCGGGCCGCAGTGGTAGGGCGTTTGCGGAAAGAACGGCACCGCGCGCAGCTCGGTGCGTAACGGCAATCCGGCCGGCGGCGCTGCGGCCAGCGCCGCGCTTTGCGGCGGCTCGGCAAATACCGCACAGCCGCTCAAGCAGCCCATGCCGGCGCCGAACAACCAGGCCCGGCGCGATCGCTCCACGCGCGACCTCAGGCCACGCCGGGCCGCTCCCAAGCGGCCTGAGCTCCCCTCGGAGGCATAAGCGCTAACTTAGTATGACTCATCCTGCTATGCTCCGCACCGCCACGGG
>CADEDE010000038.1 GCA_902825995.1 uncultured Burkholderiales bacterium
GGCAAGCCGCACAGCATCGACACCGTGGTGCTGAGCACCCAGCACGCGCCCGAGTACAGCCTGGGCCACAAGATGACCGACGCCTTCTACGAGGCGGTGCGCGAAGACATCATCAAGCCGGTGCTGCCCAAGGCCTGGCTGACCAAGGACACCAAATACCTGATCAACCCGACCGGCCGCTTCGTCGTCGGCGGCCCGCAGGGCGATTGCGGCCTCACCGGCCGCAAGATCATCGTTGACACCTACGGCGGCGCCTGCCCGCACGGCGGCGGCGCGTTCTCGGGCAAGGATCCGAGCAAGGTCGATCGCTCGGCCGCCTACGCCGCGCGCTACGTGGCCAAGAATATCGTCGCCGCCGGCCTGGCCCGGCAATGCCAGATCCAGGTCGCCTATGCCATCGGCGTGGCGCGGCCCATGAATATCACGGTCTATACCGAAGGCACCGGCGTGATCAGCGACGACCAGCTGTCGGCCCTGGTTGCCGAACACTTCGACCTGCGACCCAAGGGCATCATCCAGATGCTCGACCTGCTGCGCCCGATCTACGAAAAGACCGCCGCCTACGGCCACTTCGGGCGCGAAGAGCCGGAGTTCACGTGGGAAAGGACTGACAAGGCCCAAGCGCTGCGGGCCGCAGTCGGGCGCTAGGAACCAGCCTGTCGAACAATTTGACACATCGGCTCGTGCAGGCTCCCGGCAATGCGCCAAGTCCTTGATTCACAAAACTTTCTGTAACGTGGCCGAGATTTTGCTTAAGCCTCCATGTGCCTGATTGATCGCGACCAACAGGCAGTCGCAGCTTCGTATATGGGGGAAATCATGCTTCGTAAACTGTTGAAATTCCTGGTGGCCACGTTCGCCGTGTGCTCGGGAACCGCCATGGCCGGAACCGTGGTTCTGGAAGGGTCGGACGCGGTCAGCCTGCACCACGACTCGACCTACGCCACGCAGTTGTTCTCGTTCCTCAAGTCGGACTCGTACAACGCGGCCCTGCCGGTATTCGTGCTCGGCTCGATCAGCGGCATTCCGGGCTTGCCCGGCGATACGGTGGCGTCAACCACGCTGCCCGGCGCCCTCTTTGGCGTCTATAGCGCCGTATATGTGCAAAGCCCGGGTGGCTGCTGCTCCGAGCGCCCTGTGTCAGCCGCTGACCAGGCCGCAATTGCCGCCTTCGTGGCCGCCGGCGGCAGCGTCGCGGTTCAGGACTACACGGGGGGCCTGGCCGCCATGCTGGGTTTCGACGCGCCGCAGTCGGAACTGGCTGGGTATGACATCGGTGCCGGCGGTCTCGGCGGGCCGAGCTGCTTCGATACCGAAGTCTTCCTGCCCAGCGCGCTGTCCAAGGGATTTACGCAGCCAGGCGCGCTCGGCTGCTGGGGCCACCAAGCGTATGACATGGACTATTTCGGCGCCCTGGGCTTCGTATCCCTGGTTGATTCCGGACGCGAATTTGCCGCGCTCGGCAGCGGCGTCTGGTCGAGCTTCCTCGCCAAGGGCGGCGTCCTGGGCGGCGGCGGTGGTTCGGTCCCCGAGCCCTCGACGGTTCTGCTGGCCAGCATCGCCCTGCTCGGCTTGGCAGCGGCCCGTCGCCGTCGCAGCTGAAATCAACAAGGTTCTCAGCACTTGAAGAGGGGCGAGCCCGCCGGGCTCGCCCCTTTTTTCTTGCCAGGACTTCCTTGCCCAGCTCGCCGCTGCCCAGCAGCATGACGCGCGTGGCGTGGGGGGTGCCGATCGGCTTCATGGCGATAGGGCAAATATTCAAGGGGCCGCCATTGTCGCCTTCACAGCCCCAGTGACTCGTGTGCGACGCCGGCTTCCTTTTGCGAGCGCACGGCGAGCACGTTGACTCGGTCGTGCTCGGCAAGGTACTCGTAGAGGGCGACATAGCCCCGCGCGCCCTTGCCGATGACGAGTTCGCGCGTGCTGCCATCGACACGCCGACCGATCATCGGGTGGTTTGCAAGGACCGCACATGCATCGGCGATCTCGGCGATGCGCGCCGCGATGTCGGCTACGCCATGAGTCCTCAGGTGCTTGGCGATGCGGTCGAAATCGACGGCCAAGCCTTCGGAAAACTCAACACGCGACATCGTGTCACGCCTCAACGAGCCAGCTTGCGCGCCTTGGGCCGCTTGGCCGGCCGGCCGGTCGCGACATCGAGCGCGTATTTGCGCATCTCCGCCAGCGACACGGTCTTACCGGTGCGCGCGATCTCGGCACTGCGCTCACGCGCCAGCGCATAAAACTCGTTGCGCGCCTTGGCCTGCCCCGCCTTCTCGGCGACGGCCTGCACGATGAAAGCGTGCGACGAAACGCCCTCGGCGAACGCGACCGAGGCGACGAGTTCTTTCAGCTCCTCGGGCAGGCGGATCGTGGTGGTGGACATGGCGGCTCCCCGTCGCAAAGTTCGCGGATGACGCCACTGTAGCACTGTTGTGCTGCACGCGAACCGTCACTCGAACCAGAACGCCTCCAGCATCTCGCCGCGCTCGTCGATCCACCACCACTCGGTATGCGCGCCCTTGCGCCCGTTCTTGCGCAGGCAGGCCCAGACGCCGTGCCCGGCCGGCAGCGCAGGGCCGATGCGCGCGCGCAGCTCGGGCGGCACCGCATCCCAGGGCACGAGGCGATCGGCCGGCGCTTCGGGCTCTCCCGCCGCTCGATATTGGGGGCCAGGGCCACGCCAGCGCCGCCGCAACCCGACATAGATCGCTGCCAGCAGCGCAAGACCGAATACCCCTTCCCAGGCGGTCGCGTTCATGCCGCAGCAGCTCGTTCGAGGTTGAGCGCCAGCAGGCGGCGCAGGATTTCGTCGTCGGGCATCGCACTCGACCAATCGGCCCAGCCATAGGCGGCGGCCACCGCCGCGTCGAGCGCCTCATGCGCCTGCGCCAGCCAGGCCGGGCGCTGGTTGTAGAGATTGGTCAGCGTGCGCTTGGCGAGTTCCTTTTCGAAGCCGGCTTTGGCGACGATGCGCTCCGGGTAGGGCGAATGGTCCATGCCCAGCGGCACGACTTCGGGCACACGCTGGCTCCACTCGGGCGGATTCAGCCAGACATCGCGCAGATCGGTCAGGCGCTTGGCGGCGCGGGCGACTTGCGCGGCGTGCTCTCGAATCGGCGGCGGCAGGTCGGCCGGGATCAGTGCGCCGTCTTCGAGCGTCTCGGTGCGCTGGTGCGCGGTGTCGGCGGGGGTGAGGTGGGCGGGGAAGGGGAAGGGCAAGAAGCACTTGCCCGTTGAGTACACCGGATCGTTGCCAACACCCAAGCGCCCGCCTGTCGCGACGGCCCACAGCATGTGCAACCGCGACGACAGCAACCCAAACGTCGCGTCGTCCGCGCGCGGGAATACAACGAGCTTGTGTTCTGGCGTGATGCCCTTCGGCAGCCAAACAAAGTAGCGATGCTTGGCAGTCTCCGATGTGACGATCCAGCGGGCGAGCCCCGCGCCTGCTCGACGCAACTCCGGGCGCGGCCGACCATGCCGCCACCAGCGCGCTGCGCGATTGGCCTCGCGGTTGCCTTCGCGCTTCGGCTTGACTGCCTGCTCCACATGCGCGAACGGTGCTGCAAACAGCGCAGCGTCTGCCGCTTCCAACTCGACACCAAAGTCAACCGCCCATCGGTCGGCAGACCGCCGCGTGATATCGGCGCCATTCCAGATCGGCGCCACCACTTCCGCGTTCGAGCGCCCATGCGGATTCGGTTGCCGCAGCCACGCGCGCGCGGTGGTCGCATCGATCGTGAACGGCCCGGCGAGGCAATAGCCGAAATACGAGGCACCCGCGTTCTCGGGCAGCGCGCGGGCCGCGGTCAGGTCGAGTTCACCGTTTTCGCTCGGCGCCTTCAGGTCGGCATAGATCGTTGCCACATCGTGGTCCGCCAGTCGCGTGCGTTGCTCGCTGTGCCCGAACGCCACCAGCGAGACGCGCACCGCCGCACCGTCGTTGACCCAGGGCTCATCAGGCCAGGCTTCAAAGATGCGCGTCGTATCGAGGACTCGTTGCAGCACTTCGCGGCTCGCGCCCTGGCGAATCGAATTCGTCGCCACCAGCCCCGCCCGCCGCAACTGCCCCGCCTCAATCTGCGCCCGCGCCCGTTCGAACCAGTAGCAAACCAAGTCCGCGCCGCCCGGCACGCGCCCCTTGTAGGCCGCACGCAGCGCTTCGGTGTATTCGTCGCCAAGCTCGCCGCGCATCTTCTTGTCGCCGACGAACGGCGGGTTGCCAACCACCGCATCGGCCACCGGCCACAGCGCCTCGCGGCCATCGGCGCCGAGCACGGCGTCCCGGCATTCAATATGGTCCAGCGGCTCCAGCACCGGCTGGGTCTTGAAACCGTAGCCGTGCTGGATGCGCCATTGCAGCTCGCCGATCCACACCGTCACGCGCGCCAGCTCGGCGGCGTATTCGTTCAGCTCGATGCCGAGCACGTTGTGCGGGCCGGTGACGTCGTGCTGGCGCTCGAGGCCCATCGCCTCGGCTTCGAGATTGACCTGGTGCTCGATATCCTTCAGGCACTTCAGCGCCAGGTAGAGGAAATTGCCGCTGCCACAGGCCGGGTCGAGCACGCGGTAGGCGCGCAGCCGTTCGAGGAAGCCGACGAACGCCGCCTGTGCGTCGCGGTAGGCCTTGTCGTTGTGGCGCTTGCTTTTTGCCAGGGCCTTCTCGATGCGCAGCTTGTGGTCTTGCCATTCGGCCAACAGCGGGCGCTGCACCACCGGCTCGACCAGGCGCAGGATGGTCGCCGCGTCGGTGAATTGCGCGCCGAGCTGGCTGCGCTTGGCGGGGTCCAGGCCGCGCTCGAACAGGGTGCCGAAGATGGTGGCGTCGATGGCGCTCCAGTTCAGCGCGCTGGCGGCCTTCAGCGCCGCCAGGTCGGCCGCGGCCAGTGGCGGCACGTCGATCTTGGCGAACAGGCCGCCGTTGAACCAGGGCACCGCCTCGACGCCGAAGAGGCCGCCTTCGCGCATGGTCTCGAACAATTTGCCGAGTTGCGCGCGCAGCGCGCCGGGCGCGAGCTGCACACCGACCAGGCGCTCGAACAATCGCGCCGGCAGCAGGCCGACATCTTCGGCGAAGAAGCTGAAGACGCATTGGGTCAGGAAGTGGCTGACCTGCTCGGGCGCGATGCCGGCCGCGCGCAGCCGTTCTGCCGTGCCGGCGAAAGTGCGTGCGGCGTCCTCGGTGATGTCGCGGTTGCTGCGCTTGGGCTTGAACGACTCGGGGTCTTGCCACAGCGCACGCAGGCGCTGCTGCACTTCGGGCCGCGAGATTTCTTCGAGCGCGAAGATATGCGTTTCGCTCGGCGTGCCGGTGAAGTGGGTGTGGATCTCGATGCGCAGGCGGTCGCTGACGACCAGCAGCGGTGGGCTGTCCAGCGGCAGCGCGTACTGCATGAGCTGGCGCAATGCGACTTCCAGGCTCTTGCCCGGGGCCTTGTATTCCCAGGCGAAGCAGCCCTGGCGCCAGACATCGGCCCAGCCGTCCGTGCGCCCGGCGGCGCTGCCGGTCTTGGTGACGCCACGCTCGAAGCAATAGCGTGCGGGGTCGTCGGGCTCGGGCACGCCGAGCACGCGGCACAGGTCGATGAAATGCGCCTGCGCGCCGGCCCGCTCGTTCAGCTCGAAGGCCGGGCCACCCGGCCCCCATTTGCGAATCAATGCCTGCGCCTGCATCGCGGCGATTTCACCACGCCGTCGCGGTGACAATGGGGCCGCCAAACCAAGCTCGCAAGTTCGGGAGAGTGCCTTGACCCCAACCCCCTGGCGCGCCGGCCATCGAAGTCCTGGGCTGGGCCGAGAAACCGGGCGCGTGCGATTGAGTCCATGACCAAACTCCTGCTCCTGCTGCTGTCGGGCGCCAAGCTCGGCAAGCTGTTCACCAGCGGCGGCACGATGCTGCTTTCGGTGCTGGTCTATGCCTGGGTCTTCGGCTGGCGCTACGCAGTGGGCTTCGTCGCGCTGCTGTTCGTGCATGAGATGGGCCACTACATCGCGGCCAGGCAGCGCGGCCTGAATGTCGGCGCGCCGACCTTCATCCCCTTCGTCGGCGCCTGGATCGAGTTGAAGGATCTGCCGCACGATGCCGAGACCGAGGCCTTCGTCGGCCTGGGCGGGCCGTTGCTGGGCACGGTCGGCGCGATCGCCTGTTACTTCATGGCCAAGGCCTACGACGCGCCGTGGCTGCTGGCGGTGGCCTACTCGGGCTTCTTTCTGAACCTGTTCAACCTGATTCCGCTCTCGCCCTTCGATGGCGGGCGCATCACCGCGGTGCTCAGCCCGCGCATCTGGCTGCTCGGCGTGCCGGTGCTGGCCGCGCTGTTCTGGTGGCGGCCGAGCCCGATGCTGATCCTGGTGGCCGTGCTGGCCGCGCCGCAGGTCTGGAAGGCGATCAAATACCGCGGCGACAGCGCCGAGGCGCAGACCTACTACGCCGTCAGCGCGCGCCACAAATGGGAGTACGGCCTGTACTACCTGGTGCTGCTGGCCTTCCTGGCGATGATGAGCTTCGACGTGCATGAGCAGTTGCAGGCGCTTCGTGCGCTGCGCGGCAAATGACGCGAGCGGCGGCCCCGTGAATTTCAGGCTCGCCCTCTACAGCGCCGCGCTGATCGCGCTGCTGGCGCTTTCCGCCTGGCGGCCCTATGAGCTGGCCACCTGGATCATGGAAGTCGCGCCGGTCTTTATCGTGCTGCCGATCCTGTGGGCCACGCAGCGCCGCTTTCCGCTGACGCCGCTGCTCTACGCGCTGATCTTCATCCACGCGCTGGTGCTGATGCTCGGCGGGCACTACAGCTATGCGCGCGTACCGCTGGGCGACTGGCTGCGCGAGGCTTTCGGCCTGGCGCGCAACCCGTATGACGGCGTCGGCCATTTCATGCAGGGCTTCGTGCCGGCCATCGCCGCGCGCGAGCTGCTGCTGCGCCGCACCCGGCTCGAGGGCGGCGGCTGGCTGTTCATGATCGTCACCGCGATCTGCCTGGCGATCAGCGCGCTCTACGAACTCATCGAGTGGGGCGCCGCTGTCGCGCTCGGGTCGGGCGCCGACGAATTCCTCGGCACCCAGGGCGACCCCTGGGATACGCAGAAGGACATGGCCTTGGCGTGGATCGGTGCGATGGCGGCGCAACGGCTGCTCGCGCGCCGGCATGATCGGCAACTCGCGGCCTTGCCTGGTTGACATCATGCCGCAGATCACCCTCGACGCCCTGCGCCGCCACGCCGTGGCGCGCACGCTGTTCACGCCGACCACGCTGCCGCGAGCGATCACCAGGCTCGGCTTCGTGCAGGCCGACCCGATCCGTGCTCCGGCGCGGGCGCAGGATCTGACGCTGCGCCACCGCGTCGCCGGCTACCGCGCCGGCGACCTCGAACGCCGCTACGCACAGTTGCCGATCGAGGAAGATTTTTTCGTCAACTACGGTTTTGTGCCGCAGGCGCTGCACCGCCTGATGCACCCGCGCACGCCGCCTACGGTGTGGCCGAAGTCGCGCTGGGCCGAGGCGCACCAGGTGCTGGATTTCGTGCGCGAGCGCGGCGTGGTCCATCCGCGCGAGGTCGATGCACAGTTCCAGCATGGCAAGACACGCAACGGGTTCGGCGGCTCGTCCAAGGCCTCGACCGAACTGCTCGACGGCATGCATTACCGCGGCCTGCTGCGCGTGGCCCGGCGCGAGAGCGGCATTCGCTGCTATGCCGCGCGCGAAGCGCATGAGGCGGCGCCCGATGCGGCCGCGGCGATGGATACGATGGTCGATGCGATCGTGGCCCAGTACGGGCCGCTGCCAGCGCCTTCGCTCGGCCAACTGGTCGCGCATCTGGGCGCTGCGGCGCCGCAGTGGCGCGATGCGCGCCCCGCCGCGCTGGCCCGCGCAAAACGGCGCTTGCCGAGTACCGCGGTCGAAGGCCTGGCCTGGTACTGGCCGGCGGGCGAAAACCCCGCGTCCACCCGCCACGCAGCCCCCGACGCCGTGCGCCTGCTCGCCCCCTTCGACCCCCTGGTTTGGGATCGTCGCCGCTTCGAGGCGCTGTGGGGCTGGGCCTACCGCTTCGAGGCTTACACACCCGCGGGAAAACGCAAGCTCGGCTATTACGCCCTGCCGCTGCTGTGGCGCGACCGCGTGATCGGCTGGGGCAATCTGGCGTGGCGCAACGGCGTGCTCGACGCCGCGCTGGGCTATGTTTGTGGCCAGGCCCCGCGCGACACAGCGTTGCGGCGCGCGCTCGACGATGAGCTGGGCCGTATCGAGGCCTTCCTTCAGCCGCGTGCAGCCAACAGCGCGGCGGCCAACTCCACGAAACCGGCCCCGGCGCGCGACGGCGTGATCCAGGCCGGCAGCGCGTGCAGTCGATGGCGCTGATCCAGAACGTTGGCCACGCCGACGGCATGGGGAAAGAAATCGAACATCGGCTCGTCGTTGGGCGAGTCGCCGGCGAAGACGATGCGCTCGCGCTCGGCGTCCAGGTCGATGCCATGGCGCTCGGCCAGCATCAGGCGCGCCGTATCCAGCTTGTTCCAGCTGCCGAACCAGCCGTTGACATGGATCGAGCTGAGCTTGGCCGTCATGCCGGCAGCCTGCATCAGGGCCACGATGCGATCGACGTCGGCGTCGGGCAGCGCGGGCACGTCTTCGCAGAAGTCGATGGCCAGGTCATAGAGGCGGCAAAACTGGTCCGAGGCCAGCGCGCAGCCCGGCACCTCGCGCAGCACGCGCTCGCGCACGGCGGCCAGGCGTTCGGCAAAGGCCTGGCGCTGCGCGGCGTCAAACAGATGGCGCACGCGCAGGCGCGCGGCCGCGGCGTCGTGCCACATGTAGAAGGCGCCGTTCTCGCCGATCACGCCATCGACCGGCCACATGCGCGCGATGTGGTCGCACCAACCTGCCGGCCGACCGGTGACCGGGATCACCCTGAGCCCGGCACGGTGCAGCGCGTCCAGCGCGGCATAGGCCGGCGCGGTGAGGCGGCCCTCGGTGGTCAGCGTGTCGTCGATGTCGGTCAACACCGTGTGGAAGCCCGCGGCCAGCGCCGCCGGCAACTCGGCCAGCGGCCGCGGTTCACGCGGCGCCCTCTGCGCTGGCACGGTGGTGCGGATCATGTGGCTGGCCTGGAGACGAGAAGTTCAAAGCATAGCGAGGGATCGTCGGGCTGAGGGCGGCGCCCGCTTCGCACCACCCTGCCCGCCGCCGCAACCCTGTCGGCAGGCTTCACGGTTCGCCCGCCGCAGCCAGCGCCGCCAACACCTCGTCGTCGCCGACCTGGTGAAAGTCGCGGTAGTGCAGGCCGATGGCGTGGAACGGGAAGGGTTCGACCAGGCAGACGATCTCATCGACTTCGCCGCGCAGCACGGCCAGGGTATCGCTCGGCGCCACCGGCACGGCCAGCACCAGGCGCGCGGGGTTTCGCCGGCGCAGGGCCTTCAGCGCCGCGCGCACCGTGGTGCCGGTGGCGATGCCGTCATCGACGACGATGGCCGTCGCGCCTTCGACACCGACCGGCGCGCGGTCGTGCAGATAGACCTGCCGCCGGCGCTCGATTTCCTGCATTGCCTTCTTCGCCTCGGCCTGGATATAGGCCGCATCGACGCCGGTCAGCGCCATCGTTTCGTCGTCGAGCACGATATCGGGCGGCTGGCCATCGACGACCGCGGCCACCGCCAGCTCGCGCTGCCACGGTGCGCCGATCTTGCGCACCAGCAGCAGATCCAGCGGCGCATGCAGTGCGCGCGCGACTTCGGCACCGATCGGCACGCCGCCGCGCGGCAAGGCCAGCACCACCAGCGGGCGCGGCAGCGGTATTTCGACCAGCCGCTGCGCCAGCGCGCGGCCGGCTTCGGCGCGGTCGGCAAAGGTTTTGTTCATGGCGGTCCCTCCGGCACCAGATGCTGCACGAACCAGGCGGCGGCGAGCTGCGCCACACGGCCCAGCGTACCCGGTTCCTCGAACAAATGCGTCGCGCCCGGCACCACCTCCAGGCGCTTGACGCATTGCAGGCGCGCCAGCGCGTAGCGGTTGAGCGCGAGCACCTCGAGGTCATGGCCGCCGACGATCAACAGCGTGGCGGCCTGAACGCGCTCGAGCGCGTCGCCCGCGAGGTCGGGCCGGCCACCGCGCGAGACCACGGCCGCGACGTGCCCGGGGGCGGCGGCCGCCGCGCACAGGGCCGCCGCGGCGCCGGTGCTGGCGCCGAACAGGCCCAGCGGCAAGCCCCGGGTGTCGTCGCGCTGGCGCAGCCAGGCCAGCGCCGCGGCGACGCGGCGGGCGAGCAAGGCGATATCGAAGACATTGCGGCGCTCGTCGGCTTCGGCCTCGGTCAGCAGGTCGAACAGCAGGGTCGCCAGACGCAACTCGTTCAGCGCCGCGGCCACCTGCCGGTTGCGCGGCGAGAGGCGGCTGCTGCCGCTGCCGTGCACGAAGACCACGATGCCGCGCGCGTCGGGCGGCAGGGTCAACGAGCCGGTCAGGTCGGGCAGGCCGGGAGCGCCGATGCGAAGTTCCAGGCGCTGCATCGTTCAAGCTCCCAGACGCTCGGCGCAGTAGGCGACGAGCTTGTCCAGCGTCGAGAGCCTGGCGGCCTCGGCGTCGGGGATATCGATGCCGAGCTGCTCGTGCACCGCGACCAGAAAATTCAGCCAATCGGCCGAGTCGAGATCGACCTGCTGGCGCAGCGCTCGCGCCGGCTCGATGGTCTGCCCATCGACTTCGGGCGCGATCTCGGCCAGGGCCTGCAGCAGCCGGGCCTGGATGGCGTCGCGGTTCATCGGTGGGCCTCCTTCGATGCCGGCGCATCGAGCGCCGCGGGATCCTGCAGGCGTTCGCGGATTTCGCACAGCAGCAGCGCGCCGCGGTGGCCGTCGCTGCTGCGGTGGTCGGCCGCCAGGCTGGCGGTCAGCGCAGGCGCCGCGCGCACCACGCCATCGTCGCCGGCCCAGGGCCGCAGCGCGATGCGGCCAAAGCCCAGCAGCGCCACCTGCGGCGGGTAGATCACGCCGAAGACGCAGGCCACGCCCTGGTCGCCGAGGTTGGTGACGGTGATGCCGGCGTCGGTCAGCTCCGAGCTGCGCAGCGCGCCGGCGCGGGTGCGCTTGACCAGGTCGAGCAATCCGCGCGTCAGCGTGGCGATATCCATGCCCTCGACGCCGTGGATCGCCGGCGCGACCAGGCCGCCCTCGCGCAGCGCGATCGCCACGCCCAGGTGAATGCCACTGGCGGCGACAAACGCGCCGTCGCGCCAGAAGCCGTTGAACTCGGGATAGCGCTGCAAGGCCAGCGCCACGGCCTTGAGCAACAGCGCCGCGGGCAGCAGGCGCTGCGTCACCGGCAGATCGCGGTTGCGCTCGGCCAACCAGGCCGCGGCGCGCTCGAAGGCGATCTCTTCGGCCAGGTAGTAGTGCGGAATCTCGCGCTTGGAGCGGGCCATCGCGGCGGCGATCACCTGGCGCATCTGCTGCGCGCGGGTGAGCGGCGTGGCCGGCGGCGTGGCCGGCGGCGCGGCGCTGGCCGCCGCGGCCGCGGCATCGATATCGGCCAGCGTAATCATGCCGTCGGCGGCGCCGCCGACGACCGCCGCCAGATCGACGCCGAGTTCCCGCGCACGCCGGCGCGCGGCCGGTGAGATGCGCTGGCGCGCGGCGGCGGCCGGCGTGGTCACTGCCGGCCCCGTCGCGGCAACGAGCGCTGCTGATTGCGGCTCGGCGGCCGGCGCCAACACCGCGGCCTTCATCGCCCCGAGCTGCCGCTCGACCTCTGCCGCGCTCTCGCCGGGCGCGCGCAGCACGGCCATCGGCGTGCCGACGGGGATCGTCGCGCCGATCGGCGTCAGCAGCGCATGCACGACGCCGTCGTGCCAGCACTCGACATCGATCGCCGCCTTGGCGGTATCGACCACCGCCACCACCTGGCCCTTCTTGACCGCGTCGCCCGGCTGCACGCGCCACTCGACGAGCTTGCCCGCATCCATATCGGAGCCCAGCGCGGGCAGGCGAAATTCGATCATCGCCCCGCCACCAGGGCGCGCGCCGCCGCGACGATCTTCGGCGGCAGCGGCAGCGCCGCATCCTCGAGGTGCTTGGCATAGGGGATCGGCACCTCTTCGCTGCACACCCGCGCCAGCGGCGCATCGAGGTCGAAGAAGGCCTCCTCGCCGACGCGCGCCAGCACCTCGGCGGCCAGGCTGCAAGTGCGCCAGCCTTCATCGACGACCAGCACGCGGTGGGTCTTGCGCACCGAAGCCAGCACGCAGGCCATATCGAGCGGGCGCAGTACGCGCAGGTCGATGACGTCGGCGTCGATGCCGTCTTGCGCCAGCGTGTCTGCCGCGGCCAGCGCGCGCGGCAGGCTGCCGCCGTAGGTGACGATGGTCAGCGCGCTGCCCTCGCGCCGCAGCGCGGCGTGCTCGATATCCACCGCCGGCGCCGGCTCGGCCAGCTCGCCTTCCAGGTTGTAGAGCTGCGCATGCTCGAAGATCAGCACCGGATCCGGGTCGCACAAGGCCGGCCACAACATGCCGCGTGCATCTTCGAGCGTGGCCGGCGCGAGCACCTTCAGGCCCGGCACATGCGCGTACCAGACTTCCAGGCTGTGCGAATGCTGCGCGGCGAGCTGCCGCCCGGCGCCGCTGGCCATGCGGATCACCAGCGGAGTCGAAAACTGGCCGCCCGACATATGGCGCAGCGTGGCCGCGGTATTGACGATCCCGTCCAGCGCGAGCAGGCTGAAATTGACCGTCATGATTTCGACGATCGGCCGCATGCCGCCCAGCGCCGCGCCGATGCCGGCGCCGACGAAACCCAGCTCCGACAGCGGCGTATCGCGGACGCGCGCCTCGCCGAATTCTTCGAGCAGGCCCTTGGTGACGGCGTAGCTGCCGCCGTAGCGGCCGACGTCTTCGCCCATCACGAAGACCCGCGCATCGCGCCGCAGCGCCTCGCGGTGCGCGGCGCGCAGGGCTTCGCGGTAGGTGGTAAGGGCCACGTTCATGCGGGCGCCGGTGTCAGCACGTCGGCGCACAACTGCTCCACCGGCTCCCAGCTGCCGGCCTCGGCGAAGGCCACCGCGGCATCGACTTCGGCTTCGGCCTCGCGGTCGAGGCGCTGGAAATCGGCTTCGTCGATCAAGCCCGCGGCCTTCAACTTGTCGGTCAGGGTGTGGATCGGCCCGTGCTGTTTCCAGCGTTCGACCTCGGCCTTGTCGCGGTACGACTCGGCATCGAACATCGAGTGGGCGCGAAAGCGGTAGGTGTGCAGCTCGAGGAAAAACGGCGCCTGCTGTCCGCGCACAAAGTCCACCGCCTGCCGCGCCGCGTCGTGCACCGCGAGCACGTTCATGCCATTGATGTGGCCGGTCGGCAGGCCGTAGCTGGCGGCCTTTTTCGTCAGGTCGATCTGCGACTGGCTGCGCGCCAGCGCGGTGCCCATCGCATACAGGTTGTTCTCGCAGATGAAGAGCACCGGCAGGCGCCACAGCATGGCCAGGTTCAGCGATTCGTGGAAGGCCCCTTCGGCAACGGCGCCTTCGCCGAAGAAGCAGGCAGTGACACAGTCCTGGCGCGGCAGCAGCTTGTCGGCCAGGGCCAGCCCGACCGCCAGCGGCAGGCCGCCGCCGACGATGGCATTGCCGCCGAAGAAGCGCGTCGCGCGGTCGAACAGGTGCATCGAGCCGCCGCGCCCGCGCGAGCAGCCTTCCTGCTTGCCGAACATCTCGGCCATGATCGCGTTCATCGAGATGCCGCGCAGCAGGGCGTGGCCATGCTCGCGGTAGGTGGCGACGATATTGTCTTCGGGGTGCAGATTCGGCATGACGCCGGCGGCCACCGCCTCCTCGCCGATCGCCAGGTGCAGGAAGCCGCGGATCTTGCCTTCGCCATAGAGCTGGGCGCAGCGCTCTTCGAGGCGGCGGATGCGCAGCATGTCGCGCACGCGGGCGAGGCAGAACTCGCGCCCGCAGGCACCGACATCGATCGCCGCCTGCGCGGCCAGGTCCGCTCGCGTCATGCGCCCGCCTCCAGCGTCGAGGTATCGCCTTCGGGCAGGCCGAGCTCGCGCGCCTTCAGCAGCCGGCGCATGATCTTGCCGCTGCGCGTGCGCGGCAGCACCGCGGTGAAGGCGATCTCCTTGGGCGCGACGGCCGGGCCCAGGCGCTTGCGCGCATGGGCGAGCAATTCGCGCCGCAGGGCTTCGCTCTCGATGAACCCGGGCCTGAGGGTGACGAAGGCCTTGACCGTTTCACCGAGCAGCGCATCGGGCTTGCCGATCACCCCGGCCTCGACCACCGCCGGGTGCTCCATCAAGGCGCTCTCGACCTCGAAGGGCCCGATCAGGTGGCCGGCGGACTTGATCACATCGTCGGCGCGGCCGACGAACCAGTAGTAGCCGTCGCTGTCGCGGCGGGCCAGGTCGCCGCTCAGATACCAATCGCCGACGAAGCATTTTCGGTAGCGTTCGTCTTCGTTCAGATAGCCGCGAAACATCGACGGCCAGCCGCGGCGCAGCGCCAGTTCGCCCTCGACATCGGCGGCGTCGATGGCTTTCACGCCGCCATCGGCCAGGCGCTCGACGATGCAGGCCTCGACGCCGGGCAGCGGTTTGCCCATCGAGCCGGGTTTGACATCGAGCGCCAGGGTATTGGCGATCATGATGCCGCCGGTTTCGGTCTGCCACCAGTTGTCGTGGATGGCCTGGCCGAACGTCTCCAGGCCCCACCACACCGCCTCGGGGTTGAGCGGCTCGCCGACGCTGGCGATAAAGCGCAAATCAGGGAAGCCAAAACGCCGCGCCAGTTCGCTGCCGGCCTTCATCAACATGCGGATCGCCGTCGGCGCGGTGTACCAGACGCTGACGCGCTGGTCTTGCAGCGTGCGGTACCAGCGCTCGGGGTCGAACTCGGCTTCATCGACGATCAGGGTCACGCCGTGCAGCAGCGGCGCGATGATGCCGTAGGACATCCCGGTGACCCAGCCCGGGTCGGCGGTGCACCAGAAGATATCGTCGTCGTGCAAGTCCAGCGCAAGCAGGCCGGTGGTGTAGTGCGTCAGCGCGGCCTCGTGAACATGGATCGCGCCCTTGGGGCGGCCGCTGGTGCCGCTGGTGAAGTGCAGCAGCGCCGGCTCATCGGGCCGCGTCGGCACGGCGTTGAAGGCATCGCTGGCATCGCGCAGCAATGCGTCCAGGCTCGAGCAGCCCGCGGGCAGCGGCTCGGCGTGGCCGCCGCCATCATGTTCGTCGATCAGGATCACCTGCTCGAGCGATGCGATCCGCGCGCGCACCGGCGCCACCTTGCGCTGGTACAGCGCCGCCGTCGTCACCAGCGCGCGGCCGGCGCCGAGCTTCATCCGCGTGGCGATCGGCTCGGGGCCGAAGGCCGAGAACAGCGGCGATACCAGCAAGCCGGCCTTCAAGCCGCCGAGCACCGCGATATACAGCTCGGGCAGCCGCGGCGCGAGCACGAAGAGGCAATCGCCGCGACGCAGGCCGAGTTGGGTGAGCGCGTTGGCAAACTGGTTGCTCGCCCGCGCCAGCTCGCGGTAGCTGATGCGCCGCTCGCCGCCTTCGGCACCCAGCCAGTGCAGCGCGGTCCGCTCGGCGCGCGCCCCCTGGGCATGGCGATCGACCGCGGCGACGCCGATATTGAGTGCGCCGCTGCCTGGGTCGCCGAGAAGGCTTCGCAGCGCCACGTCCGACAGGCCGGCGTTCGCCTCGCCGCGCCAGTTCGGCGCCACGGCGAGCGACGTCACATCCTTTCGGATGCGCGGGGGGCGTTGGCGATCGGCGGGCATTTGCACGTTGCGGCGGCGCGGGGTTATCGCCACGATAGGCACACCGCGCCGATCGCGATTGACCCCCATCAACCGCGCGCCGCTTGCGCAACGGGTGGCCCTTCGACGCCTCGGGGCGAGTCGGCCCGGTCTCGACATGTTCGAGATGTGGCGATAGACCTCGCGCCCTAACCGAACAGGCCGCCGACACGGGTGCCGGCGATGCGGTTCACGGCATACAGGCTCGCCGCGCAGAGCACGATCAGGATCACGCCGAGCGCCGCCGCCTGGCTTTGCGAGCCGGCGATATAGAAGGTGAAGATGCCGAAGGGGATCATTTCCCAGCCGCCCAGCGTCAGGAAGATCGTCGCCGAGGCTTCCTGGATCGAGGTGATGAACGAGAACAGGCCGCCGACGAAGATGCCCTTCCAGACCAGCGGCACGGTGATATCGCGGAAGGTGCGCAGCTTGGAGGCGCCGACATTGGCCGCCGCCTCCTCCATCGATTGATGCACCAGAAGCAGCGACGAGTAGCTGCCGCGCACGGTATAGGGCAGGCGCCGCACCAGCAGCACCAGCGGCAGGATGATCCACATGCCGGTCAGCGGGATATCGATCAGCGGCAGCGGGAAATTGAAGGCGCGCACATAGGCGATGCCGATCGCCGTGCCGGGGATGGCCAGGATCAGCGTCGTCAGCGCGTCCATCGTATTGCGCCCCGGGGCATGGGTGCGCGCCATGATCCAGGCCATCGGCACGCCGATGACCAGGCACATCAGCACGGCCAGGCCGCAGAAGAGGAAGGAATTGATGATGAACTTCGGCGTTTCGATGCTCACCTGGCGGAAGTACTCCAGCGTGTAGTGCTCCGGGAAGGGCGTGAGCGCCCAGCCCCGCCCGACCGCCGCCAGCAGCACGCCGAGCTGCGGAATGACGCAGACCAGCATCAGCGCGGCCATGAAGCCGACCGCCACCCAGCGCTTCACCGGGCCGAGTTGGCGGCGTTCGACCTTCGAGTAGGCCAGCGAGCTGTAATCCTTGATGGCGACATATTCGCGCGCGGCGATGACGAAGAAGATCGCCAGGATCACCAGCAGCGCCGAGATGACGATGCCCATGCGGAAGATGCGCCGGTCAACGAACTGCACGATATTCAAGTAGGCCTGCGCCGCCAGCAGATCCTGAACGCCGAGCACCAGCGGGGTCAGAAAATCAGCGAAGGTCCAGATGAAGACCAGCAGCGCGCCGGAGATATAGCCCGGCGTGGTCAGCGGCAGCGTGATATCCCAGAAGCGGCGCCAGCCCTTGGCGCCGATACCTTGCGCGGCCTCCTCGAGCGACGGATCGACCTTGGCCAGGGCATCCAGGATGGACAGCGTCATCAGCGGAAACAGGTGCACGGTCTCGACCAACAGCACGCCCTGCATGCCGTACATGAAATTGACCGGGTGCTCGAGCCCGAACCAATCCCGCAGCAGCACATTGACGGTGCCGGCACGGCCGAGGATGAAGACGAAGCCGAGGACGCCGACCAGCGGCGGCAGGATCAGCGGCAGCATCGTCAGGTAGGAAAACAGGTTGCGGTACGGAAAGTCGTAGCGCACGATCAGGAAGGCCACCGCGATCCCGATCACCGAGGTCATGAAGACGGTGGCCACGCCCAGGGCCATCGATTTCCAGAACGAGCGCAGGTAGAACGAGTCGGTGAAGAACTCCAGGAAATTGCCCAGCGTGAAGCCGCCGGCTTCGTTGGTGAAGGCGTCGTAGAAGATTCGCGTCAGCGGGAACAGGACGAAGACGATCAGGAAGGTCCAGATCAGGCTGAAGCCCAGCGCGGCGGGTGACAGGCGCAGGCGCATCACTTGTCGCCGGCGATGACCACCGTGCTGGTGATCGGGAAGCTCAGGCCGACCGCTTCACCCTGCGGCAGTTGCCGGTGGTGCCAAGGGTCGCGGATATCGGCCTTGAAAGTCTGGCCCGGCGCGAGTTCGACGTCGTAGCGAATCGCATTGCCCAGGTAGGCGGCGAAAGCGACGCTGCCCTCGAGGCGGTTGTGGCCATCGACCGCCGCATTGATGGCGACATTCTCCGGGCGCACGCACAGCACGCAGCGCTCGCCGGCGTGAAAGCGTTCGTCCCACAGCGCCGCCAGTTCGCCGAACGCCGTGTCCACCGTGAGCTGGCCGCTCGCCGCGTCGGCCGTGTGCACGGTACCGTCGATCAGGTTGTTGATGCCGATGAAATCGGCCACGAAGCGGCTGGCCGGCCGCTCGTACAAATCCCTCGGCGAGCCGACCTGCAATACCTTGCCCTGGTTGAAGACGGCGATCCGGTCCGACAGGGTCAGCGCTTCCTCCTGGTCGTGCGTGACATAGACCGTGGTGATGCCGAGTTCCTTTTGCAGCTTGCGGATTTCGGCGCGCACCTGGATGCGAATCTTGGCGTCGAGGTTCGACAGCGGCTCGTCGAGGAGCAGGATCTTGGGATTGAGCACCAGGGCCCGCGCCAGCGCCACGCGCTGTTGCTGCCCGCCCGACAACTGCCCCGGATAGCGGTCGCCCAGGCCCGCCAGCTTGACCTTCTCCAGCACCGCCTCGACGCGCTGGGCCATCGCCGCGGACCCGGTCTTTTGCAGCTTCAGGCCATACGCGACATTGCCGGTCACCGTCATGTGCGGCCACAGCGCATAGTTCTGGAACACCATGCCGATGCCGCGCTCATGCGGCGGCACTTCATTGACGCGGCGATCGTCGAAGCGGACTTCGCCTTCGTCCGGCGCGTAGAAGCCGGCGATCAGACGCAGCAGCGTTGTCTTGCCGCAACCCGACGGGCCGAGCAGGGTGAAGAGTTCACCCTGCTCGATCGCCAGGCTGATATGGCTGACGACTTCGTTCTTGCCGAAGCGCTTGGTCAGGCCTTGAACCGAGATACGCATGAGCCGGCTCGCTCGCGGCTCAATACTTTTTCTTCAGCTCTTCGGCGACCGCTTCGATCTCCTTGCGGAAGGTCTGGTTGACCTGCTCGTAGCGCGCCTGGGCGACGTCGTCCACGTAAATATTCGTCACCTCGCGGTCAAAATACGAGCGCATGCCTCCGGTGAATTCGACCGACTTCTCGATCGTCGATCCGGGCTCGCCCTGAACGCGGTATTTGGGCGTGATCGGGAAGACGCCGCGCCCCATCGAGATGCGTTGGCCGCGCTCGGTCAGCAGGTATTCGATGAAGGCCCGCGCCGCCTTGGGGTTCTTCGCGCCGGCCAGCACGGCGATCGGTTCGGGCGTGATATAGGCCGTCTTCGGGGCGACGAATTTGATATCGAAGCCGGCGAGCAGGTCTTCGAAGGCCATATAGCTCGGCACCGCGAAGCCGGCGGCGAATTCGCCCTTGGCCACCACCGACGGCACATCGCGGCTGCGTGCGGTGAACAAGCCCGTATTGCCGGCCAGGCGCCGCAGCCACTCCCAGCCCTTGGCGTCGCCGTCGCGCTGCAGGATGATTTCGTAGCTGGCATGGCTGCTCGACGAGCGCGTCGGTGCGCATTGCGCGACATTGCCCTTCAGCTTCGGATCGAGCAGATCCTCCCAGTCCTTGGGCGGCTGCAGCCCCAGGCGCTTGTACAGCGTAGGGTTATAGACCAGCCCGTAGGGCTCGAGCACGGTGCCGGTCCAGAAGCCTTTCGGATCCTTGAGCGCGATCGGCTTGGGCTTGCCGATGCTGACCGGCACTTCGTCGATCACGCTCTTGGGCAGATTCAGCGGTGCGAGCAGTTTCTGCTCGGCCAGCTTGTCGAATAGCGCGCTCTCGCCGCCCCAGAAGATATCGACCTGCGGCCGGCCCTTCCATTCGGTGATCTGGCCGTAAGCCACCGGCGTGCCGGCGGCCAGCGCGCTGGTCTTCAAGCTGATATTCCAGCGCTCCTTGGCATATTTGGCGAAGTCGGCCAGGGTCGGGTCGGTCAGCGTCTTGGCCACCGGAGTGATCAGGTTGAGTTCACTCTCGATCGCGGCGGCCGGTGTCTGCGCGGCCGCGGGGCCTGCCGCCAGCAGGGTCCAGACGAAAGCGGTGGCCAGCATCGTGAAGCGGCGTTGCATGATGTCCTCCTGGGGAGACAGCCATTGGGAACGCAACGCTAGGTCTTCTGGCGCGCGGGCCTTTGATCCTGCGCAAACTTGCAATTGCCGGCGCCGACACGATGCGCACATGGCAAACGTGGGAATCATCGGAGGCGGCGCATTCGGCACCGCCATGGCCTGCGTGATCCGCAGGTCGGGCCATGATGTGCTGCTGTGGGCGCGCGAACCGGACATCGTGGCCGCCATCAACGACAAGCGCGTCAATACGATCTTCCTGCCCGATGTCGCGCTGCTGGCCGGCATCCGCGCGACCAGTGATCTCGCGGCGGCGACACGCGACAAGGATTTCATCCTGATGGCCGCGCCGGCGCAGCATGTGCGCCGGGTGGCCGGCGATATGGCCGCGTCGCTGCGCCGCCTGACGCCGGTGGTGGCCTGCTCCAAAGGTATGGAGCGTGGCAGTTGCGCGCTGATGCCCGAGGTGCTCGCCGCGATGCTGCCCGAGGCGGTGGTGGCGGTGCTGTCCGGCCCTTCGTTCGCGCGCGAGATCGCCACTGACCTGCCCTGCGGCGTGACGCTGGCCTGCGCGGATTGGTCGGTCGGCGAGACATTGGGGCGCCAGATCTCGAATCCGAATTTCTGCATTCAGCTTTGCGACGATGTGGTCGGCACCGCGCTGGGCGGGGTGATGAAAAACGTGGTCGCCATCGCCAGCGGCATCGCCGCCGGCCGCAAGCTGGGCGAGAACGCCCGCGCCTCGGTGATCGCGCTGGGCTTCGCGGAATCGATCCGCCTGGGCCTGGTCAAAGGCGCCAAGGTGGCCACCTTCACCGGCCTGTCGGGCATCGGCGACATGATGCTCACGGCCAACAGTCTGCAATCGCGCAATACATCGCTCGGCGTTCAATTGGGCCAAGGGCGCCGCCTGGCCGAGATCATGGCCGAGCGCAAGGAAGTCACCGAAGGCTTCCATTCGGTCGAAGCGGTGGCCGCATTGGCCCGGCAGTTGCACCTGGACATGCCGGTCACGCAGGCGCTGGATGTGATCCTCAATCACGGCGTCACGCTGGACGACGCACTGGGACAATTCATGTCGCACTTGCCGCCGCTTTGCCGCACCGGCAAGGTGCGACCGCTCGCGCCGTCATGAGGCTAGAATCTGCGCTCTCCGAGGAGCGTTGCAACCTCAGTCCTCGAGGCCAGGCTCGGAGAGCTTTTATTGCAACAGCGCTCACCTGCACGAACCGGTTCGTGGGTGAGCATGGATGAGTCCCCCGTCTGGCGAATGCAGGTTCCTCACCGTTTGGAGCCCGAGATGAATGCCATTCTGCAACCCGCACCTTCCCATCGCGACCACCATGTCGCCGATCTGGCGCTCGCCGACTGGGGCCGCAAGGAAATCAGGATCGCCGAGACCGAGATGCCCGGCCTGATGGCGATCCGCGCCGAATACGCCGCCAGGCAGCCGCTGAAGGGCGCGCGCATCACCGGCAGCCTGCACATGACGATCCAGACCGCCGTGCTGGTCGAGACCCTGCAGGCCCTGGGCGCCGAGGTACGCTGGGCCTCGTGCAATATCTTCAGCACGCAAGACCACGCCGCCGCCGCGCTCGCCGTGCAGGGCACGCCAGTCTTCGCCTACAAGGGCGAGACGCTCACCGACTACTGGGACTACACACACCGCATCTTCGAGTTCGGCGCCAAGGGCAGTGAAGGCGAGGGCCCGAACATGATCCTCGACGACGGCGGCGATGCCACGCTGCTGATGCATCTGGGCCAGCGCGCCGAGAAGGATTTGTCCCTACTCGACAAACCGACCAGCGAAGAGGAAACCTGCCTCTACGCCGCGATCCGCGCCAGGATCGCGACAGATGCGACCTGGTATTCACGCAAGAGCGCGCAGATCATCGGCGTCACCGAAGAAACCACCACCGGCGTGCACCGCCTGAAGGAAATGAGCGCCAAGGGCACGCTGATGTTCCGCGCCATCAACGTCAACGATTCGGTGACCAAGAGCAAATTCGACAACCTCTACGGCTGCCGCGAATCGCTGGTCGATTCGATCAAGCGCGCCACCGATGTGATGGTCGCCGGCAAGGTCGCCTGTGTGGCTGGCTACGGCGACGTCGGCAAGGGCTCGGCGCAGGCCCTGCGCGCCTTGAGCGCGCAGGTCTGGGTGACCGAGATCGACCCGATCAATGCCCTGCAGGCCGCGATGGAAGGCTACAAGGTCGTGACCATGGAATATGCCGCCGACAAGGCCGATATCTTCGTCTCGGCCACCGGCAACAAGAACGTGATCCGCTACGAGCATATGGCGGCGATGAAGGACGAAGTCATCGTCTGCAATATCGGCCACTTCGACAACGAGATCGACGTCGCCTCGCTCGACCAGTGCGAGTGGGATGAGATCAAGCCGCAGGTCGATCACGTCAAATTCCCCGACGGCAAGAAGATCATCCTCTTGGCCAAGGGCCGCCTGGTCAACCTGGGCTGCGCCACCGGGCACCCGAGCTTCGTGATGTCGTCGAGCTTCGCGAACCAGACCATCGCCCAGATCGAACTCTTCACCCACAGCGACTACTACGAGCAGGGCAAGGTCTATGTTCTGCCCAAGCACCTCGACGAAAAGGTCGCACGCCTGCACCTGAAGAAGGTCGGCGCGATGCTGACCGAGTTGAGCGACGAGCAGGCGGCCTATATCGGCGTGCCCAAGCAGGGGCCGTACAAGGCCGATTCGTACCGCTATTGAACGCCGCGAAGTCAATATGGAGCCATAATGGAGCTACGGTTCCATTCTGGAGGCAATCATGGCAGTCAATCTATCGATCAAGGCCGTGCCCGATGCCCTGGCGCAGCGCCTGCGCGAGCGTGCCGAGCGCAACCACCGCTCATTGCAGGGCGAGCTGATGGCGCTCATCGAACGCGCGGCGGCGGAGCCCCAGCCTGAGGACGCCGCCACGCCGGCACAGCGCGCAACCGGACTCACCGGCATGCGCCGCGGCACAAAGACGATCGAGCAGATCGCCGCCGAACACCGACTGTTGTATCCCGAGCCGTTCAAGGGCGGCCCGTTGGCGGTCGACATCATTCGCGCCGACCGCGATTCGCGCTGAGTTCGATGCGCGGCAAATCCAAGCCTCCGGTCTTGATGGTCGCCGAGCCGCCGGCCATCTATCTGGCGCGGCCGGCGCTGGTGGTGGATTGCAGCGTCTTGAGCGCGGTGTTGTTTGAGGAATCGATGCGCGATGAAGCCTTGCAGCGCCTGACCGGCAGGGCCCTTCATGCGCCAACCCTGATCGAACACGAAATTGCCAGCGTCGCGATGAAAAAACTCGCCCAGGGTTGGCCCGCCCCGTCGGTACAGGCGGCGCTTGCCGACTTCGCCAACCACACCATCGAGCTGCACCATGCCGATGTGCTGGCGCAGGTCGAACTGGCCCGGCGCTACAAACTCTCGGCCTACGACGCGGCCTACCTCTGGCTCGCGGCCGAATTGAAAGCGCCGCTGGCGACCTTCGACGCCAAGCTCGGCAAGGCGGCACAGCGCCACCTCGGCGATCTCGAGTAGGCATTTTCGTAACGACCATGCGCGCCGACCAGCTCATCGTGCAACGCAGCCTGGCGCCGACGCGCTCGGCCGCGCAACGCTTGATCGAGCACGGCGCCGTGCGCTGGCTCAGCGCCAAGGGCTGGGCCGTGCCGAAGAAGGCCGGTGAAGATTTGCCCGATGCCTGCGAGATCGAAGTCACCGATGACGCCGAGCTGCGCTGGGTTTCGCGGGCGGGCCTGAAACTCGATGCCGCGATCGCGCATTGCGCGATCGACGTGGCGGGCCAGCACGGCCTGGATGTCGGCCAGAGCACGGGCGGCTTCACCGAGGTTCTGCTGGCGCGCGGCGCGGCCTCGGTCGTCGGCATCGATGTCGGCCACGGTCAATTGCACCCGAAGCTGCGCGACGATCCGCGTGTGACGGCCCTTGAAGGCGTCAATGCGCGCAGTCTCGATGCGGCCGCGCTGCCGCGCCGGCAGTTCGACCTCATCGTCGCCGACCTGTCGTTCATCTCGCTGACCCTGGTGCTGCCGGCTCTGGTGCCGCTGGCCACACGCGATCTGCTGCTGCTGGTCAAACCACAGTTCGAGCTGCAGCCGGCCGACATCGGCAAGGGCGGACGGGTTACCGACCCGACAGCCCGGGCGCGCGTCGGGCAGCGTCTTCGCCAAGCCTGCGCCGAGGCCGGCCTGGCGCTGCGCGACTACTTTGACAGCCCCATCGCCGGCGGCGATGGCAACCGCGAATTCTTCCTGTGGGCCCAAAAACCATGACCAAAGCCGTGCCGATCAGCTTCGAGTTCTTCCCACCCAACACCCCCGTCGGCGACGACAAACTGATCGGCGAGGTGGTGCCGGCTCTGGGCGCGCTGAAGCCCGAGTTTTTCAGCGTTACCTACGGCGCCGGCGGCGCCACACGCGACAAGACCCTGAAGACCGTGCAGGCGATCGCCGCCGCCGGCTTCGAGGCCGCACCGCACCTGTCGTGCGTGGGCTCCACGCGCGAAGGGATCGCCGCAACGCTGGCCACCTACCGTGCGCAGAACATCCGCCGCATCGTCGCGCTGCGCGGCGACCTGCCCAGCGGCACCGCCACCGCCGGCGAATTTCGCTACGCGGCCGAGCTGGTGCGCTTCATCCGCGAGACGCAGGGCGACGACTGGACCGTCGAAGTCGCCGCCTACCCCGAATACCACCCGGGCCAGCGCTATGCGGCGCGCGACCTGCAGCACTATGTCGAAAAGGTCAAGGCCGGGGCCAGCAGCGCCATCACGCAGTTCTTCTTCAACGCCGACGCCTATTTCCATTTCGTCGAGCAGACGCAAAAACTCGGTGCCACGGTCCCGGTGGTGCCCGGCATCATGCCCTTCCACAACTACGCCCGCATCGCCCAGTTCGCGCAGCGCGACGGCATCGACATCCCGCGCTGGGTGGCGCTGAAGATGGAAGGCTTCATGGACGACACGGCCTCGATCCGCGCCTTCGGCCTGGACGTCGTGAGCGGGCTGTGCGAGCAACTGGTCGCCGGCGGCGCGCCGGGTCTTCATTTCTATACCATGAACCAATCGGCGCTGACGCGCTTGTTGTGTGAACGCCTCGGCCTGGCTCCGGCTGCCTGACCAAGGTCAAGCTCATTTGGCACCGCAGCAACACCCACCGCGCAGTTTGCGGTAGCGCAATATCCCGCCGTGGCCACGGGCCTGCAATGCAATCCGGCCATGTGACCGGAACGCAAAGAGGAAGGGCTCCACCATGAAGTTCACGCGCTGGCTCGCGCTCGCCGCTGCCGCTGCGGTCGTCGTCCCCGCTGCACAGGCCCAGTCGGCCGACAGCGGCAACTGGATCGTTCGCGCACGTGCGCTCAACCTCGATCCCGTCAACAAGGACAGCACCGGGCTCGGCCTGGGCATCGACAGCAAGGTCTTCCCCGAAGTCGATATCAGCTATTTCTTCAGCCCGAACCTGGCCGTGGAACTGGTGTTGACCTATCCGCAGAAGCACGATGTGTTTTCGGGCAACGCCAAGATCGGTTCGCTCAAGCACCTGCCACCGACCCTGAGCCTGCAGTACCACTTCCCGCTCGGCGGCTGGCGGCCCTATGTGGGCGCCGGCCTGAACTACACCCGCTTCTCCAAGGTGTCGTTCGACCCGGCCGTGGTCACGGCGCTGCAGCCATCGATTGAAAAAGACAGCTTCGGCGCGGCCTTCGGCGTCGGCGCTGATGTGCCGATGGGCGGTGGCTGGCTGTTCAACGTGGACGTCAAGAAAGTGCAGATCCGCACCGACGTATTCTCCTTCGGCGCCAAGGCCGGCACGTTGAAGGTCGATCCAGTGCTGTTCAGTCTCGGTATCGGCAAGCGCTTCTGATTCGCAAATCCCGCCGCGGCGGCGACGTTCAAGCGTCGGCAGGCTGCCAGGCAACGCCGTCCTCGGTGAGGACGGCGTCCAGCGGAACGTCGTGCGGCTCGGTTTCGAGCCACGGGACGAAGCCGTGTGAATAGCCGATGCCGACGGTGAAGGGCCGCGGTTGCAAGGTCGCCAGCGTGCGGTCGTAAAAGCCGCCACCATAGCCCAGGCGCATGCCCTTCGGCCCGAAGCCAACGCAGGGCACCAGCAGCAGTTGCGGCTCGAAGGGGTCGGTGTCCTTGGGTTTGGGGATGCCGTAGGCGTCTTCTTCCATCGGGCAGCCGGGGTACCAGATGTGAAAGCGCAGGCGCCTGGTGTCGCGGTCGATCACCGGCAGGCCGATCTGGCGGTGCCGGCCCTTCACATCTTCGCCCTCGGTCCAGCGGTACAGCGCCGGCAGCGCGTCGAACTCGCCCTTGATCGGCCA
>CADEDE010000039.1 GCA_902825995.1 uncultured Burkholderiales bacterium
ACCTCCCGTGCCATCAGCTCTCAGGGACTTCCCTTCTGCCGCCCAGACTCCTAGGTCATCCGGCTCGGGAAGAAGCCCGGCGCCAGCGCATTCACCGTGATGCCATGCGGCCCCCACTCGCCCGCCAGCGTGCGCGTGAAATTCACCACCGCGCCCTGGCTGGTGCCGTAGGCGATGAACTGCATGTCCAGCGAACCGGCCAGGCCGGCGATCGACGCGATATTGACGATGCGGCCGTGCTGGTTGGGCAACATGCTGGCCTTGCCCACCGCCTGCGCAAACAGGAACAGGCCGCGCACATTCAGGTTCATCACCTTGTCCCAGGCCTCGAGCGGATAGCTTTCCATCGGCGCGCCCCAGGTGGCGCCGGCATTGTTGATGAGCATATCGATGCGCCCCAGGCGCTGCATGGTTTCATCGACCACGCGCTGGACATCGGCCGGCTGGCTGGCATCGGCCGCGATCCAGCGCGCATCGATGCCCTTGTCTTGCAACTGCGCCACGGCCTCCTCCAGATCACTCGCCTTGCGCGAGATCAGCATGATCTTCGCGCCGGCTTCGCCGAGCGCCTCGGCGATCTGCAAGCCCAGCCCGCGCGAACCGCCGGTGACCAGCGCGGTTTGACCTGTAAGGTCGAAGAGTTTGCAAATCGGGGTGCTCATGTCGCTTTCTCGTTCGTATCGTCACAGCCCCATGCGCGAACGCACGAAGATCAATAGCGCACCAACGCTGGCGACCGCGCCGCCGGCGACCATCAGTGTCCCGCCGGCCGCTTCATTGTGCGGCTGCAGGAACCAGCCGAGGCTGACGCCGAGCAGGCCGCCGTAGATCAGCAACCAGATCCACTTTTCGAGTTGCTTCTTTTGCATCGGTCACAACACCTCGAACACGCCCGCCGCCCCCATACCACCCCCAATGCACATCGTCACGCACACGCGCTTCGCGCCGCGCCGCCGGCCTTCGATCAGCGCGTGGCCGGTGAGGCGCTGGCCGCTCATGCCGTAGGGGTGACCGATGGCGATGGCGCCGCCGTTGACGTTGAGGCGTTCGTAGGGAATCCCGAGTTGGTCGGCGCTGTAGAGCACCTGCACCGCGAAGGCTTCGTTGAGTTCCCAGAGATCGATATCGTCCATCTTCAAGCCCAGGCGATTCAGCACCTTGGGCACCGCGAAAACCGGGCCGATGCCCATCTCGTCGGGATCGCAGCCGGCCACCGCGAAGCCGAGAAAGCGGCCCAGAGGCTTCAGGCCTTTTTGCTGCGCGTATTTGTCGTGGACCACCGCGCAGGCGCCCGCGCCATCGCTGAACTGGCTGGCGTTGCCGGCGGTAACCACACCGCCAGGGACCGCCGTGCGGATGCCCTTGATGCCTTCATAGGTGGTGCCGGGGCGCAGGCCCTCGTCGGCCTTGACCGTCACCACCTTGCTGCGCAGGCCGAGTTGCGCATCGGCGACGCCGGCGGTCACGGTGATCGGCGCGATCTCGGCCTCGAACAGGCCCTTGTCTTGCGCCGCGCAGGCCTTCTGCTGGCTCGCGGCGCCATAGCGGTCCATGCGCTCCTTGGACACGCCGTAGCGCTTGGCCACCTGCTCGGCGGTTTGCATCATGTTCCAGTAGATCGTCGGCACGTGTTCGGCCAACCAGGCATCCTGGAACATGTGCAGGTTCATCTCCTGCTGCACGCAGGAAATGCTCTCGACGCCACCGGCGATGAATACATCGCCCTCGCCCGCCCCGATGCGCTGCGCGGCCAGCGCGATGGTCTGTAGGCCGCTGGAGCAAAAGCGGTTTACCGTCATGCCCGACACGCTCACCGGCAGGCCCGCGCGCAGCGCCGCCTGGCGCGCGATATTCCAACCGGTCGCGCCTTCGGGGTTGGCGCAGCCCATCAGCACATCCTCGACCGCGCCCGGGTCGATGCCGGCGCGCTCAACCGCGGCCTTGACCACATGCCCGCCGAGCGTAGCGCCGTGGGTCATGTTGAAGGCGCCCTTCCAGCTCTTGGCGAGCGGGGTGCGGGCGGTGGAGACGATGAGGGCTTGGGTCATGGGGTGTCCTTGGGATCGTAAGACAAAGACAGCCTCGAGGGTCGTGCGCGCCGGGTGGTTGCGCTGGCGCCATCAGCCTCCCGGCGTGAAGGCCTTGCCCAGCGAGGCCGGCATATTGGCCCTGATCCAGGCCGCGTTGCTCGAGATCAGCACCAGCACGACGATCGTCGCCACATAAGGCAGCATGACCAGGAACTGGCTGGCGATCTGCACGCCCTGGCCTTGCAGGTGGAACTGCAGCATCGTCACGCCGCCGAAGAGGTACGCACCGGCGAGCACGCGGGCCGGGCGCCAGGTGGCGAAGGTGGTCAGCGCCAGCGCGATCCAGCCCTTGCCCGCGACCATGCCTTCGACCCACAGCGGCGTATAGACCACCGAGATATAGGCCCCGGCCACGCCGCACAGCGCGCCGCCGGCGATGACGGCAGCCAGGCGGATGCGCCGCACCGGATAGCCCAGGGCATGCGCCGATTCGGGCGATTCGCCCACCGCGCGCAGGACGAGGCCGCTGCGTGAACGCGTCAGCCACCAGGCCAGGGCGAGCGCCAGGCCGATCGCGACCCAGACCATCGGGTGTTGCTTGAACAGCGCCGGGCCGAAAAACGGGATGTCCGAGAGCCGGGGAATATCGAAGCTGGTCCTCTCGCCCAGCCGCTCGCGCGTGTAGGGCTGGCCGACGAAAGCCGAAAAGCCGGCGCCGAAGAGGCTCAATGCCAGGCCAGTGGCGTACTGGTTGGTATTGAGCCAGATGACGAGCAGGCCGAATACGGCGGCCAGTGCGCCACCGGCGATGGCGCCGGCGCCGACAGCCAGCGTATCGCTGCCGGTGTGCACTGCGGTGGCAAAGCCGGCCACCGCGGCCACCAGCATCAGGCCCTCGGCGCCGAGGTTGACGATGCCGGCGCGTTCGTTGATCAACAGGCCGAGCGCGGCGATGCCGAGCACGGTGCCGGCATTCAGCGTGGCGGCGACAAGGAGGGCAATCTCGCTCATGCTGAGGCTCCTGCGGTGCGGCGCGCCGCCACCCAACGCAAGCGGTAATGAATCAGCGTATCGCTGGCCAGCAGCGAAAACAGCAACAGGCCCTGGAAGACGCCGGTGATCGATTTGGGCAACTGCATGCGCGATTGCGCCAGCTCGCCGCCGATATAAAACATGCTCATCAGCACGGCCGAGAAGACGATCCCCACCGGGTGCAGGCGGCCGACGAAGGCGACGATGATGGCGGCGAAGCCGTAGCCCACCGGCACATAGGGCGTCAGTTGTCCGAGCGGCCCGGCGGCTTCGAGCGCGCCGGCGAGTCCCGCCAGCGCGCCCGAGGCCAGCAGCGCCGTCCACAGCGAGGCGCGCGAACTGAAGCCGCCGTAGCGTGCGGCCAGCGGCGCCAGGCCGCCCACCTGCGCCTGCAGGCCGCGGAACAGGCGGAACAGGAAGATCGTCATGCCGACGACGGCCACCAGCGCCACGATCACGCCGACGTTGACGCGCAGGCCGCCGAACAGGCGCGGCACCTGGGTCGGTTTGGCGAAGCTCACGGTCTGCGGAAAATTGAACCCCGCCGGGTCTTTCCACGGCCCATAGACCAGGTAGGACAACAGCATCTCGGCCACATACACCAGCATCAGGCTGACCAGGATCTCGCTGGCGTTGAAGCGGTCGCGCAAGAGCGCGGTGATGGCCGCCCAGCCCATGCCGCCGACCATGCCGGCGACCAGGATCACGAGGACGATGGCACGCGGCGAATCGGGCGTGGCCTGCATCGCGATGCCGCCGGCAAAAACGGCGCCGAGGATGTACTGGCCCTCGGCGCCGATATTCCAGACATTGGCGCGAAAGCACAGCGCCAGCCCGAGCGCGATCAGGATCAGCGGCACGGCCTTGACCGCAATCTCGCTCCAGGCGTAGCCGCTTTTCACCGGTTCGACGAAGAACATGCGCAGGCCCAGCAGCGGATCCTTGCCGAGCAACACGAACAGCAGCACACCGACCGCCACCGTGAGCGCCAGCGCGATCAGCGGCGAGGCCAGCGCCATCGCGCCCGAGGGCGCGGCACGGGATTCAAGCTTGAACATGGTCGGCCTCCTTGGCTTGCGCGGCAGTGTCTTCGTCGAACAAGCCGGCCATCCACTGGCCGATGCGCTCGATGCTGGCCTCGCGCGCCGGCACGCCGGGCGACAGGCGCCCGCGCGCGATCACCACCAAACGGTCCGACAGCTCGAACAGCTCGTCGAGTTCCTCGCTGACCACCAGCACCGCGCAGCCGGCATCGCGCAGCGCCAGCAGCTCGGCGCGAATTTGCGCCGCCGCGCCGACATCGACGCCCCAGGTCGGCTGGGCGACGATCAGCACCCTGGGCTGGGCATCGATCTCGCGGCCGACGATGAATTTCTGCAAATTGCCGCCCGACAGGCTCTTCGCCGCCGCATCGGCGCCTCCTGCCTTGACCTTGAAGCGCTCGATCAGCCGGGTGGCCAGCGCGCGCGTCGCGGCCATGTCGATCCAGCCGAAGGCGCGCAAGGATTCATGGCGGGTGAGCAGGGTGTTGGCGGCCAGCGAAAGTGTCGGCACCGCGCCGCGGCCCAGGCGCTCTTCGGGCACGAAGTGCAGGCCCAGCGTGCGCCGCCGGGCCGGGCCGGCGCGTGCGATATCCTGGCCAAAAAGCTGGATGCTGCCGGCCTTGGCGCGCCGGTCTTCGCCGGACAGCGCCGCGAGCAACTCCTGCTGGCCGTTGCCCGACACGCCGGCGATGCCCAGCACCTCGCCGGCGCGCACTTGCAGCGAAATCTTTTCCAGCGGCACGCCATAAATGCTGTCGGGCGCGAGCGAAAGATTTTTCACTTCGAGCGCCAGCGCGCCCAGGGCCACCGCGCGGTGCACCAGCGGCGGCGGCTCGGCGCCGATCATCAGGCGCGAGAGCGAGGCATTGCTTTCCTGCCGCGGATCGACGGCGCCGGTGACGCGCCCGCCGCGCAGCACCGTGCAGTGGTGGCACAGCGCGCGAATCTCGTCGAGCTTGTGGCTGATATAGAGGATCGAGCAGCCCTCGGCCGCGAGCTGGCGCAATGTGTTGAACAGGCTCTGCACGGCCATCGGCGTCAGCACCGAGGTCGGCTCGTCGAGGATCAGCAGCCTGGGCTCCGAGAGCAGCGCGCGCACGATTTCCACGCGCTGGCATTCACCGACCGAGAGGCTGTGCACCGGGCGCGTGGCATCGACCTGCAGGCCGTAGTCGCCGGCCTTCTTGTTCATGCGCGCGCTGACTTCCGCCAGCGATTCGCCACTATCGAGTCCGAGCCAGACGTTTTCAGCGGCGGTCAGCGTATCGAAGAGGCTGAAGTGCTGGAAGACCATCGCGATGCCGTGGGCCTTGGCTTCGTGCGGGTTGCGGATCTGCACCGCCTTGCCATCGACTTCGATCTCGCCTGCGTCGGGCTGCACGGCGCCGAAGACGATCTTCATCAGGGTCGATTTGCCGGCGCCGTTCTCGCCCAGCAGGGCGTGGATTTCGCCAGGCTGGACTTGCAGGCTGATGTTGTCGTTGGCCCTGACGGCGGGGTACTGTTTGCTGATGCCTCGCAACTCGAGTCTTGGAGCGGTCATCGTCTGTCTCCCCATTCAAGCGCCAACCAAACATCGACCCGCAACATAGGTCGCCATGACGTTGCGTTCATCGCCCAAGGTCATCAACGCGAAGATCCGCTCATGCAAGGACGTCGCCGCTGCGTCGCGCACCGACGCTACCGGACCGACGGCGTATTCCCAGGCCACGCAGTCGGCGACACAGCCGAGGTCGAAGGAGCCGATCTCGCGCTCGAGCCCGAGCGCCACAGCCGCACCGCGGGTGGCGGCATACAGCGCCTTCCAGGCCGGCAGACGCACGCCGCGCAGGGCCTGCACCTTGTAGGCGTCGGCCATCGTGCGCAGCATCGACAGGCTGGTGCCACCGCCGACATCGCTGGCCAGGGATACGGCCGCGCCGGCATCCTCGAGCGCGCGCCAATCGGCCAGGCCGCTGCCGAGGAACAGATTGGAGCTGGGGCAATGTGCCATCTGCGCGCCTTCGCGGCCGAGCAGCGCGCGGTCTTCGGCGTCGAGCCAGACGCCGTGCGCCAGCACCGAGCGCGGGCCGACCAGGCCGTGGCGGGCATAGACATCGAGATAGCTGCGCGCATCGGGGAACAGCTCGGCGACCCAGTTCAATTCGTCGCGGTTCTCGGCCACGTGGGTCTGCAAATAGGTACCCGGATGCGCGGCGAGCAGGCGGCCGGCCAGGGCCAGTTGCGCGTCGCTGCTGGTCGGGGCGAAGCGCACGGTATGCGCGTAGGCCAGGCGGCCCTTGCCGTGCCAGCGCTGGATCAGATCGAGGCTGTCGCGCTCGGCGCTGTCCAGCGTGTCGGTCAGGCCCGGCGGCGCATTGCGGTCCATCAGGCATTTGCCGGCGATGAGGCGCATGCCGCGTTGCTCGGCGGCCGTGAAGAGGGCGTCAACCGAGGCCTTGTGAACGGTCGGAAAGACCACCGCCGAGGTCGTGCCGTGCATCAGCAAGGCGTCGAGGAAGCGGCTCGAACCGGCAGCGCAAACGGCCGGGTCGGCATAGCGCAACTCGGCCGGGAAGGTATAGGTTTCGAGCCAGTGCAGCAGTTCGGTGCCGTAGCTGGCAATCACCTCGAGCTGCGGCATGTGTACATGGGTATCGATGAAGCCGGGCATGAGCAATTTGCCGCGCCGGTCTTGCTGCGTCCACGCGGCATCGGGGGCATCGCGCTGCACGCCGCCGATGCGTCCGTTTTCGATCAGCAGCCAATGCCCAGGTCGCCAGCGCAGGCCGGGTGTGTTGTCGTTCGACGCGGCCCAGCCCGGGTCGGCGGTGAAATCGAGCAGGTCGGCCCGAATGGCCAGCCGTGTCATGCCGCTTTCCCGTTGCGCCGCGCCGGCAGCGCGTGGCTGGCCAGGGTGCGCGCCACCTCGCGCACCTGCTCGCGCAGCCACTTGCCGCGCGCGCTGGCATGGGTCACGTCGTGCCAGAGCTGGTAGTAGGTGAGCGGTGGAAATCCGATCGGGCATTTGACGATGCGCACCGGCAGCGGATCGACATAGCGGCTGCAGAACAGGCGGCCCGTGGTCAGCACCAGCTGGGTTTGCGCCAGCATCAGCGGAACCAACCCGAAATGCGGGCTGCGCACGACGATCTGGCGCGCCAGGCCCAGGCCCGCCAGGTGCTCGTCGATGACGCCGCGTGCGCCTTCGTGCATCGGCGTCGGCGCCACATGCTCGGCGCCGAGATAGTTGGCTTGGGTCCAGCCGCGCGGGGCGCGCACAGCGCTGTGGTCTTCGTTGACCAGGCAGACGATCTCGTCGGTGAACAAGCGCGCCAGGTGCATCTCGCCGGGCGGTTCGAGCCAGTTGCCGATGACCAGGTCAACCTCGCCGCGGGTCAGGCTGCGGCGGTAGTCGTAGTCGCGCGTCAGCGGCAGCAGCTCGACGCGAACCCCCGGCGCCTGCTGGCGCATGCGCGCCACCAGCTCGGGCAGGAACAGCGGGTCGAGAAAATCGCTGGCCGCAATGCGCAGGGTGGTGTCGCTGTGCGCGGCATCGAAGGCGCGGCCCGTCTGGCGACTGCCGAAGAGCAGCTGGGCCTGGCGCAGCAGCAGCGCTGCGGGTTCGACCAGTTGCAGCGCCGCTTCGGTCGGCACCAGGCCGGCGCCGCTGCGCACCAGCAGGACGTCGCCCGTCAGCGCACGCAGGCGCTTCAACTGGGCGCTGACGGTGGGCTGCGTGCTGGCCAGTTTCAAGGCGGCGCGCGAGACACTGCGTTCGGTGATCACGGTATGCAGAACCCTGACGAGATGGAGCTCGATCTTGTCGAAAAGCGCGCGTTCGGTCATACGGGTCTTCGTATAGGCGGCATGGCGGCAATCGTATAGATAGGCGGGGCGCACGGCGTATCGTTCGGGTATGTCACTAGCCGCCCCAGCGCCCGCCGCGCGCCCGATTCGCTTCTTCCACCGCGGCGAACTGGTCACGGTGCAGGGCACCGCGACCACCCACACCGTGCTCGACTGGCTGCGCGAGGACGCGCATTGCAGGGGCAGCAAGGAAGGCTGCGCCGAGGGCGACTGCGGCGCCTGCACGGTGATCGTCGCCGAACTGGCACACCAGGCCGAGGCCATCGGCACGGCCTCGGCACGCGCCAGCCGGGTCGGCTTGCTGAGCCTGCGCACGGTCAATGCCTGCATCCGGTTCCTGCCCACGCTGGATGGCAAGGCGCTGCTGACGGTCGAGGATCTGCAGCCGCTGGCGCAGGCCGCGGGCGCGGCGCTGCACCCGGCGCAGCAGGCGATGGTCGATTGCCACGGCTCGCAATGCGGCTTCTGCACGCCGGGCTTCGTCATGTCGCTGGCCAGTTGCTACGAGCGCCACTGCGCCGCCGGCACCCGGGCCACGCGCCAGCAACTCGCCGACGAGCTGTCGGGCAACCTGTGCCGCTGCACCGGCTACCGGCCGATCCTCGACGCCGGCCAGCGCATGTTCGAGTTGCCCCCCGCGCGCCTGGACACGGCCCCGATCGCCGCCGCCCTGCGCACGCTGGCGGCAGAGCCGCCGCTGGCCTACACCGATGCGCAGGGCGCGCGCTTCGCGGCACCGCGCAGCATCGACGCGCTGGCCACGTTGCGTGCGGCGCGGCCCGAGGCGCAGCTGTTGGCCGGCTCGACCGATATCGGCCTGTGGGTCACGAAACAGTTCAAGTCCATGCCGGATCTGATTTACCTCGGCGAGGCGGCCGGGCTGGCGCGCATCGAAGAACGAACTGACGGCGTGCTCTCGATCGGCGCTGCAGCCCCGCTCGAAGACGCCTGGAGCGCGCTGGCCGCGCGCCACCCTGAGTTGAACGCGATGGGGCGGCGCTTTGCGTCGCTGCCGGTGCGCAACGCCGGCACGATGGGCGGCAACGTCGCCAACGGTTCGCCGATCGGCGACAGCGCGCCCGTGTTGATCGCGCTCGGGGCCGCGCTGCTGCTGCGCCACGGCACCCGGCAGCGCCGCTTGCGGCTGGAAGACTTCTACCTCGGCTATATGAAGAACGCGCTGCAGCCGGGCGAGTTCGTCGAGGCCATCGAGCTGCCGCCCGCAGCCCACACCGCGCTGCGCGCCTACAAGCTGTCCAAGCGTTTCGACTGCGACATCTCGGCCCTGGCCGCCGGCCTGGCGATCACGCTCGACGGCAACACCGTGCGCGAGGCGCGCTTCGCCTTCGGCGGCATGGCCGCCATCGTCGAGCGCGCGGCGAAAGCCGAAACCGCCGTGCGTGGCCAACCATGGAGCGAAGCGACCGCCGAGGCCGCGGTGGCGGCACTCAAACAGGACTTCACGCCACTGAGCGACCTGCGCGCCAGCGCGAGCTACCGCCAGCGTGCGGCCGGCAACCTGCTGCGCCGCTTCTGGCTCGAGACGCGCAATGCGTCGCCACTGGCATCGTCGCAGTCCACGGTATGGGCGCGGGGAGCCTGGCGGTGAGCCGCGACTTTTGCTCGACGCCCCCTGCCCGCCGGGGCGAGGCTTGGGGTGAGGGGCTGTGCGGCATCGAGACCGAGGCCCACGCCGCTGGCGCGCGCGTGGGCCTCAGCCGCCCGCATGAATCGGCCCACCTGCACGTGGCCGGCGAAGCGACCTATATCGACGACATCCCCGAACTGGCCGGCACCCTGCACGCCGCGCTCGGGTTGTCGCCGCTGGCGCATGGGCGCCTGGTGGCGATCGACGTGGCAGCCTTGCGCGCCTTGCCCGGCGTCACCGGTGTGCTGACGGCGGCGGATATCCCGGGGGTCAACGACTGCGGCCCGATCGTGCCTGGCGACGACCCGATCCTGGCCGACGGCGTGGTGCACTACCTCGGTCAGCCGATCTTCGCGGTGGTCTGCGCAGACCGCCGCGTGGCGCGCCGCGTGGCCGCGCGGGCCAGGGAATTCGTGACCCTCGAACCGCTGCCGGCCTTGCTCACGGCGCGCGATGCGCACGCGGCCAAGGCCTACGTGGTGCCGCCGATGCAGCTGGCGCGCGGCGACGCCCGCAGCGCGATCGACAGCGCCCCACACCGCCTCGCCGCCTCGTTGTCGATCGGCGGCCAGGAGCAGTTCTACCTCGAAGGCCAGATCTCCTACGCCCTGCCACAGGAAGACGCCGGCATGCTGGTGCATTGCTCGACGCAGCACCCGAGCGAAATGCAGCAGGTGCTGGCCCATGCGCTGGGCCTCTCGGCGCACCATGTGCAGGTGCAGTGCCGGCGCATGGGCGGCGGTTTCGGCGGCAAGGAGTCGCAATCGGCGCTGTTCGCCTGCGTCGCCGCGCTGGCCGCACGCCAGCTGCATCGGCCGGTCAAGCTGCGCCTGGACCGGGACGACGATTTTCTGATCACCGGCCGCCGCCACGGCTTCGAGTATGATTTCAAGGCTGGCTTCGACGACCAGGGCCGCGTGCTCGGCGTGGCCATCGACATGATCGCCAATGCCGGCTTCTCGGCTGACCTGTCGCCGCCGGTGATGACGCGCGCGCTGTGCCACTTCGACAACGCCTATTGGCTGCCCCACGTCGAGATGCACGGCTGGTGCGCGCGCACCAACACCCAGAGCAACACCGCGTTCCGCGGCTTCGGCGGGCCGCAGGGTGCGATCGCCATCGAGTTCATCCTCGACAGCATTGCGCGCCGCCTCGGCCGCGACCCGCTCGACGTGCGCCGCGCCAACTACTACGGCGTCGGGCACGACAACGTCACGCCCTATGGCCAGACGGTCGAAGACAACATCCTCGCGCCGTTGACCGCGCAACTGCTGGCCAGCAGCGGCTACCGCGAACGCCGGCGCGAGATCGCCGCCTGGAACGCCAACAGCCCGGTGCTCAAGCGCGGCATCGCGCTGACCCCGGTAAAGTTCGGCATCTCGTTCAACGTCGCGCATTTCAACCAGGCCGGCGCGCTGGTGCATGTGTATGCCGACGGCTCGGTGCTGGTCAACCATGGCGGCACCGAAATGGGCCAGGGCCTGAATACCAAGGTGGCGCAGGTGGTGGCGCACGAACTCGGCATCGACTTCGACGCGGTGCGCGTTTGCGCCACCGATACGCAAAAGGTGGCCAATACCTCGGCCACCGCAGCCTCGACCGGGACCGACCTCAACGGCAAGGCGGCGCAGGACGCGGCGCGACAGGTCCGCGAGCGCCTGGCGGCCTTTGCCGCGCGAAGCTTCGGCGGCGCGGCGCAGGAAGTGCGGTTCGCGAACGGCCGCGTGATCCTGGCCGGCCAGGAACTGGCCTTCGCCGAGCTGGTGCTGCAGGCTTACAGGGCGCGCGTGCAACTGTGGAGCGACGGCTTCTATGCCACGCCGGGCCTGCACTGGAACCGCGAGACCCTGCAAGGCAAGCCCTTTCACTACTTCGCCTACGGCGCGGCCGCCAGCGAAGTACTGGTCGATACCCTGAGCGGCGAATTCCGCCTGCTGCGCGCCGACGTGCTGCACGATGTCGGCAGCTCGCTCAACCCGGCCATCGATATCGGCCAGGTCGAAGGCGCCTTCATCCAGGGCATGGGCTGGCTGACGATGGAAGAGCTGGTCTGGCACCGCCAGACCGGCGCGCTGCTGACCCACGCGCCGAGCACCTACAAGATTCCCACCGCCAACGACTGCCCGGCCCATTTCGACGTGCGCCTGTACGACGCGCCGAATCCGGCCGACAGCATCCATCGCAGCAAGGCCGTCGGCGAGCCGCCGCTGCTGCTGCCGTTCTCGGTGCTGCTGGCGATCCGTGATGCGGTGTCGGCGGTTGGCGGGCACAAGATCGATCCGCCGCTGCGCGCGCCGGCCACGCCGGAGGCGGTGCTGGAGGCGATCGACGCGGTCAAGGCAGCGCTGGCCTGAACTCGTGCGGCGACACTACTGCCGCCAAGCTGCAGGCTCGGGCTTGCAGGCGGACTACACCAGGCGCGCCACCACCTTGCCACGCCGCCTGATGGCGATTTCTTCACCGGCCACGCGTGCGGATGCCTCGCCCCGGCAGACGCGCTATCGCCGCTGGCTGTGCCGGCGCAGCCAGCGAGCGAAGGTGGTTTCGTCCATCTGGCCGGCGGCGACGGCGAGCATGGTCAGCACGCAGTCAGAGTCGCCCGCCGTCAACTCGAACCCATTCAGATCGAGGAACAGCTCGACCGCGACAAAGGCCGTGCGCTTGTTGCCGTCGATGAAGGGGTGGTTGCGCGCAATGCCGAAGCCATAGGCGGCGGCGAGGTCGGCCGCATCGGGCTCGCCGTAAGCGGCGAGGTTTTCCGCCCGAGCCAACGCCGACTCGAAGAGCCCCACGTCGCGCGGGCCGCTGGCGCCGCCATGTTCCGCGAGTTGCTCCTCATGCACCGCACGCAAGACATCGGCATCGAGCCAGATCCATTTGCGCGGCCTCACTTGGCCAATTCGCGCAAGACATTGCGGCGCTTCTTCATCACGCTGCGCGCCGCCGTCATCTGCGTCTCGAACTCGACGCTGTACGGCGTCAACATCACCCCGTTCGCCGCATCGGTGAGGTACAAGGTGTCACCCTTCTCCACTTTCAGGCGCGCCAGGACTTCCTTGGGCAGGATCACGCCGACCGAGTTGCCGATCTGGGTGAGCTTGAGTGCAGCCATGAGGATCTCCTTATTATAACGATTGTTATACTAACAGCATCCTCCCCCGAAGCAAGCCATGTTGCACGTGAACAAACGCCTGCCCCAGGGCCGCGGCCTGGCGCCGGCGCTGGTGCGCCGCGCCAGCAGCGTCGAACTCGACTGGGCTGCGCGCAGCAAGAGCCGCTTCGATGCCACCGACAGCGCCGGCCGCCACCTGGGCATCTTCCTGCCGCGCGGCCAGGTGCTGCGCGGCGGCGATGTGCTGGTGGCCGAAGACGGCTCGCTGGTGCGCGTGCTCGCGGCGCCGCAGCCGGTATTGCGCGTCACCCCCTGCCCCGAGCATGGCGGGCCGATCGACCTGCCGCGCGCGGCCTACCACCTGGGCAACCGGCATGTGGCACTCGAAGTCAAGGCTGATTTCCTGCAGCTCGAACCCGACCCGGTATTGACCGAGATGCTGCGCGCGATGCACCTGATCGTGACTGAACTGAACGCGCCCTTCGAGCCCGAGAGCGGAGCCTATGCGCAAGCAGGCCACGCGCACCACGGTCACCCGCATCGATGAACGCCACGCCAAGGTCGCTGCTGCAGCTGCTCTGGCTGGCCTCACCGGCTTTGCCCGTCGGCGGTTTCAGCTATTCGGAAGGGCTCGAAGCCGCCATCGAAGCCGGCGCGGTGAAAGACGAAGCCAGCGCACAAACCTGGCTGCTCGACCAGTTGCAACTCGGCCTGGGTCGCAGCGAATTGCCGCTGCTGGCGCAGGCCGCCGCTGCATGGGCCGCGCACGATGCCGCCCGCGTGATAGCCCTCAACGAATGGACCCTGGCCACGCGCGAAGCCAGCGAGCTGCGCCGCCAGGCCGAACAGATGGGCCGCTCGATGCTGGAGTGGCTGCGCCAGCGCGCGCCCGATGACCCGCGCATCGCCACCCTCGCGCAGCTCGCGTCGGCGCCCACCTGGCCGATCGCCTTCGGGCTCGCCGCCGCGCAAAGCGGTGCCGCGCCACGCGATGCCCTGCTCGCCTTCGGCTTCGGCTGGGCCGAAAATATGGCCCAGGCCGCGCTCAAATTGGTGCCGCTGGGCCAGAGCGCGGGCCAGCGCATCCTGGGCGCACTGGCGGCCGCGCTGCCGCCAATGGTCGAAGCGGCGCTGGCGATGCCCGATGATGCGCGCCAGGCCTTCAGCCCGATGCTCGCCATCCTGTCGGCGCAACACGAAACCCAATATTCGAGGCTCTTCCGTTCATGACATCGGCACTGCACAACATCGCCAGGCGCACGAAAAAACTGCCGCCGCTGCGCGTGGGCGTCGGCGGCCCGGTCGGCTCGGGCAAGACCACGCTGGTGGAAAAGCTCTGCAAGGCGATGCGCGAGAAGTGGGATCTGGTCGTCGTCACCAACGATATCTATACCAAGGAAGACCAGCGCCTGCTGACCATGGCCGGTGCACTGGAGCCCGAACGCATCATGGGCGTCGAAACCGGCGGCTGCCCGCACACCGCGATCCGCGAAGACGCCAGCATCAACCTCGAAGCGATCGATCGCATGTTGGACAAATTCCCCGACGCCGATATCGTCTTCATCGAATCCGGCGGCGACAACCTGGCCGCCACCTTCAGCCCCGAACTGTCGGATCTGACGATCTATGTCATCGACGTCGCCGGCGGCGAAAAAATCCCGCGCAAGGGCGGCCCCGGCATCACCAAGAGCGATCTGTTCGTCATCAACAAGACCGACCTCGCGCCGCACGTCGGCGCCGACCTGGCGGTGATGGAAGCCGATACCCGGCGCATGCGCCCGCTGCACGCCACAACGCGGCCGTATGTGATGAGCAACCTGCGCAGCGGCGAGGGCCTGGCCGCCGTGGTTCGCTTCATCGAGACGCGCGGGCTGCTGGTCTAGGGCGCTATCCTCCCGGCCCATGTACGCGCCCTTCTTCGGCCTCAAGCACGAGCCCTTCTCGATCGCGCCGGACCCGCGCTACCTGTTCATGAGCGAACGCCACCGCGAGGCGCTGGCCCATCTGCTGTATGGCGTCAAGGGCGGGGGCGGCGGCTTCGTGCTGCTCACCGGCGAGATCGGCGCGGGCAAGACCACCGTCTGCCGCTGCCTGCTGGAGCAGGTGCCCAGGCGCTGCAACGTGGCCTATATCTTCAACCCCAAACTGACCGCGCTGGAGTTGTTGAAGACAGTCTGCGACGAATTCCACGTGCCCTACCGGCACGAAGGCGCGGGCCAGCCGACGGTGAAGGACTACCTCGATCCGCTGAACGATTTCCTGCTGCGCACGCATGCCATCGGCCTGAACAATGTGCTGATCATCGACGAGGCGCAGAACCTGTCGGCCGGCGTGCTCGAACAACTGCGTCTACTCACCAACCTCGAAACCAACCGGCGCAAGCTGCTGCAGATCGTACTCATCGGCCAGCCCGAATTGCGCACGATGCTGGCGCGGCCCGGGCTCGAACAACTGACGCAGCGCGTGATCGCGCGCTACCACCTCGACGCGCTGAGCGAAGACGAGACGGCCAAGTACCTGCGTCATCGCCTGGGCGTCGCCGGCCTGGCCACCGCCAACCCGTTTTCCCGGCGCGCCATGCGGCGCATCCACCAGCGCGCGCGCGGTGTGCCACGGCGCATCAACCTGCTCGCCGACCGCGCCCTGCTCGGCGCCTATGCCGACGGCGTGGCACGAGTTGATCAGCGCATCGTCGATAAGGCTGCGGCCGAGGTCTTCGGGCCCGACGAGCGCCTGCAGCGGCTGCGCCGCATGGCACCCTGGGGCATCGGCGTGGCCGTCGGCGCGGTTTTGGCAGCGAGCGCGACGTTGTGGTTGACATCCGATCGGCCGGGGGCTGTAGCAGGCGCCGCCAGCGCAGCGGCGGCGCGTGCGTCCAAGCCTGCAGCCGCCCCCGCAGCGCTGCCCGGCGCATCGAGCCTGGCAGCGCCGGCTAGCGCCCGGGCATCCGGCGCAGTCGCCGGGCATGCGGGGCCGATCTTCGTCACCGCGGCCGACCTGAGCACCCGCTTCTCGAACCCGCTGCGCCGCGAAGTCGAGGCCTGGCGCGAGTTGGCGCCTTGGTGGCCAGGCGGCCCCGATGCCGGCGCGGCCGACCCTTGCACCCCAACGCCACCATCGACCTGGTCATGCTTCAAGAGCGACAGCGGCGGCCTGCCGCTGGTGCGCCAGCTCGACCGGCCCGGCATCGTGACCCTGCGCGACGAAACCGGCCGCCCGGTGTATGCACTGCTGGTCGCCATCGACGAGCACAGCGCCACCCTGCACATTGGCGGCCAGCGCGCGGTCGTGGCCCTGGTCTCGCTGGCCAATCTGTGGCAGGGCGATTTCGCCACCTTCTGGCAGGCACCCACCGGCTACCAGCGTGTTATCGGCGACGGCGACTCGGGCGCCCTCGTCGATCAACTCGCCGGCCAGCTCGCCGCCCTGCGCAGCGACAAGCCGCCCGCAGGCGCGCAGCGTTTCGACGCGGCCTTGAAGTCGCGCGTGCAGGCCTTTCAACTGGCGCAGGGGCTCAAGCCGGATGGCGTGGCTGGGCCCACGACCTATATGCAACTGGCGCGGGCCTTGGCTGCATCGGGGGCGTCAGGCGCCCTCAACGAGCCGCGGCTTGCCGGCGGGCACTGATGTCCTACATCCTCGACGCCCTGAAAAAGGCCGACGCCGAGCGCGAACGCGACGCCGCCGCCGTACCCGACCTGTATGCGCAAGCCGACGCCGCGCGCGGCGCCCGCGCTGCCGCGCGCCCTTCGGGTTGGGTGCTGTTGGCGCTGACGGCCAGCGCCACCGCGCTCGCCGTGCTGGCATGGCGCTGGTTCGGCGCGGCGCCAACCGAAGCGGCACCACCCTGGCCTGTGGCACAGGCGCCGGCGGCGCTTGCGGCACAGCAGCCTGCCCCAATGCCCGCAGCCATCATGAGCCCCGCCGCGCCACCGCAGGCCGCTGCAGCACCGATGCCGATGCCCACGCCGGCACCTGCTGCGGCGGCGCCCGGGCCTGCGCGCTCGACCGCGCCACCGCCCAAGCCCGCACGCCTACCTGCGGCCCAGACGGCTGCGCCGGCCCAACCCGCGCCGGCCGCCTCCGCCGCCACCGAGGCACGGCTTTACACGCTGGCCGACCTGCCGCCCGACATGCGCCGCCAGTTGCCGGCGCTGGCCGTCGGTGGCGCGGTCTATTCGTCCCAAGCCACCAGCCGCATCGTGATCCTCAATGGCCAGGTATTCCGCGAAGGCGACACACCCGTCGATGGCCTGCGCATCGAGAAAATTGGCCTGAAATCAACCGTGCTGGCGTTTCGCGGCCTGCGCCTGGAGCTCAAGCATTGAGCACTTGGCGATACAGCGCGAGGTAACTCGCCGCGGTGGTATCCCAGCCGAAACGCTGTGTCATCGCACGGATGCGCACGGCCCGCCAGACACGCGACTGCACCCACAGCGCATGGGCCCGGCGCACGGCGCGCGTGAGGTCGGCCGCATCGAAACGTTCGAAGACGAAGCCGGTGGCGCGCTCGTCGGCCAGGTCTTCGATCGTGCAATCGACCACCGTATCGCCCAGGCCCCCGGTGCGGCGCACCAGCGGCAGGCTGCCGTATTTGAGGGCGACCAACTGGGTCAAGCCGCAGGGTTCGAAGCGCGAAGGCACCAGCGTCACGTCGCTGCCGGCAAAGATGCGGTGGGCCAGCGCTTCGTCATAACCCTGGCGCAACGCGACCTGGCGCGGGTGGGCTTTGGCGGCACGGGCGAAAGCGTCTTCGAGCGCCGCATCGCCGCTGCCCAGCACCACCAACTGGGCGCCGCGCTCGACGAGCGTCGGCAACACCTCGGCCACCAGATGCAGACCCTGCGGCTCGGTCAGGCGGCTGACCACGGCGAATAGCGGCGCGTTGTTGTGCACGTCGAGCCCGCACTCGCGTTGCAGGACCGCCCTACAGGTGGCCTTGCCGGCCTGGCGCGCGACGCTGAAGGCGCGCCCGAGCGCCGTGTCGATCGCCGGATCCCACACGGTCTCGTCGATACCGTTCAGGATCCCCGACAACACCTCAGCACGCTGGCTGAGCAGGCCCTCGAAGCCGCAGCCGAGTTCGCGGCCCTGGATTTCGCGCGCGTAGCCCGGGCTCACGGTGGTGATGTGGTCGGCATAGTGCAGAGCCGCCTTCATGAACGAGACCTGGCCATGGAACTCGACACCCTGCAGGGTGTAGGCTGCCGCCGGCAGGCCCAGCTCGCCGAATACCGCCGCAGGGAACAGGCCCTGGCAGGCCAGGTCGTGGACCGTGAAGACACTGGCCGCGCGGCTCGCACCCGCGGCGCGCGAGAACGCCATGTAAGCCGGCGCAAGGCCGGCGTGCCAGTCGTGGCCATGCACCAGCTGCGGCAACCAGTCGGGGTCGAGCCCCTCGGCCAGGCGCGTCGCGGCCAGGCCGAGCAAGGCAAAGCGCCGGTGCTGGTCGGCATCGGGCGCGTCGCCGCAGGGATTGCCGGGGCGGCCGTAGAGCGCCTCTTGTTGCAGCAGGTAGATCGGCACGGCGCGCAGTGCGAGGGCATCGAAGCGGCCACACAACAGCATGGCCGGTGCGCCACCCCAAGGGGGCTGCAAACCGCCAATGTCGCGTACCTCGGTTAGCGCCGCCCGCAGCGCCGGAAATCCCGGCAGCAGCACGCGCGCATCGGCGCCGGCCCGCACCAGCGCGCCCGGCAGTCGGCCGAGTACCTCGGCCAGGCCCTCGGTGGCGAGCAACGGGGCGATTTCGGCGCCGACGTGCAGCACGCGCAGCGCGGCTGCCTGGCCCGGCGGCGCAGCGGCGGGCTCGACAACCCGGCCCTCGTCGGCGAGGGTCTTCACAAACGCTCCCGCAGGCCCGGGGCGGCAGTGCTGCGTTGCATGGCGTTGGTCTCCCAGGCCGGATATCGGGCCTCGACGCACATTTTGCGACAGCGCCGTCACACCGGCATGAGGGCGCACCCGCGACCATGCGCGTCCCATTCAACCGCCGCCGAGGCGGTTCCCGATGGGTCTGATGTCGTTCATCACGGATGCCGGCGAAAAGCTGTTCGGCATTGGCCAAGCCAAGGCAGCCCAGGCCGCCGAGCAGGCCACGCCGACGCCGGAAAACGTGGCCGCGATGAGCCGTGCCGCCGGCGCTGCGATCGCCCAGTACATTCAAACGCAGGGTGACGGCACAAGCTCGACGATCGCGATAGCGGGATCGGTAACGATTGACCCGACAACGCTTTCGAGAACCCTGTCACAGCTCCAGCAGCGAGTTCTGCAGCGGCGTAGCGGTAAGCAAGACCTTGCGAGCGTGCGACAACGCGTCGAGCAGTGTGCGGGCCGTCTTGTTGTCGGGCTTGTAAACATTGCGCAAGCGATGCGCTTCATCGACCACTACCAGATCCCACGGCACGCTCTTCAGTGCGTCCGCCTTGGCGGCGGCGAACTGGTAGGAGCAAATGACGATCCTGTCCGAACGTGCACCGACCGTCGATGCGGCATCAAAAGGATTCACCACTCCGTCCTTCACGGCCTGACGGAACGACTTGGCCTCGAGAATCGTGGCAGACAGGTCGAACTTGTCGGCCAGCTCCTGATGCCACTGCTTGCGCAGATTGGCCGGCACGATGACGAGGATGTGACGCTTGCGCTCGGCCCAACGTTGGGCGATCAGCAGGCCAGCCTCAATGGTTTTTCCCAGGCCCACCTCGTCGGCCAGGATCACGCCTTTGGAGAGTGGATTGCTGGTGGCGAACAGCGCCGCGTCGATCTGGTGCGGGTTCAGATCCACCTGCGCGTCCAGCAATGCGCCGGCTATTCCGTCCATCGAATCGGTGGCCGCCCTGAGGGTGAGCTTGTGCGCGAAGTACGCGAGCTGGTGCGGGCTGTAGTGCATGCGTCAGCGGCTCACGTCAACGCCTGACACGAACGCTTGCGGTGTCATCACACGCCCCCGCATGCCTGCATTCCGAAGCCGTAGCTTGTCGCCGGTGACAAGCAGCAGGTCTGCCCTCGCTGCGAGCAGTTCCCACAACAACGGGTCGCCTGGATCGGGAGCCGGCGGGGCAGCAGGGATTGGTACAGGCGCCAGCACGATCGCGTGTTGGGCAAGGTCGATCAGGATGGCCTCCACCTCGGCGACCGTCAGCCCATGGAGCTTGCGCAGGCCCGGCCGCACGAGCACCGTGCGATATTCAGCCAGCAGGGCCTCGGACACGACAAAGGCAAACGCAGCGGCCAGCATGCCGTCCAGGATGCGAGCCACGGGCGACGCTTCGTGCGCGGTCAGCAGACCGGCCATGACGACGTTGGTATCGACGATGACGGCCGGCCGAGTCACGGCTTGCGCCGGACCGCTCGAACCTGTTCTTGCGCTACGGCCAGCGCCTGGTCTTCGCTCAGCTTGCTGTGCGCTCGCGCGCGGCGCACGAGGTCGCGCGCATCCTGCCGCGACTTGATGCCGTAGAAATCCAGGCTCTCGTCGATCAGTTGCCCGATGGTCTTGTCGCGCTGCGCGGATGCTTCCTTGAGCGCCCGGTAGCGGGCTTCGGACAGGGTGATGGTCAGACGGCTCATGCCAGCCTCATATTGGTGCTTTGACACCAATATGCTAGTGCATCACCAGCCTCAGAGCAACACGATGTCGTATTGTTCCGGATTCGCACTCGGCTCCACCGACAGCGAGATCGGCTTGCCGATAAATTCCGACAGCCCGGCCAGGTGCTGGTTCTCTTCGTCGAGCAGCATCTCGACCACCGCGGCGCTGGCGACGACGCGGAATTCTTTGGGGTCGAACTGGCGTGCTTCGCGCAGCACCTCGCGCAGGATGTCGTAGCACACGCTGCGCGCGGTTTTCAACTGGCCGCGTCCTTCGCAGGTCGGGCAAGGTTCGCACAGCACGTGGGCCAGGCTTTCGCGGGTGCGCTTGCGGGTCATCTCGACCAGGCCGAGTTGCGAGAAGCCGCTCACGGTGGTGCGGGTACGGTCGCGCGCGAGCTGTTTTCTGAATTCGGCGAGCACCGCCGCCTGGTGGTCTTCGCGCGTCATGTCGATGAAATCGACAATGATGATCCCGCCCAGGTTGCGCAGGCGCAGCTGGCGCGCGATGGCGCCGGCCGCTTCGAGGTTGGTCTTGAAAATGGTGTCGTCGAAGCTGCGGGCGCCGACGAAGCCGCCGGTATTCACATCCACTGTGGTCAGGGCTTCGGTCTGGTCGATGACCAGGGTGCCGCCGCTCTTCAGATCGACGCGGCGCGCGAGGGCGCGGCGAATCTCTTCGTCGATGTTGTACAGATCAAAGATCGGCCGCTCGCCCTGGTAGTGCGCAAGTTTGCCCACTGCGCCGGGCGTGAAGGTGCGGCCGAAGGCATGCAGGTGCTCGAACTGCAAGCGCGAATCGATGCGGATCGTCTGCGTATCGTCGTTGGTCAGGTCGCGCAGCACGCGCTCGGCAAGTGCCAGATCCTGGTGCAGCAGGGTGCCGGGGGGCGAGGCAAAGGCGTGCTCGCGTACCGCGGCCCAGGCCTTGCGCAGGTAGGCGATATCGTCGGCCAGCTCGGTGTCGCTGGCCTCTTCGGCATTGGTGCGCAGGATGAAGCCGCCACCCTCTTCGGGCTTGCCGACCAGCGTGGCCACGCGCTGGCGCAGTTGTTCGCGCAATTCGGGTGAGCCGATTTTTTGCGAGATGCCGATGTGCTTGTCCTGCGGCAGATGCACCAGCATGCGCCCGGCAATGCTCACCTGCGTCGAAAGCCGTGCGCCCTTGGTACCGATCGGATCTTTGATGACCTGCACCGTCAGCGCCTGGCCCTCGAACACCAGGCGTTCGATCGGCGGCGGCGCATTGGCGGCGGCGCCGCCAATGCCCACACCGCCAAAGCCCGCGTGCAGGTCGGCCACATGCAGGAAGGCCGCGCGCTCCAGGCCGATGTCGATGAATGCGCTTTGCATGCCCGGCAGCACGCGCGCGACCTTGCCCTGGTAGATATTGCCGACGAGCCCGCGTTCGAGCGCGCGTTCGAGGTGCAGTTCCTGCACCACGCCGTTTTCGACCACGGCCACGCGGGTTTCCTGCGGCGTCCAGTTGATGAGGATATCTTGCATGCGCACGCTCGACTAAAAAAACACGCGGGCTTGACGCAAGAGCCGCGCCGTGTCGTGCAATGGCAAACCCATGATACCGGTGTAGCTGCCTTCGATGCATTCGATCCAGGCGGCCGCGCGGCCCTGGATGGCGTAGGCGCCGGCCTTGCCGAAGGGTTCTCGGCTGGCGATGTAGGAGGCAATTTCGGCCGGCGCGATGGATGTGAAATGCACACGCGAGACATTCAGTGCAAACAAAGTGCGCTTTCCTGCAGCGACAGCAACAGCCGTCAATACGCGGTGCGTGCGGCCCGACAACGACGACAACATCGTGTGCGCGTGGTCGGCATCGTCGGGCTTGCCCAGGATGCGCGTACCGATAGCGACCGTGGTGTCGGCGGCGAGGATCGGTGCATCGGCCAGCGCACGCGCCTTCAAGCGTCGGCGTGCCGCCGCCAGCTTGGCGCGCGTGACGCGCTCGACATAGGCCGCAGGCAACTCGCCGCGGCGCTCGGCTTCGAGCGCTTCGACATCTTCGTCGCCGTCGGCCAGCAACAATTCATGGCGCACGCCGAGCTGGTCGAGCAACTGGGCGCGGCGCGGGCTCTGCGAAGCGAGGTAGATGAAGTTGCCGATCGGCATCATTCGCGATGGTACGGATGGCTTGCCGTGATCGACCAGGCGCGGTACAGCGCCTCGGCCAGCAGCACGCGAACGAAGACATGCGGCAGGGTCAGGTCCGACAGGCGCAGGGTTTCGTCGGCGCTGGCCTTCAGCGTGGCGGCCAACCCGTCGGGGCCGCCGACGATCAGCGCCACATCGTGTCCGTCGCCGAGCCAGAAACGCAGGCGTTCGGCCAGTTGCGCGGTGCTGCGGCGTTCGCCGCGTTCGTCGAGCACCACGCGGCGCGCGCTCTTGGGGATCGCCGCCTCGATGCGCCGGCCCTCGGCCGCCATCAGCGCCGCCGCGCTCTTGCCCAGCGTGCGCGGTTCGGCCTTCAGCGCCCTGAGTTCGAGCTTCAGTTCGGGCGGAAATCGCTTCGCGAAATCCTCATAGGCCGCTTCGGCCCAGGCCGGCTGGCGCTGGCCGATGGCGACCAGCATCAGCTTCATCGGCCACGACGCGGCGCGCTGCTCGCCTTCTTCGCCGGGGCCTTCTTCACGCCCACCGTGCGCGATACGCCCTTCTTCGCCACGGTCTTGACGGGCGCCCCGGCGGCCACGCGCTTCTTTGCCGGCGCCGCTTTGCATGGTGCGGCCTTGACAGCGGTTTTCTTCGCCACCGGCCTGGCCTCGGTGGCCTTGACCAGGCCCTTGGCCGCGCCGTCGAGCTTCATCTTGACCGGCTTGTCGCCCCAGATCTCCTCGAGCTGGTAGTAGTCGCGGATGCCCGGCTGCATGATGTGCGCCACCGCAGCGCCGCAATCGACGATGATCCACTCGCCGTTGTCTTCGCCCTCAGTGCGCAGCACCTGCATGCCGCGCGACTTGACGCTGTCGCGCACGCTCGCCGCAAGCGCCTTGGTTTGCCGGTTGCTGGTGCCCGAGGCCACGATCACGCGCTCGAACAGCGGCGAAAGATGCTCGGTATTGAAGACGCGGATGTTCTGCGCCTTGGTATCTTCGAGGCCATCGACGATGGCGCGTTGCAGTTTGCGGATGTCCATTCAGCTCCCGTGGGGCGCCCGTTCGGGCAGGTAAAGGGCGTGTTGGCCAATATAGCGTGCCACTCCCGGCGGCACCAGATTGTCGATCCCCTCGCCGCGGCTCAAACGCTCGCGAATCGTGCTGGCCGAGACCTCCATCGTCGGCAGTGGCAACACCTGGTAGGCCCGGCCCTGCACCTGCGCATCCGCAGGCTGTACCGCACCGGGGCGCGCGGCCACCGCCAGCGTCACCAGCGACAGCAGCTCCTTCCAACGATGCCAGGTGTGGAGGTTCGCAAACTGATCCCGGCCGACGATGAGGAACCACTGCGCGTTCGGCTCGCGCTGCTGCAAGTTACGCACCGTGTCGAACGTGTAGCTCGGGCCCATGCGGTCGATTTCGCAGCGTTCCAAAACGAAGCGCGGTTCGCCGGCGATCGCCAGATCGAGCATCGCGATGCGGTCCGCGCCGCTCGTGATGCGCCGGGTTTTCTGCCACGGCTCGCCGGCCGGCACCCAGCGCAGCTGGTCCAAGGCCAGCGTATCGAGCGCAACGCGAGCCAGTGGCA
>CADEDE010000040.1 GCA_902825995.1 uncultured Burkholderiales bacterium
AATACACCGACTACACCCTGCGGGTGCTGATGTACTGCGCGGCGCACCGGGACCGCCTGGTCACAATCGGCGAGCTGGCCGAACAGCATGGGCTGTCGAAGAACCACCTGATGAAGGTCGTCAACGATCTGGCCCGACAGGGATTGCTCGAGACCACCCGAGGGCGCGGCGGCGGCCTTCGACTGCTGGCCGAGCCCGAGACCGTCCGCATCGGTGATGTAGTGCGCGCCACCGAAACCGACTTCCGTCTGGTGGAGTGTTTCGACGCCACCACCAACGCCTGCACGCTTTCGCCCAGCTGCCGGCTGAAGCACCTCTTCGACGAAGCGCTGGCGGGCTACTTCAGGGCCCTGGACGGCGCCACGCTGGCGGACATGACCCTGGGCCTGCCAGCGGCGTCATCGGCCAAGGGTAGCGCGAAAGCATCGCCGGCAAGCCGCCACCTGGCCGCAGTCGTGGCCGCGCCGACCCCGCGTCGAACCGCACGCGCCGGCCGCAGTGCCTGAAGGCTCACCGGAGTGTCGGCATCTTGGACCAGGCGGCCACTGCGATCCTTGTGCGCCAACACCCGAGCCAGTGCGGCCTCGATCGCGGCCCAGGGCATGCGGGTGGCCCGCACCGCTACTCGCGGGTGGCGCATGTCGATCATCGAGTCCGGCCGGGCGCGAAAAAGTCGTCGGTGGCCATCGGATGCGCTCTCCAAAACTCCCAGGAACCGATACTCATTGGAATCAATCCCGGGAGATCGCGCTATTGGCGTTCCCCCCGCAGAGCGAGCGTTTGTGCGGGTCGGGAGCGTTTTGCAGGGCCGACTACAGTAACCTGAAAACGGCAGTTGCCGTCGCTTGATCGCCCGTTGAGCCAGCGCGGGAGTGGCTCGCCGCGCAGTTGGCACACTCACCCGATGGGTGAGAGCAAACGCAGGCAACAGGGTGCTGTGGTTGAAGCGGGCGCGAGCGCCGGTGGGCCGCAGGTAGTGGACACGCTGGGTGGGCGCATGCACGTGCGCTGGGACGAAGGCGCGGCGGCCACGCCGCACGGCTAGTTGGTGTTCTTCGCCGAGTTCCTGGCCGCCACCGGCGTGTTCGAGCGCTGGGTCTCGGGCTGCCCGCTGGCCTACCGCAGCGACAACGCGCCCGACAAGCGCGACGTGCTCGGCACGCTGATGCTGGGCCTGCTGGCCAGCCACCGCCGCTACGCGCACATCACCGCGCTGCGCGGCGACGCGGTGGCCGCGCAGGCCCTGGGCATGAACAAAATCGTCAGCGAAGACGCGCTGCGCCGCGCCTTGGAGCGCATCGACGAGAGCCAAAGCAGCGCGTGGCTGAGACGGGCGCTGATGCACTCGGTGCGCGAAGCGCTGGACCGGCCCTGGGTGCTCGACATCGACGCCAGCAAGGCGCCGAGATCGGCTACAACCCGGGCAAGCAGCACACCAGCGGCCACGCCAAGGCCGCGCTGGGGCGATTGCTCGATGAACTCGGCGATGAACGCCTGGGCTCGAGCGCAGCTTCGTCGCACTCGACCACCGGGCCGCCGCCATCATCGCGTTCCGCAAGGTACCGTTGAGCATCGACGTTATTTACGGCTAGATTCTTAGCGGCGTTGCCGTCGCCTCGCCGTCGCGCGGAAGCGGCGCTTGGCGAATTCGGTCGCCGCGGCATACGCCAGCACCACCAGCAGCAAGCTGCCCAGCAGCCCCGGCGCGAGCTCGACCAGGCCAAAGAGCGCGGCCAGCGGGTGAATGAAGGGCAGCGCCACGGCGGCGCCGGCGACCAGCGCCGTGGTCGTCCACAACAAGGTTCCCGGACGGCTCTTCCAGGCCGGCAGTTGCGTGCGCAGGATCAGCACGACGACCAGTTCGGTGAGCAGCGAAACGACGAACCAGGCGGTCTGGAATTGCCGCTCGGTGGCGTTGAATACCGTGAGCAACAGGCCGAAGGTCAGCAGGTCGAAGACCGTGCTGGTGAGGCCGAAGACCAGCATGTAGCGGCGCAGATCGCGCACGTCCCAGTGCTGCGCCGAGGCCAGCCGATCGGCATCGACGCGGTCCGACGCGATGGCCATCGACGGCAGGTCGGAGAGAAAGTTGTTGAGCAGGATCTGCTTGGCGGCCAGCGGCAGGAAGGGCAGCAGCGGCGCGGCCAGGGCCATGCTGACCATATTGCCGAAATTGGCGCTGGTGGTGATGCCGATATATTTGAGCGTATTGGCGAAGGTCCGGCGGCCCTCCTCGACGCCGACGCACAGCACCTCGAGGTCGGGGCGCAGCAGCACCAGATCGGCGCTCTCGCGGGCGACTTCCACCGCGCCATCGACCGAGATGCCGACATCCGCCGCATGCAATGCCGGCGCATCGTTGATGCCGTCGCCGAGATAGCCCACGACACGGCCGCGGCGCTGCAAGGCGAGCACGATGCGCTCCTTGTGCTGCGGCGCGAGCTCGACGAACAGCGCGGTCTTCTGCGCCCGCTGGCGCAGCGCCTCGTCGGACAGTTTGTCGATCTGCTCGCCGGTCAGCAGGGCCCCGGCCTCGAGGCCGACGCTTTGCGCGACATGCGCAGCGACGTGGCGGTTGTCGCCGGTGATCACCTTGATGTCGATGCCCAGCGCCGCGAGCCGCGCCAGCGCCGGCCGCGCCGTGGCCTTGGGCGGGTCGAGGAAGCGCAGGAAGCCGGCCAGGCACATGCCGGCCTCGTCGGCGTGCGCATAGCTGGCGCGCGGCTCGACGCTGCGCGTGGCCACGGCGAGCACGCGAAAGCCCTGCGCGCCCTGGTCGCCGAACCACTTCTCGAGCCGGGCACGCTCGGCGTCGTCCAGCGCCATCGCTTGCGCGCCGCGCGCCACCTGCGTGCAGATCGCCAGCACATTGGCGAAAGCGCCCTTGGTGACGATCCGGTGCGCGCCGCCGGCCGCCGGAGCGATGACGATGCTCAGGCGCTTGCGCAGAAAGTCGTAGGGAATCTCGTCGATCTTGATGAAGCCGCCCGTCGTCAGCCCGGCCTGCTCGCCGGCGGCGACGAGCGCTTCGTCCAGCGGGTTCTCGATGCCGGTCTCGAAGGCCGCGTTCAGGTAGCCCAGCCGCAGCACCTCGGGCGAGGCGCTGCCGTCGGGCGCGCTGGCCGCGTCCAGCGTCATCACGCCCGCGGTCAGGGTGCCGGTCTTGTCGGTGCACAGCACGTCCATGCTGCCGAGGTTCTCGATCGCCTCGAGCCGGCGCACGATGACGCCGCGCTCGGCCATCCGGCGCGCGCCCGCCGACAGCGTGACGCTGACGATGGCCGGCAGCAGCTCGGGCGACAGGCCGACGGCCAGCGCGACGGCGAACAACATCGATTCGATCCACGGCCGGCCCAGCCACTGGTTGACGATCAGCACGAACAGCACCATCACCACCATCACGCGCACCAGCAGCACGCCGAACTGCTGCACGCCGCGCGCGAATTCGGTTTGCGGCGCCAGCGATCGCAAACGCTCGGCAACCGCGCCCAGCGCGGTGCGCTCGCCGGTGTGCACCACCAGCACCCGGGCCGTGCCGCTGCGCACCGAGGTGCCGAGATAGACCGCGTTGGTGCGCCGCGCCAGGGGCGTGTCCGCGGCCAGCACGCCGGCTTGCTTTTCCACCGGATAGGCCTCGCCGGTGAGGCTGGCCTCGGCGACCAGGAAGTCGCGCGCTTCGAGCACCAGGCTGTCCGCCGGAACCAGGCTGCCGGCCGCGAGTTCGACGATATCGCCAGGCACCAGTTCGCGCGTCGCGAGCTTGCGCAACTCACCGTCGCGCCAGACGCGCGCGGTCAGGGCCAGGCGCTGGCGCAGCCGCGCCACTGCGTTCGAGGCACGGTACTCCTGCAAGAAGGCCAGACCGCTGCTGCCGAGCACGACCGCCAGGATGATCGCCGCCTCGAGCCAGTCGCGCAGCAGCGCCGATACCAGGCCGCCGAAGACCAGGATCAGCACCAGCGGGCTCTTGAGTTGCGCCAGCGCCAGCCGCGCGATCCCGCCCGCGGCTTCCTCGTCAATGGCGTTGGGGCCGCCGGCGCGCAGGCGGCCCGCCGCCTCGGCCGAGGTCAAGCCGTGCGCACCGCTCTTCAGGCTGCCGAACAGCTCGGCCGGCGCACAACTCCAGTAGGCCTCGCGGTCGGGCAGCGCGTGCGATGCCGGGCGTGTCACGCCAGGTTCAGGTGGATGCGCCACGTTTGCGTGTCCGGCTGCTCGGCATCGAACTCGAAGCCGAGTCCGCGCGCCAACGCCAGCATGCGCTCGTTCTCTCTCAGCACGCTGGCGACCAGGCGCTGGGTGCCGCGCGCGCACAGGTGTGCGATCAGCTTTGTCATCAGTCGCCCGCCCAGGCCGCCGCCCTTCAGGTCCGAGCGCACGACGATGCCGAATTCGGCGTTGCGGTTGTCGGGGTCGCAGGTGGCGCGTGCAACGCCCAGGGTTTCCTCGCCGCCGTCGGGCAATGCGGCGCTGGCGATGAAGGCCATCTCGCGCTCATAGTCGATCTGCGTCAGCCGCGCCAGTTCGCTGCGCTCGATGCTGCGCCGGCTGTAGAAGATGCGCATGCGGATATCGACCGGATCCAGGCGCTCGAGGAAGGCCAGGTGCTCGGCTTCGTCTTCGGGCCGGATCGGGCGCAGCGTCAGCGGGCGGCCCTGCCACTCGACGGTTTCGACGAGTTCGCTCGGATACGGGCGGATCGCGAAGTTCGCTGCGCCCCCCGGTGCCGCGGCGCTGACGCGCACGCGCGCATCCAGCGCGATCACGCCGGCCGCGTCGGCGAGCAGCGGGTTGATGTCGAGCTCGGCGATGCGCGGCTCTTCGGCGAGCAGTTGCGACACGGCCGTGAGCACGCCGACGACGGCCGCAGTGTCGGCCGGCGGCACATCGCGCCAGCCGGCGAGCAGGCGCGCCACGCGCGTGCGTGCGATCAGGGCCTGCGCCAGCGGCGCGTTCAGCGGCGGTAGCGCCACCGCGCGGTCGGCCACCACTTCGACCGCCGTGCCGCCCTGGCCGAACAGCAGCACCGGGCCGAACAGCGCATCGACGCTGGCGCCGACGATCAATTCCAGCGCCTGCGGCCGGCGCACCATGGCCTGCACCGTGAAGCCGGCGATCGTGGCCTCGGGTCGCAGCCGGGCCACGCGTTTGCACATGGCGCCGGCGGCGTCGCGCAGTTCGGCGGCGTCTTCGATGTCCAGGGCCACACCGCCGACATCGCTCTTGTGGCTGATCTGCGGCGACAGGATCTTCAGCACCACCGGGTAGCCGATCTCGTCGGCGGCATGCACCGCCGCGTCGGCGCTCGCGCCGACCACGCGCGTGCCGACCACCGGCACACCGCAGGCCGTGAGCACGGCCTTGGCCTCGGGCTCGGTCAGCAGTTCGCGGCCTTGCGCCAAGACCGTATCGACGATCTCACGCACGCGTTCGATTTCGATGGCCGCCTGCGCCGCCCGCGCCGGCGGCGCCTGCATCAATTGCACCTGGTTGGCCCGGTAGGTCATCAGCAGCGAGAACGCGTGTACCGCTTGCTCGGGCGTGTCGTAGCTCGGGATGCCGGCGGCGTGGAAGCTTTCGCGGGCGGCCTGCAAGGCCGGGCCGCCGAGCCAGCAACCGAGCACACGGCCCGGCACGGCCTGCACCACCGGCACCAGCGCCGCAGCGATGTCGGCGCTGGGCACGATGGCCGTGGGTGCATGCATGAACAGCAGCGTGCCGCTGTCGCGGTCGGCCAGCAGGGTGCGCAGGGTTTGCACATAGCGCTCGACGGGCGCGTCGCCGATGATGTCCACCGGGTTGCCGCGGCTCCAGTTGGGCGGCAACACTGTGTCGAGCTGCCCGCGCGTGGCCGCTGTCAGCGGCGCCAGCGTTACACCGGCCAGCGCTGCGGCGTCGGCGGCCATCACACCGGCGCCGCCGCCGTTGGTGACGATCGTCAGGCGCTCGAGCGTGTCGATCGCGGCCGGCACGCTGGGATGCGGCAGCGTTTGGGCGGCAACAAAATGGGCCAGCGTTTCGGCGGCAACGAACAGATCCTGCAAGGTATCCACGCGCAACATGCCGGCGCGCCGGATGGCCGCGTCATAGACCAAGTCCGACCCAGCCAGCGCGCCGGTGTGAGAGGCCGCGGCCGCCTGGCCCTGTGGCGAGCGGCCGGCCTTGACCACCAGCACCGGCTTGTTGCGCGCCGCCGCGCGCGCGGCCGACATGAATTTTCGCGGCGCTTCGATGGCCTCGATGTAGAGCAGGATCGAGCGCGTGCACCCATCGCTGGCGAGCCAGTCGAGCATGTCGCCGAAATCGACATCGGCGTGCTCGCCGAGCGAGATGAAATGCGAAAAGCCGATGCCGCGGCCATGGGCCCAGTCGAGCATGGCCGTCACCAGCGCGCCCGATTGCGAGACGAAGGCCAGGCCGCCGGTCGGCGCGCCCACGTGCGCGAAGCTCGCATTCAACTTCGCGTGCGGCGACAGCAAGCCCAGGCTGTTGGGTCCGAGGATGCGCAGCAGGTGCACCCGCGCGGCATCGAGCATGGCCTGTTTTTGCGTCGGGTCGAGCCCGGCAGTGAGCACGATCGCGGCGCGTGTTCCGCGCGCACCGAGCGCCTCGATCAGCGCCACCACCGTCGTCGGCGGGGTGCAGATCACCGCCATCTCCGGCACCTCCGGCAGGCTGGCGATGTCGGCAAACACCGGCTCGCCACTGAGCTGCGAATACTTCGGGTTGACGGCCCAGCGCGGGCCGGGGAATCCCGCTTCGCGCAGGTTGCGCCAGACCGTGGTGCCGACGCTGCCGGGCCGTTCGCTGGCGCCGATGACGGCCACCGAGCGCGGGTCGAACAGCGAGTCGAGGTGGCGAATGCTCATGGTTTGGTTTTACCCAGGGCTTCGCGGCAGCGAAGCCGGAGGTCCGCCTGCGCGGACTTGCTGTGCTGCTGCGCGGCCGACGCCTCAAAGCGCCTGGGTGGCCTGAATGAAATGCGCATCCAGCGCGGCAATCCAGCGCGCCTTGTCGGCGTCTGGTGCAAAGCTGGCCTCGAAGCTGTTGCGCGCCAAGGTGTAGGCATCGCGCGCGCCGAGTGCCGGCAACGCGGCGAAGGTTTGCACCAAATTGTCGTTGAGGTAGCCGCCGAAATAGGCCGGGTCGTCGCTGTTGACGGTGGCGCACAGACCCGCCGCGAGCAGCGCGGGCAGGTTGTGATCGGCCAGCTTGTCGAAAACGCGCAGCTTGATATTGGACAGCGGGCATACGGTGAGCGGCATGCGCTCGCGCGCCAGGCGCTGGACCAGGCCCGGGCTCTCGAGGCAGCGCACGCCGTGGTCGATGCGCTCGACCTCGAGGATATCGAGCGCGCTCTCGATATAGGCCGGCGGCCCTTCCTCGCCCGCGTGGGCGACGACATGCAGGCCCAGCGCACGAGCGCGCTCGAAGACGCGGGCGAACTTTTCCGGCGGATGGCCGCGTTCGCTGCTGTCCAGGCCGACGCCGATGAAGTGTTCGCGCCAGGGCAGCGCGGCTTCGAGCGTGGCCAGCGCCGCGTCTTCGCTCAGGTGGCGCAGGAAGCACAGGATCAATTTCGCGCTCAACCCCCACTCCGCGTGCGCGCGCCGGCAGGCATGGGCCAGGCCGAGGATCACCGCGCCGATCGGCACACCGCGCTCGGTATGCGTCTGCGGGTCGAAAAAGATTTCGCTGTGAACGACGTTGTCGGCCGCGGCGCGCTCCAGGTAGGCCCAGGCCAGATCGAAAAAATCGCGCTCGGTCTTCAGCACGGCGGCGCCGGCGTAATAGATATCCAGAAAGCTCTGCAGATCGGTGAAGGCGTAGGCCGCACGCACTGCGTCGATATTCGGATAGGGCAGCGTGATGCCGTTGCGCCGCGCCAGCGCAAAGATCATCTCGGGCTCGAGCGAGCCTTCGATGTGGATATGCAGCTCGGCCTTGGGGCAAGTGCGCAGCAGCGCCGGCAGGCGCTCGCGCGCAATGCGCTCGAGGCCGAGCGAGTCCACTACTTTTTGTCGCCGGACGGGACTTTTCCGTCCACGCCCTTGACGTAGAAATTGATGCCGAGCATGAATTTGTCGTCGGGCATCTTGTCCTTCTCGACCACGGTCTTGCCGGCTTGGTCGACGACCGGGCCTTTCCACGGGTGGAAGCTGCCGTCCTTCAAGCCGGCCTTGGCGGCCTCGACCTTGGCCTTGACCTCGGCCGGCACCTTGTCGCTGATCGAGACCATGTCGATCGCGCCTTGCTTGACGCCCCACCATTCCTGGTGCGTCTTCCAGCTGCCGTCGAGCGCGTCCTGGACCGCCTTCTTGTAGTACGGGCCCCAGTTGATGATGGCCGAGCCGAGGTGCGCTTCCCTGGCATAGGCGCTCATGTCACTGTCCCAGCCGAAGGCCAGCTTCTTGTTCTTCTCGGCGGTTTGCAGCACCGCGCTCGAATCGGTATTCTGGAACAACACGTCGGCGCCGGCATTGATCAGACTCTGCGCGGCTTCGCCTTCCTTGGGCGGATCGAACCACTTGCCGATCCAGACCACCTTGGTCTTGATCTTCGGGTTCACGCTCTGCGCGCCGAGGGTGAAACTGTTGATATTGCGGATGACTTCCGGGATCGGGATCGAGCCGACCACGCCCAGCGTATTCGACTTGCTCATCGCGCCCGCGATGATGCCGGCCAGGTACGCGCCCTCGTAGGTTCGGCTGTCGTAGGTGCGCAGGTTGTCGGCGGTCTTGAAGCCGGTGGCGTGCTCAAACTTCACGCCCTTCTCGTCAGCCGCGACCTTCATCATCGGATCCATGTAGCCGAAGGTGGTGCCGAAGACCAGTTTGTTGCCTTCGCTGACCATCTGGCGGATCACGCGCTCGGCGTCGGCCGCCTCGGGCACATTTTCGATATAGCTGGTTTTCACCTTGTCACCGAATTCGGCCTCGACCGCCTTGCGGCCGGCGTCGTGGGCGAAGGTCCAGCCGGCGTCGCCGACCGGGCCGACATAGGCGAAGGCGATCTTCAGTGGCTCGGGCTTGGACGCAGCGGCCGAGGCAGGCACGGCAACGGTCGGCGCGGCCGGCTCTTCCTTCTTGCCGCAGCCGACGAGGGTTAGCGCCATGGCGGCCATTGCCGCGAGCCGCAGGGAAATGCGCTTCTTCGGATCGATCATGGATTCTCCTCGAGGGGATTGACGCGGGACGCGCGCGAAGCTTCGATTATGGCCGTTCAACCCCGGCCGGTGACTGTGGCCCGCGCTCTGCGCAAGCTGGGCATACTCGCACAGCCTGCCGGCATTGGCATGCAGCACAATGCATGACCGATATACGCTCACAAGTATGTCGAAACGGCGAGTCCTGGGCCATACTTGCCGCCGTCGTTCCCTTTCCATCGCGAATCTCCAGGGAGATCCCCTCTTGAAAACCCCACACGTACTCACTGCACTGGCGGCCGCCTGCATGTTTCTGGGTACAGCCCAGGCTGCCATCTGGAGCGACACCGAGATTGCCTATCTTCACGGCACCAAGTTCAACGACAACGGTGCCTTCGGCGGGCCCAAATTCGCCAAGGACATCATCACCTTGCAGCACGCCAGCGGCCATTCGCTGGGGACCAATTTTTTCTTCGTCGATTTCGTCAAGTCCGACAGCAAGGACAACAACTACGGCGAGGTCTATGGCGAGTACTACCACGCGCTCAGCCTGACCAAACTGCAAGGGGTTGATTGGTCGAAAAATTTCCTCAAGGACGTCAGCCTGACCACGGGCATCAACTACGGCTCGAAAAACAGCGCCTTCGGCGCCAACCCGCGCGTATTCCTGATCGGCCCGACCTTCAGCCTGGCCGTGCCGGGCGCTGCATTTTTCAATGTCGATGTGCTGGCCTACCTCGACCGCGGCAGGTTCAGCGGCTTCGGCGGCGGCGCATTGTGCGGCGCGCACAAGACCACCTGGCAAATCACGCCGGCCTGGAACTTCCCGTTCACGCTGGGTTCGGCCAAGTTCAGCTTCGAAGGCTTCATGGACGTGATCGGCAAGCACGGCAGCTGCGAGCGCCAGGTGCTGACCGCACCGCAGTTGCGCTGGGATGTCGGTACCCAGATGGGCAGGCCGGGCACCGTATTCCTGGGCCTGGAGTATCAATACTGGAACAAGAAATTTGGCTCCAACCAGACCGAGTCGGTGCCGCAGCTGCTGCTCGGCGTGAAGTTCTGATCCTGCGTTCGCTGCGGCTCGACGCTGCGCAGCGTCGTTACTCCCGCATCAGCGCCAATACCTCGGAGTGGAACTCGCGCTGGTACAGGATCCACACCACACCGGCACTGCCGAGCGCGAGCGCAAGCGGTGAAAACAACCAGGCTGCGGCGGCGAAGGCAAAGTAATAAGCGCGCGTGCCGTCGTTGAAGGATTCAGCGGCCAGACCCATCACACTGCCGGCACGGTCGGCAAAACTCGCCCGGGCCACTTCGCCGAGTTGCGGAAACTCATCGTGCGCAGGGGCCGATGCCACCAGCAGCGCGCCCAGGCTGTACTGGCGCAAGCTCCAGGTGAAGCGGAAGAAGGCATAGACGAAGATGCCGGTCAGCAGCACCAGCTTCAGGTCGAGCACCAGCGCCGAGGTGCGCGCGGTGAACGGCAGCCCGGCCATCAGCGAGCTGGTGTGGTCGCCCGAGCCGAGCAGCGCGAGCAGGCCGCCGATGATCAGGATCGTGGTCGAGGCGAAGAAACTCGGGCTGGTCGAAAGGTTTTGCACCACCACCGCATCGAGCACGCGCACCTCGCGCTTGGTGGCTTGCAACATCCACTGCCGGCGCACGCGGTTGCCGGCGGCCAGCAGCGAGGGCTGTGCCGGCACGCGGCGCGTGGCAAAACGCGCGTAGCCGATCCAGGCGGCAAAGAACCAGAACAATGCCACCCAGTCCCACCAGGGCAGCACGGCCACGAGCTTGGCAAGCACATCCATCATGCACCGCACTGTAGCGTGCGGCCGATCGGCTTCAAGCGCGGCGCCGATCGAGGCTGAGGCTGCCGGGGCCGAAGACAAATACCATCAGCAGGCCGCCGACGACCGCCGTGTTCTTCATGAACATCAGCTGCTGCACCATTTGCTGCGCTGCCGGCATGGCCCAGTAGTTGTGGAACAGCACGCTGGCCAACAGCGTGAACGCTGCCAGCGCCAACGCCGCCCAGCGCGCCTGCCAGCCGACGATCAACATCACCGCCGCCACGACTTCGAGCGCTGCCGTGGCGATGGCCAGCAGTGGCGCCATCGGCAGGCCCTTGCTGGTGATATAGCCGGCCGTGCCTTCGAGGCCGCCAAATTTCGAGATCCCGGCCAGCAGGAACATCAGCGCCAGCAAGATGCGGGCGATCAGCGCGAGAAATCCTTGTGCATTCATGGAAAGTCTCCAGTGGATTGATGAATTCAGTCAGTCAACAGGCCCAAAACCTCGACGATGCGCTGGCCGAAGGCTTGGGCGGTGGCCAGGTCGCCCGGCACCATTTCGTCGGGCGATGCGTCGGACGGCGTGGCGGTGATCAGGCCGGCATAGCCACCCAGGTTGTTGACGTCATTGCGCGTGTTGGCCTTGGCGTTCGACGCATGCATGCCCATGCCCGTCCACAACATGCCGTGCTGCTGCGACAGCGTGAACAGATAGGTCAGCGTCGAAAACTTGTCGCCGTTGAGCGTCGCCGAATTGGTAAAACCTGCCGCCAACTTGTTGCGCCAGGCCTTGACGTACCAGGGTTTGCTCGATGCGTCGGCGAATTTCTTGAACTGCCAGCTCACGCCGCCCATGTAGGTGGGCGAGCCGAAGACGATGGCGTCGGCCGCAGCCAGTTGCTCCCAGCCGCCGGCCGGCAGGTTGCCCTCGGCGTCGATCGCCAGCAATGTGCCGCCGCAGCCCGTGGCCACCGCCTGGGCAACCCTGCTGGTGTGGCCGTAGCCGCTGTGAAAAACGATGACGATTTTCTTGCTCATTGGATCTCCCTTGAAGTGAACGAAAAGACCCGCTCAGCGTGCGAGGTCGAAAAGGATGACTTCGGCCGCGCGGCCTTGGTCGATGACGAGGCGGGGCTCAAAGTCCAGCGTCGCCGCGTCGCCGGCTTCGAGGGCCTGGCCGTTGACGCTGGCCTGGCCGCGCACGATGTGCACATAGGCCAGGCGCTTGGCGTCGAGCGCCAGCTCCGCGCGCTCGGCGCCCTCGAAGAGGCCGGCGTACATCGACGCATCGGCATGGATCGTGACCGAGCCGTCGCGGCCGTCGGGCGAGGCAACGAGGCGCAGGCACCCGCGCTTGCCGGCGTCGGCAAAGGCCTTCTGCTCGTAGCCGGGCGCAATGCCGCGCGCATTCGGCAACAGCCAGATTTGCAGGAAATGCGTGGTTTTGTCGGCCGCGTGGTTGAACTCGCTGTGGGCGATGCCGCTGCCCGCGCTCATGCGTTGCACTTCGCCGGGCACGATCGAGGCGCCATGGCCGAGGCTGTCCTTGTGGCCGAGCGCGCCCTCGATCACATAGCTGATGATTTCCATATCGCGGTGGCTGTGCGTGCCGAAGCCCGTGCCCGGCGCGATGCGGTCTTCGTTGATGACGCGCAGGTTGCCCACGCCCATGCGCGCCGGATCGTGATAGTCGGCGAACGAGAAGCTGTGAAAGCTCTTCAACCACCCGTGATCGGCGACGCCTCGGTCCTGGGATTTGCGAATTTTCAGCATGACCGCCACTGTAGGTCGGCCCTGCCCGCTGCGGCCCTGCCCGCCCTTGAAGGCCGCGTTCAAATAAGATGAACAGGTGATGACCGACCGGCGCAATGCCCTCACCCCCGAAGCCCTGGCGATGATCGACAGCATCGCCCGCAGCGGCAGCTTCGCGGCCGCCGCGCGCGAACTCGGCAAGGTGCCGTCGGCGCTGACCTACAGCGTGCGCCAGTTGGAAGACGCACTCGATGTGCTGCTCTTCGATCGCCGCTCCGGCCAGGCCCAACTCACCGCGGCCGGCGAGGAATTGCTCAGCGAAGGCCGGCGCCTGCTGGCCGAAATGGATGCCGTGGCCAACCGCGTGCGGCGCGTGGCCTGCGGTTGGGAAACCCAGCTCACGGTGGCCGCCGATGGCGTGATCTCGCGCCTGACCCTGTTCGAGTTGTGCGAGGCCTTCTATGCCCTGCGGCCCGATGCGCGGCAGCCCGACAGCGCGCCCGGCACGCGCCTGCGCCTGCGCACCGAGGTCATGGCCGGCACCTGGGAGGCGCTCTTGTCGGGTGAGGCCGATCTGGCCATCGGCGTGGCCACCGAAAGCCTTTCCCCGCCGGCCGGCATCGCGATGCGCCCGCTCGGCGATATCGATTTCGTCTTTGCCGTCGCGCCGCACCACGCGCTGGCGGCGCAGGGCACGCCGATCACCGATGACGAGATGCTGCGCCACCGCGTGGTGGCGGTGGCCGATTCGGCGCGCCGCCAAGAACCGCTCAGCCTCAACCTGCTGCCGGGGCAGGAGGTCTTCACCGTCGCGTCGCTCCAGGCCAAGCTCGAAGCGCTGCTGCGCTGCCTGGGCTGCGGCTTCCTGCCCGAGCCGCTGGCGCGCGAGCACATCCGCGCCGGGCGGTTGGTGGTCAAGGCCGTGCAGCGCGCCACATGTCGCGCGCGCCTGGGCTACGCCTGGCGCGAGAACGCCACGCCGCAACCGAAAAAGGCGCCGCAGGGCCTGGCGCTGGCCTGGTGGCTCGAACAATTGAGCAGCCAGGCCACACGCAAGGCCCTGCTCGAACGCCATACCGGGCTGCCGCAAGCGGTCGATGGATGACTGGCAGGCCGGCTGGCGCCAAGGTGGGCCGCGATATCGGCCGCTACGTAGGCCGCTTTGCGCCGTCGCCGAGCGGCCCTTTGCATGCCGGATCGCTGGTCGCCGCTTTGGCGAGCTGGCTCGACGCGCGCGCGCACCAGGGCCGCTGGCTGCTGCGTTTTGACGATATCGATGGCCCGCGCTCGGTGCCCGGCATCGAGCGCCTGATCCTGCAGCAACTGGCCGCCGCCGGCCTCGAGCCCGATGCGCCGCCGTTGTGGCAATCGCAGCGTGGGCCGCACTATGCGCAGGCGCTAGCGGTCTTGCGCGAGCGCCGCCTGGCCTACCCTTGTGGCTGCACACACCGCGATATCGACGATCGACTGGCCGCCCTTGGCATTGCGGCCCCGCGCGGTGCCGGGCGTATCTACCCCGGAATCTGCCGCCGCGGACTGACCGGCAAACCCGCGCGGGCCTGGCGCCTGGCCTGCGGCAGCGAAGACGCGCCGGTGTTCATCGACTGGCACGACCGGCGCCTGGGCGCACAGCACCAGGACGTGACCCACGCCGTCGGCGACTTCGTGCTGCAACGCGCCGACGGTCCCTGGGCCTACCAGCTCGCGGTGGTGGTCGATGACGCCGAACAAGGTGTGACCGACGTGGTGCGCGGCGAAGACCTGGCCGACAACACCGCGCGCCAGATCCACCTGCAACAATTGCTGGGCTTGGCCACGCCGCGCTACCTGCACACGCCGCTGGTGCGCGACGAGCGCGGCGAAAAACTGTCCAAGAGCAACGGCGCCGCGCCACTCGATCTGCGCGAACCGCTGGCCGCGTTGCGCGCCGCCGCTGTCGCCCTCAACCTGACGGTGCCCGACAGCAACAGCGTCACCGACTGGTTGCCCAACGCCGTGGGCGCCTGGCGACAGCGTTGGCTGCAGGGCAGCGAGTGGCCTGTGTAGCATTCGGCTCTCCACCTTCCAACCCCCGAGGCGATCGCCCCATGACCACCACCCCGAACGGCCTGCACTACGAAGACACCACCGTCGGCAACGGCGCCACTGCGCAAGCCGGCAACGAAGTCACCGTGCACTACACCGGCTGGCTGTACGACCCGGCCAGCGACAGCGGACGCGGCAGCAAATTCGACTCCAGCAAAGACCGCCGCGACCCCTTCAAGTTCGAGCTCGGCGCGGGCAATGTGATCCGCGGCTGGGACGAAGGCGTGCAAGGCATGCAGGTCGGCGGCATGCGCGTGCTGCGCATCCCGCCGGAACTCGGCTACGGCGCGCGCGGTGCAGGGGGCGTGATTCCGCCGCATGCGACGCTGGTATTCGAGGTCGAGTTGCTGGCGGTTTGAGCCCGCTCGGCCGGTTCGATGCCGGCCATCGGCAGCTTCGGCGTCAGTGCACCGAGAGGCGCGTTCCGTCGGCGTGGACCCCCACCACCTCGCCGATCTCGGCCACGGCGTCGAAGCCATGCCGCTCGAAAATCGAGAGCACCTCGTGCAGCGCCGCGGCGTCGCACGACACCAGCAGGCCACCGCTGGTCTGAGGGTCGGTCAGCAGCGCCTTGTCCTCGGCGGCAAAGCCGACCGGCAACGCGATCTCGCCGCCGTAGCCGGCCCAGTTGCGGCCCGAGGCGCCGGTCACGAAGCCTTGCGCGGCGAGCGCGCGCGCGCCAGGCAGCAGCGGAACCTTGGCCCAGTCGATGACCACGGTGGCGTCGGCGCCGCGCGCCATCTCGAGCGCGTGGCCGGCCAGGCCGAAACCGGTCACGTCGGTCAACCCATGCACACCGGGCAAGGCCGCGAGCTCGGGCCCCGGTGTATTCAGCTGGGTCGTGTTGGCGATCAGCCGCGTGTACCCGTCGGGCTTCAATTGTTCCTTCTTCAACGCCGCCGAGAGCACACCGACCCCGATCGGCTTGCCGAGAACCAAACGGTCGCCGACCTTTGCATCGGCATTGCGTTTGACGCGCTTGGGATGCACCAGCCCAAGCGCCACCAGGCCATAGATAGCTTCGACCGAGTCGATGGTGTGGCCGCCGGCGACCGGAATGCCCGCGGCCTTGCACACCGAGTTGCCGCCTTCGAGGATGCGGCCGATGGTTTCGGGCGAGAGCACGCTGATCGGCATACCCACCAGCGCCAGCGCCATGATCGGCCTGCCGCCCATGGCATAGACATCGCTGATCGCATTGGTGGCGGCGATGCGGCCGAAGTCAAAGGGGTCATCGACGATCGGCATGAAGAAATCGGTGGTTGCGATCAACGCCTGCTCGTCGTTCAACCGATAAACGGCGGCGTCGTCGGCGGTCTCGATGCCCACCAGCAACTCGGGCGGCACCGGCATCCGGCTGGTGCCCTTGAGGATTTCCGAGAGCACCCCAGGAGCGATCTTGCAGCCGCAGCCGCCGCCGTGCGAGAGCGAAGTGAGGCGCGGTTCGGTGGGCTTTTCGGGGGCATTCATGGTCCGGTCTCCAACAGGTCGACGAGCAATCGGCGCAGCGTTTCGCGCTCGCGCGCCGGTTCGAACAGCGGCGCCCGCACAACGCACTGCGCCTGCAAGGCGGGCAGCATAGCCGCATCGTCGCGGCAGCGCGCCAGCAGCCGGCAAAGCCCTGCTGCATCGCCGGGTTCGAAATAGCCGTTGTAGCCGCGGCCGAGCATGCCGACATTGCCGGCAATGCGCGAGGCCAGCACCGGCGTGCCGCTGCGCACCGCCTCCATCACCACATGCGCGCCGCCTTCGATCGCGCTGGCGTGCACCAGCACATGCGCGCGCTGGATATGCGCCAGGGCGGCCCGGTGCGGCAGCGCGCCGAGCCAGCGGTAGTGGGGCTGCGCCGCGGCCAGTGCGCGCGCCTGGTCGCCGAGTGCCGCATCGAGCGGCGCACCAATGTGGTCGAGCAGGATATCGTTGCGCCCGGCCACCATGCGTACAGCGGCAAGGTAGGTCGCCGGATCCTTCTCCGAACGCAGGTGGCCGACCATCAGCGCCCGCAGATGCCGCACGGTCTTGGGCCGCGTGCAGCGCAGGCCGGTGGACTGGAAACAGACCACGCATTTGGCGCGGTATTCGGCCGGAACATCCGCGGGCGCGCCCTCGTGCAATACCACCAGCCGGTCGGCCAGCGCCAGCGAGCACTGCGCCGACGCATCGACTGCGATATCGCGGTACAGGTCGGTACCGGTCAGCACCACCGCCAGCGGACGCCGCGGGGTTTGTTCTGCCCACGCCGAGATGCTCGCCGCCGAGCGGCGCGCATGCAGGGCCAGCATCACATCGGCGGCGCGCCGGTCCCAGTGTTGCACCAGCCGCACCTCATAATCTGCGGCCAGCATCCGCGCCCAGCGCTGCGCGGTCTGCCAGTTGCCGTTGTTGGCCAAAGCCAGCGCCGGCGTGACCAGGCAGACCATCGGCTTGGTTTGTCTCATGGCCCGAAGCTTAGACCCGATCGACGACCCGCAGCAGATCCGCCAAGCCGACGCCGGCTTGCTCGCACGTGCGCTGGCGGCGCAGCGCGAATGCACGCTGCGCCTCTTTGACGCCGTGCGTGCGGCGCTCGGCCCGCAACTCGAGATCCGCTACGGCGACGAGCTCAACCCGCCATTGTGGGAGTTGGGTCATGTCGGTTGGTTCGAGGAGTTCTGGATTGCCCGCAACCCCGAACGCCTGCGCGGTACGGCGGCGCGGCTCGAAGCGGCACGTGCCGCGCCGCTGCTTGCCGGAGCGGATGCGCTCTACAACTCCAGCCACGTACCGCACGCGCGGCGCTGGCACCTCGACCTGCCCAGTGCGAAGCGCACGCTGGATACCTTGGCGCGGGTGCGCGAACGCACATTGGCTCTGCTTGCCGCGGGTGGCGCGGACGACGACGCGCTGTACTTCTTTCGCCTCGCGCTGATGCACGAAGCCATGCATGTCGAGGCCGACACCATGATCGCCCAGGTGCTGGCGCTCGACGTGCGTGGCGCGCTGGCCGACACCGGCCCGGCCGCGGCAGCCGTCGGCGGAGAGCTCGACATACCGGCGGCCGCGCTCACAGTCGGCAGCGACGACGCTGGATTCCATTTCGACAACGAATTCGGAACGCACCAGGTCGATGTGCCAGCGCTGCGCATCGACAGCGCGCCGGTGACCTGGGGCGCCTACCTGCCGTTCATCGCGGCCGGTGGCTACGACGAGCCGCGCTGGTGGTCGAGCGCCGGCTGGGCCTGGCGCCGACATGCACTGCCCAGCGGCCTGCCGCGCTATGTCGCGCGCGGCGACGACGGCAGCTTGCGCCGCGCCAGCTTCGACACCTGGACCGCGATCGATCCGGCGCAGCCCGCCGTCAACCTGAGCCAGCACGAGGCCCAAGCCTGGTGTGCCTGGGCCGGGCGCCGCCTGCCGACCGAGTTCGAGTGGCTGCACGCCAGGACGCATGCCGGCGAAGCCTTCGCGTGGGGCCAGGTGTGGGAATGGACGGCCTCGCCATTCGGCCCCTGGCCCGGCTTCCGCCCCCATCCGTACCGCGATTACTCGCAGCCCTGGTTCGACGGCCGTCCGGTATTGAAGGGCGGCTCATTCGCGACCCCGGCGTGCATGCAGCACCCACGCTATCGCAACTTTTTCAGCGCCGGGCGCAACGACGTGTTCGCCGGGTTTCGCAGCTGCGCGCTGTGAGGGTACGGCGATCGCACCGGCATCGATCGGTCCGGTCGGCAGTGCCGGACTCCGTCGCGTGGTCCGCGCCGTTCAGGCCGCGGCGACGAAAACCGCGAAACTGCCGTGCTCATCGCTCCAGCGGGTGGTTTGCGTAAAGCCGGCGGCGCGCAGCAGTGCGTCGAAGGCGTCGATGCGGTATTTGTAGGAGTTCTCGGTGTGGATGCGCTCGCCGGCCAGGAAGCGGCGTTCGGCGCCGGGCCAGTGCACGTTGACATCGCGACGCGCTTCGAGGTGCATCTCAACCCGCGATGCGCCTTCGTTGAACAACGCTACATGGCGCCAGTCACGCACATCGAAGTCGCTGCCGAGCAGCCGATTGACATGTCGCAGCAGGTTCAGGTTGAAGGCGGCGGTGACGCCAAGCGTGTCGTCGTAGGCGGCTTCGAGAGTGGCGCGGGCTTTCACCAGATCCACGCCGATCAACAGGTTGGCGCCTGGTGAACCGGCGCGTGCGCGGCGCAGGAAAGCCGCCGCTTCATCGGGCATGAAGTTGCCGATCGACGAGCCGGGATAAAACAGCGTGCGCGGGCTGTCGCCGACTTCGGGCGGCAGGGTCAGCACCTGCGAAAAATCCTGCCCGACGCCGACGATATCCATCTGCGGGTGCTCGCGCTGCAGGCAGCGCAGCGCGTTGCGCAGGTGTTCGACCGAGATATCGACGGCCACGTAGCGGCGCGGCTGTAGGGTCGGGAACAGGCGTCCGGCTTTTTCGCAATTGCCGGCGCCCAGATCGACCAGAGTGCGGCCGCTGCCGGCCGCGGCGGCAATGTCGTCGGCGTGCGCGGCCAGGATCGCGGCCTCGGTGCGCGTGGGGGTGTACTCGGCCAGTTCGGTGATCGCATCGAACAGGCGCGAGCCCAGGGCATCGTAAAAATATTTGGGCGCGATCGTGGCCTGGGCAGCCAGCAGCCCGGCCGCGATCTCCGCGCCGCTGAGGGCCCCATTCTCACTGTGCAACTGGATAAGGCGCGGCTGGCGCGGCGGCGCGGCGGGGGTAGCTGAGTCGGGCATCGGGTCAATGTAGCAGCGCTGCGCTGGCCATGCAGCGGATGCGCTGTAATGCGCCTCCCCTCGTTCAGGAGACCCCCATGATCGACCTCTCCCCCTCGCGCACGCTGCGCGCGCTGATGACTTGCGCGCTGATCGCCTTTGCGTCCGCGCCTTATGCGCAAGGCGTTTTGCGCGTCACCGCGATCCCCGACGAATCGCCGACCGAACTGGCGCGCAAGGCCGCGCCGCTGATGAAATACCTGGAAGCCCGGCTCGGCATGAAGGTCGAGTACACGCCGGTCACGGATTACGCCGCCGCCGTCGAGGCCGTGGTCAACCGCAAGGTCGATCTGGCCTGGTTCGGCGGCTTCACCTTCGTGCAGGCGAATGTGCGCTCGGGCGGCAAGATGCTGCCCCTGGTGCAGCGCGAGGAAGACGAGAAATTCCGCTCGGTCTTCATCACCGGCGATCCGGCGATCAAGGCGCTCGCCGATCTGAAAGGCAAGGATCTGAGCTTCGGCTCGCAGAGCAGCACCAGCGGCCACTTGATGCCGCGCAGCTTCCTGCTGCAAAACGGGATCAACCCGGAAAAGGATTTCAGGCGCGTGGCCTACAGCGGCGCGCACGATGCCACCGTCGCCGCCGTGGCCGCCGGCAAGGTGCAGGCCGGGGCGTTGAATATTTCGGTCTGGGAGCGCCTGGTGGCGGACAAGAAGGTCGATACCGAGAAGCTCAGGGTCTTCTTCACCACGCCGCCCTACTACGACTACAACTGGACGGTGCATTCGGAGATGCCGGCCGCCCTGCGCGAGAAGTTGTCCGCGGCCCTGCTGGGCTTGAGCCGGGCCACGCCCGAGGGCAAGGAGATTCTGGAGCTGCAGCGCGCGACGCGCTTCGTGCCGAGCAAGGCCGAAAACTACAAGGGCATCGAAGCTGCGGCCCGCAGCGCGGAACTGCTGTAAGTGCAACTCGACTTCGACCAGCTCGTCGCGCGGCATCCGGCCGCGCGTGCCGACGCCCCGGCCGCGATCGACGGCCTGACGCTGCGCATCGCGCACGGCGAACAGGTGGCGGTGATCGGGCCTTCGGGCGCGGGCAAGACGACGCTGCTGCACGTGGCCGCCGCGGCGCTGCGGCCGGGCGGCGGCACGGCGCGCATCGATGGCCTTGATCCCTGGTCGCTGCCCACGCGCGCATTGCAGCGCCTGCGTGGGCGCCTCTTTCTGGCGCCGCAGGCGCCGCCGCTGCCGCCGCGCCAGCGCGTCGTCACTGCCGTGCTGGCGGCGCGCCTGCCTTCGATGAGCCTGGCCGCCAGCCTGCGCTCGCTGTTCTATCCCGACGACATTGCCGGCGCCCATGCGGCGCTGGCGCGCTTCGATCTGGCCGACAAACTCTTCGAGCGCGTGGATCGCGTCTCCGGCGGCGAGCGCCAGCGCATCGGGCTGGCGCGAGCATTGCTGTCGCCTGCCGCGCTCTGGCTGATCGACGAGCCGCTTTCGGCGCTGGACCCGACTCGCGCGCGCCAAGCCATCGCCGCGCTGGTCGATGAGGCCGCCACGCGCGGCGTGACCCTGGTGGCCACGCTGCACCAGGTCGATGTGGCGCTGGAGCGCTTTGCGCGCATCGTCGGCTTGAAGGCCGGCCGCGTGGCTTTCGATCTCCCGGCGCGCGAGGTCACGCGCGAATTGCTGGCACAACTCTACGGGGAGGAGTTCGAGCAGCTCGATGCGCCGGTGGCCGAGCCCACCGACGCGCCCGAGCCGCCGCCGGCCGCGGTGGTGATGCATTGCCGATGAGCCGCGCCGCCAGCACCGCCGCGCCCCTGCGCGACCCGGCCTGGCTCGGCCGCGTGTTCTGGTTGGGCGCCGCGTTGGTGCTGCTGTGGCCGATGTTGGTGGCGACGGAATTCAAACCCTGGCTGCTGCTCGCGCCGCAAAGCCTCGAGCCGACGCTTCGATTCGCCGCCAGCTTCGCGCCGCCCGCGATCGGCAGCGAATTTCTCGCCCTCGTGGCCCGCGAAACCTGGCGCACCGTGGCCATCGCCACGGCGGGCATCGTGCTGGCGCTGGCGATCGCCTGGCCGCTGGCGCTGGCTTCGACACGGGTGCTGTCGGTCTCGGCGCTGGCCGGCCGCATGGCGGCGGGGCCGTTCGCGCTGCGCCAGGCCCTGCGCTGGGCGCTGATCGCGCTGCGCTCGATTCCGGAGCTGGTGTGGGCGCTGGTCTTCGTGCGCGTGGTCGGCCTGGGGCCCACGGCCGGCGTGCTGGCCATCGCGCTGACCTACGGCGGCATGTTGGGCAAGGTCTATGGCGAAATTCTCGAATCCGGCGAAGGCCATGCCGCGCAAGCCTTGCTGCGCATCGGTGCCGGCCGCATGCAGGCCTTTTTCTACGCCGTGCTGCCGGCCAATGCGGCCGAACTGGTGAGCTATACGGTCTATCGCTGGGAATGCGCGATCCGCTCCTCGGTGGTGCTCGGCTTCGTCGGTGCGGGCGGCCTGGGCCAGCAGCTCGACAACTCGACCAAGATGTTTGCCGGCGACGAAGTGGCGACGATGCTGCTGGTCTTCATCGCCCTGGTGGCATTGGCCGACCGCGCCAGCGCCTGGCTGCGGCGTGCACTGGGGTAGCGCGATGAGCGACCCCGCCGCAAACCAGATCTACAGGCTGCCGCCGCGCCTGTTCGATGCGCGCTGCTCGGCCTGCTGGTTCACGCTGGGCATCGTGCTGCTGGCGATCGCCAGTTTCTGGAGCCTCGATCTGCAATGGCGCAGCTTCTTCTCAACGGACGCGGCCGCCAGCATGGGTCGCTTTATCGGCGAATTTTTTCCGCCCGATGTCTCGCGGCCCTTCATCGGCAGGGTGATCGCCGCGGCCGGCGAGACGCTGGCCATGTCGGCCCTGGGCACCCTGCTGGCCGCGGGCGCCGGACTCGCACTGGCCTGGCCCGCCGCGCGCGTGCATGAGGCCGATCGCGCCCCCGCGCGAGGGCCCACGCGTCTGCTGCTGAACGCGCTGCGCTCGGTGCCCGAGCTGGTGTGGGCCACGCTGCTGCTGATCTCGGCCGGCCTCGGGCCCTTCGCCGGCACGCTGGCCCTGGCCCTGCACACCAGCGGCGTGCTCGGGCGCCTGTTTGCCGAAGCCTTCGAGAACGCCCCGCCCGGCCCGGGCGTCGCTCTGCGCGCACAAGGGATCGGCAATTTGCGCGTGCTGCTCTATGCCACCCTGCCGCAGGTGCTGCCGCAATTAATGAGCTACACGCTCTATCGCTGGGAAAACAATATCCGCGCCGCGGCCGTGCTCGGTGTGGTGGGCGCCGGCGGCCTGGGCCAGTTGCTGGCCTTTCACATGGGCCTGTTCCACATGAACAAGACCTGCACGATTCTGTTGGCGATGCTGGTGCTGGTGGCGCTGGTGGATGCGCTGAGCTATGCGGCGCGGCGCTGGATGACCCGCTGATCGGCCCTCAGGCCAGCGCCGGGCCGCTCCCAAGCGGCCTGAGCTCCCCTTGGGGGCATAAGCGCTAACTTAGTATGACTCATCCTGCTATGCTCCGCACCGCCA
>CADEDE010000041.1 GCA_902825995.1 uncultured Burkholderiales bacterium
TGTGAGCAGGAATGAGCATGAATAATACGTTAGTGCTTATGCCCCGAGGGGGCGCTCAGTCGGCTCGGGAGCGGCCCAGCGCCGATTGAGAGGCTGAGACCGCGATGCATCCGAAAGCCTTGCTCGAAGCCTGCACTGAATTGATCGCGGCGGTGTTGAAGTTCGACGCGCCTGCCGACAACATCGTGTCGTTCTTCCTGCGCCAGCACCGCGAACTCGGTCCGCGCGAGCGCCATACCTTGGCCGAGACGGCCTATGCGGTGCTGCGTCGGCGCCTGCTGTACCAGCACCTCGCGCAAAGCGGCAGCGGGCCGATCGAGCGGCGGCTCGCTATCGTCGGCTGGGCCGGCGACGCAGCCTTCCTGCGCGCCGCGCTCGCGCCGCACGAGCAGAAGTGGCTCGAACAGATTCAGTCCATCGATCTCGGCACGCTCGCACCCAAGCTGCGCCACAACCTGCCCGACTGGATCGCGCAGCCCTTGCAGTCGCAACTGGGCGAGGCGGGCTTTTGGGCCCTGGTGGCCAGCCTCGACGCCGCGGCGCCACTGGACTTGCGCGTCAATACGCTGAAGATCAAACGCGAGGCCGCGCAGGCCGCGCTGGCTGCCGCCGGCATCGACGCTGTGCCGACGCCGTACTCACCGTGGGGCCTGCGCGTACAGGGGCGGCCGGCGTTGCAGAAGCTGCCACTGTTCACCGGCGGCGGGGTTGAGGTGCAGGACGAGGGCAGCCAGTTGCTGGCCTTGCTGACAGATGCCAAGCGCGGCGAGATGGTGGTCGATTTCTGTGCTGGCGCAGGCGGCAAAACGCTGGCGCTGGGTGCGGCGATGCGCAATACCGGGCGCCTGTATGCCTTCGACGTCGCCGGGCACCGGCTCGAGGCCTTGAAGCCGCGGTTGGCGCGCAGCGGCCTGTCGAATGTCTATCCGGTGCAGATCGCCCATGAGCGTGACGAGCGCATCAAGCGCCTGGCCGGCAAGATCGATCGCGTGCTGGTCGATGCGCCGTGCTCGGGCCTGGGCACGCTGCGCCGCAACCCCGATCTCAAGTGGCGTCAGTCGCCCAAGGCGGTGCAAGAGCTGAACGCCAAGCAGTCCGCGATCCTGGCCGCTGCCGCGCGCCTGCTCAAGACCGGTGGGCGACTGGTTTATGCGACCTGCAGCCTGCTGGCCAGCGAAAATGAATCCGTCTGCGAGGCCTTCACGACGGCGCACCCGGGCCTTGAACGGCTTGCCGCCGCCGCCGTCCTGGCGGACCTGAAGGTGGCGGCTGCGGAAAGCCTCACGAAGGCTGGCAATTTGCGTCTATGGCCTCATCTGCATGCAACGGATGGCTTTTTCGCTGCCATTTGGATTAAATCCTGATACTTCGGCCCGCTTTTGCGCTGACCTGCTACGCATTTCTACGGGCCGCAAACAGTCCCGCCGAATTACAATGCACGATCCTGTGTGAGGTAACGAATGGAATCACTGATCCTTGTGCGCGACGCGCTGGTCGATTGGTTGGCCAACGGGGCGCTGGCCGCGAGTTGGTGGCAGGTGTTGCTGGCCACGCTGGCGATGACTCACATCACGATCGCCGCGGTGACGATCTTCCTGCACCGCGCCCAGGCCCACCGTGCGCTGGAGTTGCACGCGCTGCCATCGCATTTTTTTCGCCTCTGGCTGTGGCTAACGACCGGCATGGTGACCAGGGAATGGGTCGCTATCCACCGCAAGCACCATGCCAAGTGCGAAACCGAAGAAGACCCGCACAGCCCGCAAACCCGCGGCATCAAGAAGGTGCTGCTCGAAGGCAGCGAGCTCTACCGCGCCGAAGCGAAGAACCAGGAAACTTTGGCCAAATACGGCGTCCAGACACCCGACGACTGGATCGAGCGCAACCTGTACACGCGCTACTCATGGCAGGGCGTGGGCCTGATGATGATCCTCAACCTGTGGCTGTTCGGCGCGATCGGTGCCGCGGTGTGGGCGGTGCAGATGGTGTGGATTCCAATCAATGCGGCGGGCATCATCAACGGCCTTGGCCACTGGTGGGGCTATCGCAACTTCGAGGCCCCGGATGCCTCGACCAATGTGTCGCCCTGGGGCATCGTGATCGGCGGCGAGGAGTTGCACAACAACCACCACACCTACCCGACCTCGGCCAAATTCTCGGTCAAGCCGTATGAGTTCGACCTCGGCTGGGGTTATATCCGCGGCCTCGAAATGCTCGGCCTGGCCAAGGTGCGCAAGACGCCGCCCAAGCTCGAACTCGGTGCCGTGCGCGCCGCCGATGGCAAGACACTCGAGGCCTTGATTGCCAATCGCTACGAGGTGATGGCGCATTACGCGGCCGGCCTCAAGCAGGTCGTCGGCATTGAACTCGACAAGCTCAAGGCCCAGGGCGCGCAGAACAGCGCTCGCTGGTCCGAGATGCGTCTGGCCAAGCGCTGGCTGCACCGCGACGACGAGCGGATCCCGCACGGTGTCAAGCCGCAGATGGCGCAAGCCCTGGCGCAGAGCCCGACGCTGGCCAAACTGGTGGCGATGCGCGAAGAGTTGCGCCAACTCTGGACCCGCACCAACGTGTCGGCCGAGCAACTGGTGGCCGACCTGCAAGCTTGGTGTAAGCGCGCCGAAGAGAGCGGCGTCGCCGCGCTACAGGAGTTCTCGCTCAAGTTGCGCGCTGCGCACGCCTGACCGACGGCGAGCGAACAAAAAAGGGCCGCATCAGCGGCCCCATCAATGAAAAGGGGTCGCTTGGCGACCCCGCTTTCCTTCTTATTTCAATTTTGTTTCTTTGTAGAGCACGTGCTTGCGCGCCTTCGGGTCGAACTTCATGAATTCGAGCTTCTCCGGCGTTGTCTTCTTGTTCTTCGCCGTAGTGTAAAAGTGCCCGGTGCCGGCCGAGGATTCGAGCTTGATCTTTTCGCGTCCGCCTTTGGTGGCCATGTTCTGCTCCTAGTTCAAAGGACTTAAAGTTCGCCGCGGGCGCGCAGGTCGGCGACGACTTGTTCAATGCCCACTTTGTCGATCAGGCGCAGTGCAGCGTTGGTCACGCGCAGCCGCACCCAGCGGTTTTCGGCCTCAATCCAGAAGCGGCGGTACTGCAGGTTGGGCAGGAAGCGACGCTTGGTTTTGTTGTTGGCGTGGGAGACGTTGTTCCCCACCATCGGGCCCTTGCCCGTGACTTGACAGACGCGTGCCATGAGGCACCTCCAAAAAATCGCGTGGAATCGTGATCTGCCGATTTCGGCAAAGACTATAAGTATAGCGGCAATCTAGCAGCCAAGCCGTGGGCTATGCCGAACCCAAGCGCCTATTGGGCTTTGGCATCGTCAATTGTCAGCACTGGCTCGAAATCGGAAACTTGTCGCAGGCATTTCGTACCAGATCAATCACCTCGCACAACGTCGTCGCTGCCTCGACAAACCGCGGTCCCATGCGTCCGATCAGGTCGCCGTCGATCGAGGTGTAGTGCTGCCGCTTTACCGCGCTGACATTCTTCGCCAGGCGCCGCCACGCGGCGAAGTCGCGCTCGGCATCTTCCTTGCCGCCCGAGCTGACGATCAGTTGCGGGTCCGTGGCCACTGCCGCTTCCCAGCTCACGCTGGGCGTGAGCAGCGGCAGGTCGGCGAAGACGTTCGCACCGCCGCAGCTGCGCATCGCTTCGCTGATCAGGTGCTCGCGGTTGATCGTCATCAGCGGTTCGTGCCAGAGCTGCCAGAACACACGCACGGGGGCCTTGCCGCGGTGGCGCTCGGCCAGGGCCTGCCATTGCAGCTCGAAGCGGCGCACCGCGGTCTCGGCCGCATCGGCATGGCCGAGCAGGGCGCCCAGGCGGCGCAGCGTATCGGGGATGCCTTGCACCTGGCGGATCTCGCTCTCGAATACCGTGAGCCCGAGCGAGCGCAGCCGCGCCTTGTGGCGCTCATTCAAGCCGCTGCCCCAGACCAGCACCAGGTCGGGCTTGAGTTGCACGATGCGCTCGAAATTGATCGCATGCGCGTCGCCGACGATCGGCAGTTGGCGCGCCGCTTCGGGAAAATCGCTGTAGCGGATGGCGCCGACCATCGCCGCGCCGCCGCCGGCCGCGTAGGCCAGTTCGGTCAGGTGCGGGCCCAGGCTGACCACGCGCTGCGCGGGCGCGGCCAGCACGACGCCGTGGCCGGCATCGTCGATGACGCGCAACTCGGCGCGTGCGTTTAGCACGGCCAACGCGGCCAGCAACGCCGCGGCGCAGGCTTTCACGAACGCACCCCAGGCATTGTTCGCTGCGAGTTTGTCGTGCCACGCCTATGGGCTTCGACAAGCTCAGCCCGAACGGAGGAGGTGTTCATGGTGCCGGGTTTTCGGCCCGAAGGCGCATTGCGCGGCGACGCGGCATTGCCAGCACAGCGGCTTCCTGGCCTGGCAGACATAGCGGCCGTGCAGGATCAGCCAGTGGTGCGCGCCGACGCGGTAGGCCGCGGGCACGCGCGCGTCGAGCTGCGCTTCGACTTCGAGCGGCGTCTTGCCCGGCGCCAAACCACTGCGGTTGCAGACGCGAAAGACATGCGTATCGACGGCGAAGGTCGGCTCGCCGAAGGCCACGTTGAGCACCACATTCGCCGTCTTGCGGCCCACGCCCGGCAGGGCCTCGAGCGCCTCGCGCGAGCGGGGTACTTCGCCGCCGTGCCGCTCGATCAGCAGGCGGCAGGTCTCGAGCAGATTCTTCGCCTTGTTGCGAAAGAGGCCGATGGTCTTGATCTGCTCGGTGACGCCCTCGACGCCGAGTTCGAGCATCTTCTGTGGCGTCGGTGCGATCGCAAACAAGCGCTGGGTCGCCTTGTTGACGCTCACATCGGTGGCCTGCGCCGAAAGCAGCACGGCGGCCAGCAGCTCGAAGACGCTGGTGAATTCCAGCTCCGACACGGGCCGTGGATTGGCGTCGCGCAGGGTGGCGAAGAAGCTCTCGATCTCGGTGGGCTTCATGGCGGCGTGCTTCACCTCGGCGTTCACTCGCGCGCGCGCTTCATCGCTGCCTCGATGACCGCGCGCTTTTGTTCCAGCGCAACGGGGTCACCCATGCTGCTGGCGTTCTCGAGATCGGCGAGTTTGGCGCTGGCCTTGGCGGCCAGGCGCTCGTCGTTTTCGCGCCGCTCGCGCTCGATGCGCTCGTTGTGCGCCGAATAGCGCTGGCGCGCTTCGTCGGCAAGCTCAGTGCTCCAGGCCGCCCAGCCGCCGCGGCCGGGCGTGGCCTCTTCGAGCGAGATGCAATCGACGGGGCAGACGGGGATGCACAGCTCGCAGCCGGTGCACAGCGGCTCGATCACCGTGTGCATCAGCTTGGGTGCGCCGACGATGCAATCGACCGGGCAGGCTTTGATGCACAGGGTGCAGCCGATGCACCAGGCTTCGTCGATGATCGCCAGCCTGCGCGGGCTCTCGATGCCGTTGGCGGGGTTGAGCGCGATGACCGCGTGGCCGGTGATCGCCGCCAGGCGCGCGATGCCTTCGGCGCCGCCGGGCGGGCATTGGTTGATCGGCGCCTCGCTGGCCGCGATGGCCTGGGCATAGTGCCGGCAATCGGGATAGCCGCAGCGCGTGCACTGCGTTTGCGGCAGCGCGGCGTCGATGCGGGCGATGCGGGCGATGCGGGCGATGCGGGCGATGAGCGCGGTGAGGGTCACCGCCGAATTATCGGCGTCGGATCACTTGCGCCGTGCGGCGCGCTTCTTCGCGGCCTGGGCGGTAGGCTTGCGCTTGGCCGGCGCAACGCTCGCCGACAAGCCATTGCCGTAGCGCGCGATGAACTCGCTCACCTTCGGGTGCACATGCTCGCGCCAGCGCCGGCCCGAGAAGATGCCGTAGTGGCCCGCGCCTTCGGCGTCGTAATGAAAGCGCCGCGATTCCGGCACGCCGGTGCACAGGCCGTGTGCGGCGCGGGTCTGGCCGGCGCCGGAGATATCGTCGAGTTCGCCTTCGATGGTCAAGAGGGCGGTGGTCTTGATATCTTGCGGGCGCACCGGTTTGCCCCGTACGACCCAGGTGCCGTTGACCAGCGCGAATTCCTGGAAGACGGTCTTGATGGTGTCCAGGTAGTACTCGGCCGGCATATCGAGCACGGCGTTGTATTCGTCGTAGAATTGACGGTGGCTTTCGGCGCTGTCGTCGTCGCCGCGCACCAGGTCGAGGAAGTAGTCGTAGTGCGAACTCATGTGGCGGTCGGGGTTCATCGCCACGAAGCCGCTGTGCTGCATGAAGCCGGGATAGACGCGGCGATTCGCGCCCGGGTAGTTCTGCGGCACGCGGTAGATCACGTTGTGCTCGAACCATTCGTGGCTCTTGTTCATCGCCAGGTTATTCACCGCGGTCGGCGATTTGCGGGCATCGATCGGGCCGCCCATCATGATCATCGTGCGCGGCGTGAACTCGCCCGCGCTGGCCATTAGCGATACGGCGGCCAGCACGGGCACCGTGGGCTGGCAGACCGAGATCACATTCACCTCGGGGCCGACATGGCGGATGAACTCCTGGATATAGGCCACGTAATCGTCGAGGTGGAAGGGGCCCTTGTCGGCCGGCACCATGCGTGCATCGGTCCAGTCGGTGATGAAGACCTTGTGGCCCGTGAGCAGGCTCTTCACGGTATCGCGCAAGAGGGTCGAGTGGTGGCCCGACAGCGGCGCCACGATCAACACCACCGGCTGCGTTTTCATATCGCCCAGCGCGGTCGGGTCGTCGGTGAAGCGCTTGAAGCGCAACAGGCGGCAGAAGGGTTTTTCGATCGCCACCTGCTCCTGCACGGCCACCTGCACGCCATCGACGGTGGCGCCGCGGATATCGAATTGCGGCTTTTCGTATTCCTTGGCCAGGCGGTGCACCAGATCGAACCCGGCTGATACGCGCTGCGCCATCGGCGTGTGCGTGAAGGGCGAGAGCGGGTGGTTGTACAGCTTGGCCGAGGCGCTGGCGAACTCGGAAAACGGCGCCATCAAGGCGCGCTGGGTTTCGTAGAGCTGGTACAGCATGGGTGGTTTCCGCCTTTTGGTGCGATGCAACAAATGTGCCGCGAGGTTAACACCGCCGAGAGCGGGAATACACCTGTCTTCGCAGGGCAATTGCCCAGCTTGAGGCGTGCGGCTTACATCACGCTGGCAATCGCCTTGGCTGTGGCGTCTAGATTCCTGGCGTTGAGCGCGGCCACGCAGATGCGCCCGGAATCGACGCCGTAGATGCCGAATTCGCTGCGCAGGCGCTGCATTTGCGCGGTGTTCAGGCCCGAGTAGCTGAACATGCCCTGCTGGCGGGTGATGAAGCTGGAATCCTGCTTCACGCCCGCGGCGGCGAGCCTTTCCACCAGGGCCGAGCGCATGGCCTTGATGCGCGCGCGCATGCCCGCGAGTTCCTGCTCCCACTGCGCGCGCAGTGTGGGGCTGGCGAGCACCGTGCTGACAATCTGCGCGCCGTGCGTCGGCGGGTTGGAGTAATTGGTGCGGATCACGATCTTCAATTGCGACAGTACGCGCGCGGCTTCGTCGGCGCTCGCGCAAACCACGCTGAGCGCGCCCACGCGTTCGCCGTAGAGCGAGAAACTCTTCGAGAACGAGGTCGAGACGAAGAAGCCGAGACCGCTGGCGATGAACAGCGTCACCACGGCGCCGTCTTCCACCAGGCCGCTGCCGAAACCCTGATAGGCCATATCGAGGAAGGGCACCAGGCGCCGCGCCTTGACGATGGCCACGACTTTGGCCCATTGCGTGGGCGTCAGATCGCAGCCGGTCGGGTTGTGGCAGCAGGCGTGCAGCACGACGATGCTGTCGGCCGGCGCGGCTTCGAGCGCGGCACGCATGGCCGCGAAATTCACGCCGCGCGCGTCGGCGTCGTAGTACGGATAGTTCTCGACCACAAAACCGGCGTTGGTAAAGAGGGCGCGGTGGTTTTCCCAGCTCGGGTCGCTGATCAGCACCTTGGCGTTCGGGTTCAGGCGCTTCAAGAAATCGGCGCCGATCTTCAGGCCACCGGTGCCGCCCACCGCCTGCACCGTGGCCACGCGCCTGGCTCGCAAAATATCGCTGCCGGTGCCGAAGACCAGGCCCTGCACGGAGGCGTCGTAGGCGGCGATGCCATCGATGGGCAGATAGCCGCGCGGCTTGGCGGCTTGCACCAGTTGCTGCTCGGCCGCGGCCACGCAGGCCAGCAGCGGCAGCTTGCCGTTCTCGTCGTAATAGACGCCGACGCCGAGGTTGACCTTGTTTGGATTCGGGTCGGCCGTAAATTGTTCGGACAAGCCCAGAATCGGGTCGCGCGGGGCCATTTCAACGGTGGAAAACAGGCTCATGGTGGGGTGCGGCGGCGGTGGGTTCAGGCGCAGCGGCACATTGCGGTAGGCTGCTCGATGGTCCCGATTTTACGGGGCCACTTCCGGCGCACCCGATGTCCTCCGTTTCCGAAATCCTTTCCAGTGCGCGAGCCAGCGCCGAATCGCCCGCCGAGGGCGAGTTCGTCAGCTACCCCGATTCGCCCTTCCAGCTCTTCCAGCCCTATGCGCCGGCGGGCGATCAGCCGACCGCGATCGCGCAACTGGTCGAAGGTATCCGCGACGGCCTGGCCTACCAGACCCTGCTCGGCGTGACCGGCTCGGGCAAGACCTTCACGATGGCCAATGTGATCGCGCAGCTCGGCCGGCCGGCGATCGTCTTCGCCCCGAACAAGACCCTGGCCGCGCAGCTCTACAGCGAATTCCGCGAGTTCTTTCCGAAGAATGCGGTCGAGTATTTCGTCAGCTACTACGACTATTACCAGCCCGAAGCCTATGTGCCGCAGCGCGATCTGTTCATCGAAAAGGACAGCGCGATCAACGAGCATATCGAGCAGATGCGCCTCTCCGCGACGAAGAGCCTGCTGGAGCGGCGCGATGTGATCATCGTGGCCAGCGTCAGCGCAATCTACGGCATCGGCAAGCCCGAGGATTACACCCAGATGCGCTTCATTGCGCGGGTCGGCGACAAGATCGGCCAGCGCGATGCGATCGCGCAGTTGATCCGCATGCAGTACACGCGCAACGAAACCGATTTTTCGCGCGGTACGTTTCGCGTGCGCGGCGATGTGATCGATATTTTCCCGGCCGAGCATTCCGAGCTGGCGATCCGCATCGAACTCTTCGACGACCAGATCGAATCGCTGCAATTGCTGGATCCGCTCACCGGCCGCATCCGGCAAAAGGTTCCGCGCTTCGTGATCTACCCGGCCAGCCATTACGTGACGCCGCGCGACCGCGTGCTGGCCGCCATCGAAACCATCAAGGCCGAGCTGCGAGATCGGGTGGCCGAGTTCATCGCCGCCGGCAAATTGATCGAGGCGCAGCGCCTGGAGCAGCGCACGCGGTTCGACCTTGAAATGATGCAGGAGGTGGGCCACTGCAAGGGCATCGAGAACTACACGCGGCATTTGTCGGGCGCCGCGCCGGGCGATCCGCCGCCGACGATGGTGGACTACCTGCCCAAGGACGCGCTGATGTTCCTCGACGAAAGCCATGTCCTGATCGGGCAGTTCGGCGGCATGTTCAACGGCGACCGCGCGCGCAAGCAGACCCTGGTCGAATACGGTTTTCGCCTGCCCAGCGCGCTGGACAACCGGCCGCTGAAGTTCGACGAGTTCGAGTCGCGCATGAGGCAGTCGGTGTTCGTCTCGGCCACGCCCGCCGCCTACGAGCAGCAGCATGCCGGCCAGGTGGTCGAGCAACTCGTGCGGCCCACGGGTTTGATCGACCCGCAAGTCGAGGTGCGGCCGGCCACGCATCAGGTCGACGACGTGTTGCAGGAAATCCGCCTGCGCACCGAAGCCGGCGAGCGCGTGCTGATCACCACGCTGACCAAACGCATGGCCGAGCAGCTCACCGATTACCTCAGCGACAACGGCGTCAAGGTGCGCTACCTGCACAGCGATATCGATACCGTCGAGCGGGTCGAAATCCTGCGCGATCTTCGCCTGGGGCTGTTCGACGTGCTGGTCGGCATCAACCTCTTGCGCGAGGGCCTGGATATCCCCGAGGTCTCGCTGGTGGCGATCCTGGACGCCGACAAGGAAGGCTTCCTGCGTTCCGAGCGCAGCCTCATTCAAACCATCGGCCGCGCCGCGCGCAACCTGAACGGCAAGGCCATCCTGTATGCCGACCGGATGACCGATTCGATGACCCGCGCCATCGGCGAAACCGAGCGCCGCCGCACGAAGCAGGTGGCGCACAACCTGCGGCTGGGCATCACGCCGCGCAGCGTGGTCAAGACCGTGCGCGACATGATCGACGGCGCCGTTTCGGCCAAGACCGCCAAGGACGATCTGCAGCGCGCGCAGGCGACTGCCGAAGTCGAGGCGATGAGCGAGAAGGATCTGGGCAAGCGCATCAAGCTGCTGGAAAAGCAGATGCTCGAACATGCGCGCAACCTCGAATTCGAGAAGGCCGCCCGCGTGCGCGACCAGTTGGCGCAACTGCGCGAGCAGGCTTTCGGTGCGCCCGGGCATGACAGCAACGTCGTGCCCTTGAACAACCCGGGAGGTGTGAAGTGAAGCGCGAAGCCAAGCTGCGCGTGCTGATGGTCTGCATGGGCAATATCTGCCGCTCGCCCACGGCCGAGGGCGTGCTGCGCGCGCGGCTGATTGCGGCCGGCCTGGAAGAGGACATCGACGTCGATTCCGCTGGCACCGGCGGCTGGCACAGCGGCGAGCCGCCCGATGCGCGCGCCCAGCGCCACGCCAGGCAGCGCGGCTACGATCTCTCGAAGCAACGCGCGCGCCGCGTGATCGAAGAAGATTTCGAGCGTTTCGACCTGCTGCTGGCGATGGACGAAGACAACCTGGCCGACCTGCAACGCCTGAAGCCCTCCCAAGCGCGCGCCGAGTTGCGCCTCTTCGATGCCGCCGAGGTGCCCGACCCGTACCACGGCGGCGCCCAGGGCTTCGAGAATGTGCTCGACCAGATCGAGCGCGCCAGCGATGCGCTGCTGGCCGAGTTGCGCACCCGGCTCGGAACTTCCTGAATCGAACCCGACCAAATCAGTCGGCTTCTGATAAACTTGACTGGTCTTCTCGGAATCGACCGAGGGTTAACCCGCATAATGGCACCGTGACCCCGCCACGCCCGAGCCCAACCTGCAGGAGAAATTCATGCGTCTCACGACCAAAGGCCGCTTCGCCGTCACCGCGATGATCGACCTCGGCCTGCGCTCGACCAATGGGCCGGTGGCGCTGGCGGCGATCAGCGCGCGGCAGCAGATCTCGCTGTCCTACCTCGAGCAACTGTTTGGCAAGCTGCGCCGCGCCGAATTGGTGGAAAGCACGCGCGGCCCCGGCGGCGGCTATTCGCTCGGGCGCCCTGCCGCGCAGATCACGGTGGCCGACATCATCGTCGCCGTCGATGAGCCGATCGACGCCACCGGCTGCGGTGGCCGCGAGAACTGCATGGGCGAGGACAACGGCAAGTGCATGACGCACGACCTGTGGACCGCGCTCAACACCCGGATGATCGAGTTCCTGAGTTCGATCACGCTGAAGAAGCTGGTTGACGAACAGACTGCCAAGGGCGTGTCGGTGGTCGAAGCGCCAATCAAGCGCGCCATCTCGTCGGTGCCGGTGGTCAAGCCGATCCGCGTCACCGCGCCCAATTCGGTCTTCGCACTCGGCGCCGCCGCTGCGCTGACCAAATAAAGAAGCACATACCCGTCTGCCATGGACATGACGCCCCACTTCCCGATCTATATGGACTATGGCGCGACCACGCCGGTCGATCCGCGCGTGGTCGATGCCATGGTGCCCTGGCTGCGCGAGCATTTCGGCAACCCGGCTTCGCGCAGCCACGCCTGGGGCTGGGAGGCCGAGGCCGCGGTCGAAAAGGCGCGGGTTCAGGTGGCCGAGTTGATCGGCGCCGACCCGCGCGAAATCGTCTGGACCTCGGGGGCCACCGAAAGCAACAACCTCGCGCTGAAGGGCGCGGCGCATTTCTACAAGACCCGCGGCAAGCACATCGTGACCGTGAAAACCGAGCACAAGGCGGTGCTCGATACCGTGCGCGAACTCGAGCGCCAGGGTTTCGACGCCACCTATCTGGCGGTGCAGGAAGACGGCCTGCTCGATCTGGAAGCCTTCAAGGCCGCGCTGCGCCCCGATACGATTTTGGTCTCGGTGATGTTCGTCAACAACGAGATCGGCGTGATCCAGGATATTGCCGCCATCGGAGCGATCTGCCGCGAGCGCGGCATCATCTTCCACGTCGATGCGGCCCAGGCCAGCGGCAAGGTGGCCATCGATATGGCCACGCTGCCGGTCGATCTGATGAGCCTGGCCTCGCACAAGACCTATGGCCCCAAGGGCATCGGCGCGCTGTATGTGCGGCGCAAGCCGCGTGTGCGTATCGAAGCCCAGATGCACGGCGGCGGCCACGAGCGCGGCATGCGCTCGGGCACCTTGCCCACGCACCAGATCGTCGGCATGGGCGAGGCCTTTCGCATCGCCCGCGAAGAGATGGGCGCGGAGAGCGAACGCATCCGCATGTTGCAGCAGCGGCTGGTGCGCGGCCTGGTGGATATCGAACAGGTTTTCATCAACGGCCATACCGAGCGCCGCGTGCCGCACAACCTGAATATCAGCTTCAATTTCGTCGAAGGCGAATCGCTGATCATGGGTGTGAAGGGCCTGGCAGTGAGCTCCGGCTCAGCCTGCACCTCGGCGAGTCTGGAGCCGAGCTATGTGCTGCGCGCCCTGGGCCGCAGCGACGAGCTGGCGCATTCGAGCCTGCGCATGACCATCGGCCGCTTCACCACCATCGAGGAAATCGACTACGCGGTCAGCACCCTGAAAGACCGCGTCGCCAAGCTGCGCGAACTCTCGCCCCTGTGGGAGATGTTCAAGGACGGGATCGATATCAGCACGATCCAATGGACCGCCCATTGAATTGAAGGAGTCACACCATGGCCTACAGCGAAAAAGTCATCGATCACTACGAAAACCCGCGCAACGTCGGCTCGTTCGACAAGGGCGACGATACGGTGGGCACCGGCATGGTCGGCGCGCCGGCCTGCGGCGATGTGATGAAGTTGCAGATCAAGGTCAACCCGGCCACCGGCCTGATCGAAGACGCCAAATTCAAGACCTATGGCTGCGGCTCGGCCATCGCCTCGAGCTCGCTGGTCACCGAATGGGTCAAGGGCAAATCGCTCGACCAGGCGCTGACGATCAAGAACACCCGCATCGCCGAAGAGCTGGCGCTGCCACCGGTGAAGATCCATTGCTCGATCCTGGCCGAAGATGCGATCAAGGCCGCGGTCGAGGACTACAAAGCGAAGAAGACGCACTGAACCCATGTCCGTTACCCTCACCGAAGCCGCGGCCCGCCATGTCAGCCGCTATATTTCGAGCCGCGGCAAGGGCGTCGGCGTGCGCCTGGGCGTCAAGACCACCGGCTGCTCAGGTCTGGCCTACAAGCTCGAGTACGCCGACCAGATCGCGCCCGAAGACCATGTTTTCGAGGATCGCGGGGTAAAGATCCTGATCGACCCCAAGAGCCTGCCCTACCTAGACGGCACCGAACTCGATTTCGTGCGCGAGGGTCTCAACGAGGGTTTCAAGTTCCACAACCCACGTGAGAAGGATCGCTGTGGCTGTGGGGAGTCCTTTCGCGTCTAGCGCTGTCACCGCGCTGCCAGGCGCGGCGTGGCCGCGTTTTTTTTGCATTCCCGTCATGAGCAACGAGATCGTTATCCGCGCAGAGCGTGCCGACCATCCCCAGGTGGGGGGCGCACGGGGTGCGCTCGATGCATACCTGGCCTCGCTGTACGAACCCGAGGCCAATCACATCCTGTCGTTGTTTTTCGAGAAGCGGCTGTGAAACTCGACGACAACGACTTCGTCTTGTTCGGCCTGCCCGAGCGCTTCGTGATCGATCGCGTCGATCTGGATGCGCGCTGGCGCCAGTTGCAGGGCTCGGCGCATCCGGACCGCTTTGCCGCCGACGGCGCTGCGGCGCAGCGCCTGGCAATGCAGTGGTCGGTGCGCATCAACGAGGCTTACCGACGCCTGCGCGAGCCGCTGACGCGCGCGGCCTACCTGTGCGAGCTGCGTGGCGCGCCGATTGCCGCCCAGAACAACACCGCCATGCCCGGCGACTTCCTGATCCAGCAGATGGCCTGGCGCGAAGCCCTCGATGATGCCAAAAGTGGTGCTGGCGACGCTGTGCTCAGTGCGCTCGACGCGCAAGTGCGCGCTGCTGAAACCGACCTGCTGGCGCAACTGGCCATGCTGCTCGACGAGCAGCCCGCACCGGCGCTGGCCGCCGAGCGCGTGCGTGCGCTGATGTTCATCCAGCGCTTGCGTGCCGACCTCGACGCACAAATCGATGCCCTTCAAGACTGAAAACGATGACCCCCAAGTTCACTTCCTTCGCAGCCCCCCGAGGGGGCGCTCAGCCACCTTGGGAGCGGCCCTGCGCCGGCTGATATGGCCTTGCTGCAAATCTCCGAACCCGGCCAGTCGCCCGACCCGCACATGCGGCGCATTGCCGTCGGCATCGACCTGGGCACCACGCACTCGCTGGTCGCCGCGGTGCGCCACGGCGTGGCCGAATGCCTGCCCGATGCCCAGGGCTGCGCGATCCTGCCCTCGGCCGTGCGCTACCTCGAAGGCGGGCGGTGCGCGATCGGCGCCGAGGCGCTGGCGGCGCAGGCTGACGATCCGCTGAATACCGTCGTCTCCGTCAAGCGCCTGATGGGCCGGGCGCTGGCCGACGTGGCCGGCCATACCAAGCTGCCTTATCGTTTTGTCGATCGGCCGGGCATGGTGGCCATCGATACGCGCGAGGGCGCCAAGACGCCAGTCGAGGTCTCGGCTGAAATCCTCGCCGCGTTGCGCCAGCGCGCCGAAGACAGCTTCGACAGCGATGACCTGTTCGGCGCCGTGATCACGGTGCCGGCCTACTTCGACGATGCCCAGCGCCAGGCAACGAAAGACGCTGCCAGGCTGGCGGGCTTGAACGTGCTGCGCCTGATCAACGAACCGACCGCAGCAGCGGTGGCCTACGGTCTGGACCACGCCAGCGAGGGCCTGTACGCGGTTTACGACCTCGGTGGCGGCACCTTCGACATCTCACTGCTGCGCCTGGCGAAGGGCGTGTTCGAGGTTGTGGCCACGGGTGGTGACACCGCGCTCGGCGGTGACGACTTCGATGCCGCGCTGGCCGAGTGGGCGTTGACCCGCGCCAAGCGCGCGGTAACGACGGCCCACGATCGCCGCGCTGTGCTGGTGGCAGCGCGCGCGGCAAAGGAGACTTTGACCGACGCGGACGAAGCGACGCTTGCGTGCATGCTGGCCGACGGTCCGATGGACGTGACGGTGTCGCGCGCACAGTTCAATGCGTTGGCCGAACCGCTGATCGACAAGACCCTCATTGCCGCCCGGCGCATGCTGCGCGACGCCAGGTTGCCACGCGAGGAAGTTCAGGGCGTTGTGCTGGTCGGGGGATCGACACGCATGCCGGCGGTGCGCACGGCGGTCGGCGAATGGTTCGGCCGCGCGCCGTTGACCAACCTGAACCCCGACGAAGTGGTCGCCGTCGGCGCCGCGATCCAGGCCAACCAGTTGGCCGGCAATGCCGCCGACGGCGAGATCCTGCTGCTCGATGTGATCCCGCTGTCGCTCGGCATCGAGACCATGGGCGGCCTGGTCGAGCGCATCGTCGAGCGCAACAGTACTATCCCGACGGCCAAGGCCCAGGACTTCACGACTTACCAGGACGGCCAAACGGCACTGGTGCTGCACGTGGTGCAGGGCGAACGCGAATTGGTGGCCGATTGCCGCTCTTTGGCCCGCTTCGAGTTGCGCGGCATTCCGCCGATGGTGGCCGGCGCGGCCCGCATCCGCGTGAGCTTCGTGGTCGATGCCGATGGTCTGCTCCAGGTCAGTGCGCGCGAGCTGAGCTCGGGGGTCGAGTCCGCGATCGCCGTCAAGCCGAGTTACGGCCTGGCCGACGACGACATCGCGCGCATGCTGCGTGAGGGTTTTGCGCAAGCCGACACCGATGCCGCCGAACGTTCGCTGCGCGAGGTGCGTGTCGATGCCGATCGACTGGTGCTGGCCATCCGCTCGGCACTGGCGGTAGATGGCGATTTGCTGACCGGACCCGAACGCGCGGCCGTTGAGGGTCAGATCGCCGCTACGCAGCGTAGCGCCCAATCCCAAGACCAGCGTGCTATTGATGCCGCCGTCAAAGCCCTGGCTGCCGCCACCGAAGCCTTTGCCGCAGCGCGGATGAACCGCGGCATCCGCAAGGCGCTGGCCGGCCGCAGCGTCGAAGATCTCTGAGCCAGGCCAACATGCCGATCGTCAAAATCCTGCCCCACGCCGAGTACTGCCCACAGGGCGACCGGATCGAGACGGCGAGTGGCACGTCGATTTGCGAGGCCTTGCTCGAAAACGGCATCGCCATCGAGCACGCCTGCGAGATGAGTTGCGCCTGTACCACCTGCCATGTCATCGTGCGTGAAGGTTTCGATTCACTGGGCGAAATGGACGACAGCGAAGAAGACCTGCTCGACCGCGCCTGGGGCCTGGAGCCGACGTCGCGCCTGTCATGCCAGGCCATCGTCTCCAACCGCGATGTGACGATCGAGATTCCCAAGTACTCGATCAATCACGCCAAGGAGAACCACTGAGCCGACAAAAAACCCGCCGCAGCGGGTTTTTGTCGGCAGCGCAGCGGGGGGCTCAGTTTTTCGGCACTTCCGAGCCGTTGATCGTGCGCCGAAACCAGTTGCTGATCGGACGCAGGGAATCGAAGATCGATTCAGCTTCACCTTCGCGCTCGCGCAACAGGCCATTTTCATTGAGCATCTGCAGGAACACACGCACTTCCAGCTTGGTGGCACCGCTGGATAACACCAGCTGCGACACCGACATGTAGCGGTGCGACATGTCGCTGAGCATGCGGCGATAGACCGTGCGGTGGTAGGGCGCAGGCAGGTCGGGCCAGGCCGCGAGCTTGAATTCCTTCATGGTCTTTCGCGTTCGGGGCCGCGACGGCGAGCGGGCCCGGTTGCTGTTGTGTGGCCCCGAGATTAGCCGTGCGTGTCCTGTCAGGCCAAGCAATTAGGGGGTGTCTGAAGGTTTTTTCTGAGGCGACGTTGTTTTGATTTGCAAACGGCGTGCCTCATTTCACGGCCCGAGTTCGCGCGACCCCCTGGCTACACTGCCTGGATGCAGGTCTTGGGAATCGAATCGTCGTGTGATGAAAGCGGTGTAGCGCTGGTGCAATGGCAGGCCGCCGAGCCCCCACGGCTGCTGGCGCACGCGCTTTACAGCCAGGTGGACATGCACCGGGCCTACGGCGGCGTGGTACCCGAACTGGCCTCGCGAGACCACATCCGGCGCGTGCTGCCACTGGCGCGGCAAGTACTGGCCGAGGCCGGCAGCCGGCTGGGCGATATCGACCTCGTGGCCTACACGCGCGGCCCGGGCCTGGCCGGCGCGTTGCTGATCGGGGCCGGCATCGGCTGCGCGCTGGCCGCGGCGCTGGGCAAGCCGGTGCTCGGTGTACACCACCTCGAAGGCCACCTGCTGTCGCCCTTCCTGTCGGCCGACCCACCGCAGTTCCCCTTCGTGGCCCTGCTGGTCTCGGGCGGGCATACGCAGTTGATGCGCGTGCAGGGTGTCGGCGACTACACCCTGCTCGGCGAAACCATCGACGATGCCGCCGGCGAGGCTTTCGACAAGAGCGCCAAGCTGCTGGGCCTGGGCTATCCCGGTGGCCCGGCGCTGGCGCGCCTGGCGGGGCACGGCGATGCCCACGCGTTCACGCTGCCGCGGCCGTTGCTGCACAGTGGCGATCTCGATTTCTCATTCGCCGGTCTGAAGACCGCCGTTGCGACGCAGGTACGCAAGCTTGGCCTGGCGCCGAGCGCACAGCAGCGTGCCGACCTCGCTGCATCGACGCAGGCGGCGATCGTCGAGGTCTTGGTCAGGAAGTCGATGCACGCACTGCGCCAGACCGGTCTTGCGCGGCTGGTCGTCGCCGGCGGCGTCGGCGCCAACCTGGCCTTGCGTGCTGATCTGAATGTTGCCTGCGCCAAATCCGGCGTGCGCGTGCACTACCCCGAACTGCATCTGTGCAGCGACAACGGCGCGATGATCGCGTTGGCTGCCGCAATGCGCGTGCAGGCCGGACGCACGATCCCCGAGCGCGGCCTCACGTTCGACGTGAAGCCACGCTGGGCGCTCGATGCGATCGACGGATCCTGATTCAGTTGACCGTCAATTGCTTGGCCGCCGAGGCGCGCTTCTTGGCCAAGGTCAAGGACAACACGCCGTTGTCGAGCTTCGCTTGCGAGGCTTCCTGGTCGATTTCTTCGGGCAGCGTGAACGTGCGCGCGAAGCTGGCCGAAGAACGCTCGCGGTAGATCACGCGCTCGCCGTCCTTTTTGGTTTCTTCGCGCTGTGTCTGCGCGCTCACGCTGACGCGGCGGCCATCGATGGCAATCTTCACATTTTCCTTGGCCACGCCGGGCAGGTCGAGGTTGACGCTGTAGCCGCTTTCGGTCTCGGCGACATCGAGGGCTGGGCTGCGTTGAGCGACTTCCGAGCCGCCATAAGCGCCCGTGCGGTCAAAGCTGTCGTCGAAGAGTCTTTCGATGCTGCGTGCGAAATCCGAAGCGGAGCGGTTGGCAGACGAGAAGGGGACGAGAAACATGGTGTGACCTCCTAAAATCGGTTGCGGCGCTCGACTTCCGATTGCAAACCCATGCCGACTGCCGTGTCGCTCAATTGGCAGCCGTTTTTTTGTTTTCAAGGGCCTTGTTTTGCGATGGATCAATCCACTTTGACACGGCGTGGCGCGCTGGCGCTCGCACTGACCGCCATCTCGACGCCTGTGCGTGCGCAGAGTGCTACTGCGCCGGTACGCCTGGCTCTCATCGAAGGTCTGTCGGGCGCCTTTGCCAATGCGGGCGAGGCGGTGTGGCGCAACCTGCTGTGGGCGGTCGAGCGCGTTAATCGCCGTGACGGCGTGGCGCTCCCGGATGGCAAGCGCCGGCTCGAATTACTGCGTTTCGACAGCCAGGGCAGCACCGAAGAGGCCCTGTCGATGCTGCGCGCCGCGCTCGACCAGGGCGTCGCATTCGTTCTGCAAGGCAACAGTTCGGCCACGGCAGCGGCGCTGATCGGCGCGCTCGACATGCACAACGCGCGTTCGCCCGAGCGGCGCGCGCTGTTCCTGAACTACTCGGCCGTCGAACCGGCACTGACCAACGAGCGTTGCAGCCCGTGGCACTTTCGCTTCGACGCACACGCCGACATGCGCCTGGCGGCCTTGACCGAGGTGATGCGCGGCGACGTATCGCTGAAGAAACTCTATCTGATCGGCCAGGACTACAGCTTCGGCCAGCACGTGAACCGCCAGGCGCGCGCGATGCTGGCCGCAAAACGGCCGGACATCGACATCGTCGGTGATGAGTTGCACCCGCTCGGCCGCATCAAGGATTTCCTGCCCTACGCCGCCAAGATCCAGGCCAGCGGTGCGCGGGCCGTGCTCACCGGCAACTGGGGCAACGACTTGACGCTGCTGGTCAAGGCCGTGCGCGAAGTCGGTGCGGCGGTCAAGTTCTATACCTTTTACGGCAACGCGCTCGGCGCGCCGGCGGCCATCGGCGAGGCTGGCGTCGGCGCGGTGCATGCCGTGGCCGAGTGGCACCCGAATGTCGGTGGTGTGGCGTCCGACGCCTTCTATGCCGCGTTTCGCCAACGTTTTCCCGAGCCGCGCGACGACTACGTGCATGTGCGCATGCAGGTGATGGTCGAGATGCTGGCGGCTTCGATCGAACGTGTCGGCAGCGCCGATGCCACCGCGGTGGCGCGTGGGCTGCCCGGCACGGCCTTTGACGCGTCCACGCTCGGGGGCCTGCACAGCGGCGTGATGCGCGCCGGCGACCACCAGTTCCAGCAGCCGCTTGTCGTGAGCGTGATGGACCGCGCCGGGGCGCCCGGCGTGCGCCATGACATCGAAGGCTCGGGATTCGGCTTTCGCACGGTGCGCAGTTTCGAGGCGAGCGAGGTCGAAATGCCGCACAACTGCAAGATGCCGCGCATCGATTGAAGTTGGTTTACATGCACAGTGCGATCGAACCACTGTCGGCCTCGCGCATCCATGCACTTGGGCTGGCGTGGGCGTTTGATCTACAATTCCTGGCTTCGCGCTGGCTTACCGACAAGGGCAGCCCCTCGAAAACAAGCACGGCATGGGTCGGTTTCACCCGTGACCGCAAGTGGAACCGGAAACCGCGAGGGTCGTGGGGCGGCGCAAGGCTGCAACGCCCTGCCAGCGGTTTCCACGTTATTCAGGAAATCGCCACCATGGCCATGGGTACCCCCAAAACCGCCGAGATCGTCAAGGCCCATGCACGCGCGGCCAACGACACCGGCAGCCCCGAAGTGCAGGTCGCTCTGCTGACCGCACGCATCAACGAACTCACGCCTCACTTCAAGCTTCACGCCAAGGACCACCATGGCCGGCGCGGCCTGCTGAAGATGGTCAACCAGCGCAAGCGCCTGTTGTCCTACCTGAAGGACAAGGACGCCGACCGCTATACCACGCTGATCCAGAAACTGGGTCTGCGCAAGTAAGAGCCGACAACGATGATGAGCCTGCGCTGGAACCACCAGACAGCGGGCTTTTCTCTCTTGGAGACCGGAACCCGACGCGCTGCTGTGTCATTCCAATGCCGTTGTCCTCGACGTGATCGTCGCAACCGCACTGGAATGGCATCCCGCCGAAGGCTCTGATCTCCGCACCGGGGCACCCTGTGCCCCTCATCGAAGCAGGAGACATCATGAGCATGTTCAACAAGGTCACCAAGACCTTCCAATGGGGCCAACACCAGGTCACGATGGAAACCGGCGAGATCGCCCGCCAATCGAGCGGCGCCGTCGTCGTCACGATCGACGACACCGTGGTCCTGGCCACCGTGGTCGCCAAGACCGACGCCAAGGCCGGCCAGGATTTCTTCCCGCTGACCGTGGATTACATCGAGAAGACCTATGCTGCCGGCAAGATCCCCGGCAGCTTCTTCAAGCGTGAAGGCCGCCCGAGCGAGCTGGAAACCCTGACCTCGCGCCTGATCGATCGCCCGATCCGCCCGCTGTTTCCCGAAGGCTTCTTCAATGAAGTCCAGGTCGTCATCCACGTGCTGAGCCTGAACCCCGAGGTCCAGGCTGATATCGCCGCGATGATCGGCACCAGCGCCGCGCTGGCGATTTCCGGTATTCCGTTCAATGGCCCGATCGGCGCCGCGCGCGTGGGCTATATCGACGGCGCCTATGTGCTCAACCCGAGCCAGACGCAACTCGCCAACAGCAAGATGGAGCTCATCGTCGCCGGCACCGAATCCGCCGTACTGATGGTCGAGAGCGAAGCCGACCAGTTGAGCGAGGAAGTGATGCTCGGCGGTGTGGTCTTCGGCCACGAGCAGGGCAATATCGCCATTGCGGCGATCAATGAACTGGTGCGCGACGCCGGCAAGGCCGAGTGGCAGTGGACGGCCCCGGCCAAGAACGAGCCCTTCATCGCCAACGTGACGGCATTGGCCGAGCCGGCCCTGCGCGCGGCTTACCAGATCCGCAGCAAGCAGGCGCGCACGCAAGCCTGCCGCGCGGCCACCGCCGACGTGATGGCGGCGCTGAAAAAGGACGGCATCGAATTCGACAAGGTTGAGGTGGAAGGCCTGCTGTTCGAGATCGAATCGCGCATCGTGCGCGGCCAAATCCTGGCCGGCGAGCCGCGCATCGACGGCCGCGATACGCGCACCGTGCGCCCTATTGAGATTCGCAACGGCATCCTGCCCCGGACTCACGGCTCGTCCCTGTTCACGCGCGGCGAAACCCAGGCGGTGGTCGTCGCCACGCTCGGCACCGAGCGCGATGCCCAGCGCGTCGACGCACTGGCCGGTGAATTCACCGACCGTTTCATGCTTCACTACAACATGCCGCCCTTCGCTACCGGCGAAACCGGTCGCGTCGGCTCGCCCAAGCGCCGCGAAATCGGCCACGGCCGGCTGGCCAAGCGCGCGCTGATCGCCGCGCTGCCGAGCAAGGAGGACTTCCCGTACACGATCCGCGTGGTCTCCGAAATCACCGAGAGCAACGGCTCCTCGTCGATGGCTTCGGTCTGTGGCGGCTGCCTGGCGATGATGGACGCCGGTGTGCCGATGAAGGCCCATGTGGCCGGCATCGCGATGGGCCTGATCAAGGACGGCAACAAATTCGCCGTGCTGACCGACATCCTCGGTGACGAAGATCACCTCGGCGATATGGACTTCAAGGTCGCCGGCACCACCGCCGGCGTGACCGCGCTGCAAATGGACATCAAGATCCAGGGCATCACCAAGGAAATCATGCAGGTGGCGCTGGCGCAGGCCAAGGAAGCGCGCATGCACATCCTGGGCAAGATGGTCGAGGCGA
>CADEDE010000042.1 GCA_902825995.1 uncultured Burkholderiales bacterium
ATGACCGGGTTCAAGTGGATCACTTCTATACGTTTGAACGCGACTTAGTATGAGACGTGCGGTCAGGCCGCGTGCCGGCCGAGTTCTATTTTCGCGATGGCGTTGCGGTGCACCTCGTCGGGGCCGTCGGCAAAGCGCAGCGTGCGCGCCGCAGTATAGAAATAGGCCAGCGGAAAATCCTGGCTCATGCCGGCACCGCCATGCGCCTGGATGGCCCAGTCGATCACGCGGCAGGCCATGTTCGGCGCCACCACCTTGATCATCGCGATCTCGGCCTTGGCCGCCTTGTTGCCGGCCACGTCCATCGTCCACGCCGCTTTCAAGGTCAGCAGCCGGGCCTGGTCGATCCGGCAGCGCGCTTCGGCGATGCGCTCCTGCGTCACGGTCTGTGCCGCCACCGGCTTGCCGAAAGCCACCCGCGACGACGCGCGCCGGCACATCAGTTCGAGCGAGCGCTCGGCCAGGCCGATCAGGCGCATGCAGTGGTGGATGCGGCCAGGGCCCAGGCGACCCTGGGCGATCTCGAAGCCGCGGCCCTCGCCGAGCAGGATATTCGCGGCCGACACGCGCACGTTGTCGAAATCCACCTCCATGTGGCCGTGCGGTGCGTCGTCGTAGCCGAAGACCGTCAGCGGCCGGATCACCGTGACACCCGGCGCGTCCATCGGCACCAGCACCATCGACTGCTGCGCATGCCTGGGCGCATCGGGATCGGTCTTGCCCATGAAGATCATGATCTTGCAGCGCGGATCGCCGGCCCCGCTGGTCCACCACTTGCGGCCATTGATGATGTACTCATCGCCGCGGCGTTCGATGCGCGCTTCGATATTGGTGGCGTCGCTCGATGCAACACCAGGTTCGGTCATCGCGAACGCGCTGCGCATCTCGCCGGCCAGCAGCGGCTCGAGCCAGCGCTGTTGCTGCTCGGCGCTGCCGTAGCGCACCAAAACTTCCATATTGCCGCTATCGGGCGCCGAGCAGTTGAAGACTTCGCTGGCCCAGGGCACGCGGCCCATGATCTCGGCCAGCGGTGCGTACTCCTGGTTCGACAGGCCGGCGCCGCGATCGCTGTCTGGCAGGAACAGATTCCACAGTCCGGCGGCGCGCGCTTTGGGCTTCAGCGCCTCGATCACGACCAGCGGCCGCCAGCGCTTGCCGGCTGCGGTGTTGGCTTCCAATTGCTGCCAATACACCGGCTCGGCGGGATAAACATGTTCGGCCATGAAGGCGCTCACGCGTGCTTGCAGAGCGACCGTGCGCTCGGAATAAGCAAAGTCCATGATCGAAACCTTTCAGGCTTGTTGCGCAAAGCGCCAACCGAGTTCCGCCAGCGGCCGTGCACCGGCGCCCGACTGGCGCGCCTGTGCGCTCGACGCGGTGCCGTCTTCGACGCGCTTGGCAATGCCTTGCAGGATCGCGGCGATGCGGAACAGGTTGTAGGCGAGATAGAAGTTCCAGTCGGCCGCCAGTGCTTCGGGCGTGGCCAGCCCGGTGCGCTCGCAGTAGCGCCTGACGTAGTCGGCTTCGAGCGGGATGCCGAGCCCGGCATGGTCCAGGCCAGCGATGCCGCGCAACGCGCCCGGCGGGATGTGCCAGGCCATGCAGTGGTAGCTGAAATCGGCCAGTGGATGGCCCAGTGTCGAGAGTTCCCAGTCGAGCACCGCCAGCAGGCGCGGCTCGCGCGGATGAAAGACCAGGTTGTCGAGGCGGTAGTCGCCGTGCACGATGGCCACTTTCGATTCATCGCGCGCGCTGGCCGGCATATGCGCCGGCAGCCAGGCCATCAGGCGGTCCATGGCCTCGATCGGCTGCGTGATGGAGGCCAGATACTGTTTGCTCCAGCGGCCGATCTGGCGCTCGAAATAGTTGCCCGGCCGGCCATAGTCGGCCAGGCCTGCGGCGCCCGCATCGACGCCGTGCAGCGCGGCGATGACGCGGTTCATCTCGTCGTAGATCGCGGCCCGCTCGGCATGGCCCAGGCCGGGCAGCGACGGTTCCCACAGCACGCGGCCCTCGACCAAGGACATGACGTAGAAAGCGCGGCCGATCACGGCTTCGTCTTCGCACAGTGCCAGCATCTGCGGCACCGGCACGCCGCGGCCGGCCAATGCGGCCATCACACGGTATTCGCGCTCGATGGCGTGCGCCGAGGGCAGCAGCTTCGCGGCCGGGCCCGGCTTGCTGCGCAGCACATAGGCCGCGCCGGGCGTGATGAGCTTGAAGGTCGGGTTGCTTTGCCCGCCTTTGAATTGCTCAACGCCGAGCGGCCCGGCGAATCCGGGCACCCGGGTTTGCAGCCAGGCCTGCAGCGCCGCAGTGTCGAAGGCCTGTTGCTCGGCGACAGGACGGGTGCCGGTGAACTGTTCCATCGCGGGCCTCGGAAATTCTCAGACGGGGACGCAATCGAGAAAGGCCTGGCCGCAGTGCTGGCGCGATCGTGGCGAACGGCCCAAGGCGTGACGATTGTTGCACTGCGCCCGTCGAGTGCGTCCATGACGCGCTGACAGGCCATGCTAGAGTCTCTTCGCTCACAAAAAGAAACGGTCTTACCAGCGGCATGCACATCGGTTGGTCCCAGCTTTTTATCGTGACCGTCGCGCTTGCCGGCAGCGGCGGGGCTGCGGCGCTCGGCTTCGGGCCGATACGTGCCAGCGTCGTGCTTGGCCAGCCGCTGAACCTGGCGCTGCCGGTCAACCTGGCCGAAGGCGAAACGCTGAGCGCCGAATGCGCCAGCGCCGAGATCATCTCGGGCGATAACAAGCTGGCGCCGGGGGTTGTGCGCGTGCGCGTCACCCAGGGCCGCGACGCCACTGAAAACGTGTTGCGCGTCAGCACCTCAACCGTGGTCGAAGAACCGGTGCTCACCGTTACGCTGAGCGCCGGCTGCCCGACGCGCCTGAGCCGCACCATCGTGCTGTTGGCCGACCCGCCGCTGGTAACAACGGTGGCGGCGCCAGCCGAGCCGCCAGCCTTGCCCACGGTCGCGCCGTCACCGGGCGCGCCTGCGGCCGCTGCGCCACCCCTTGCCAGCTCTGCGCCGCGCGCGACGCGGCCTGCGCCACCGTCGCGCGCAACGCGCACGGCGCGCAGGTCGCCTGCGGCCCGCGCAACGGTCGCCGCCGCGGCGCCCACGGCGGCGCGTGCGCCGGCCGTGGCGCGGCAGCGACCTGTCGCGCGCGCCGAGCCCAAGTCGCGATTGCAACTCGATGCCGGCCAGGTCAGCCTGGGCCAGGCCGCCATGATCGCTGCCGAGGCGCAAGCCTCGGCGGCGCGGGAGGCCGCCAGCGCCGCCGAAGCCGCCGCCTCGGCGGCGGGTGAGCGCATGCGCGCAATGGAAACCGAGATGGCGCGCGTGCGCGCCGAGGCCAAGGCGCAGACCGATGCGCTGCTGCAATTGCGCCAGCAACTGGCCCTGGACCGTGCCCAACGCGAACAAGCCTCGCCGTTGACGATTGGGCTGCTCGGCGTGGCGGCGCTGCTGGCGGCATTGGCCGCCTGGCTGGGTTGGCGCTTGCGCCAACAATCGCGCGTGCCGCGCAACGAGGCCGATTGGTGGGATCGGAGTCCGCCGTCCGAGGCGGCCTCTGCCGCTCCACCGGCGGCGTCGGACTTCCAGGCTTCACAAGCCTCGACGATGCAGCGCGTGCATACCGCGCCGGCGCCATGGTCGGCCGCGGCAGATTCGCGCCACAGCGAATTCGATGCCCGGATCGCGCCGACGACGCTGGCGGCGCCGACCTCGGTGACCATCCCGGCGCTGCCGGCGATGCCGCCGGCAGCGCCGCAAGACGACGAGTCCAGCCGCGCGATGAGCGTCGATGAACAGATCGATCTCGAACAACAGGCCGACTTCTTCATCGCCCTGGGCCACGATGACGCTGCCATCGACCTGCTGATGGCCCACATGCGCAGCACCGGCGGCGGCAGCCCGCTGCCGTTTCTGAAGCTGCTCGAAATTCATCGCCGGCGCGACCAGCGCGAGGCCTATGAACGCACGCGCGTGCGTTTCAACCAGCGTTTCAACAGCGTGGCGCCCGAATGGCAGGGCGATCCAAAGGCAGGACGCACGCTCGACGGCTATCCACTGGCGATGGGCCGCATCCAGCGCGCATGGCCCTCGCCCCTGGACGTCATGGCCGAACTGGAGGCCTTGCTCTTCCGCCGCGGCGCAGGTGCCGAGCTGTTCGACCTGCCGGCCTACCAGGAAGTCCTGTTCCTCTACCAGATGGCGCGCGACCTGCACCAGGCCGAAGACGCTGGTGCCACCACCGATGTGGATGTCCTCTTGCCGATCGGCGGGCGCTCGGCGCCGGTGGCCGCGGCCGAAGGCACGATCATGTTGCGCGCTGAGTTCAACGACGGCGAGCCCCTGGCGCTCGACCTCGATCTGACCACCGACGACGGTGAAAACCGGGCCACTCCGGGCGCCGACGCGCCGTCGCCGCTCAAGCTCGAGAAGAGCGACAAGGCGTTGCCGGCTGAACCCGAAGGCGACTTCTGGGCCCACGACCCCGACGCGCGTCCGCCGCGCTAAACCTTGGCCAGCCGGTCCAGCGCCAAGCGCAGGGTTTCGTCGCGTTTGGCGAAGCACAGGCGCACGATGCGCTGCTCGAATCCCGCCTCGTAGAAAACCGACAGCGGGATCGCCGCGACGCCGATTTCGGCGGTTAGCCAGCGGCAGAACGCGGCCTCGCCGAGCTCGCTCACCGCGCTGTAATCGACGCATTGAAAGTAGCTGCCTTCGCTGGGCAGCGCGCGCAAGCGGGTGGCCGCCAGGCCGGCACGGAACAGGTTGCGCTTGGCCTGGTAGAACGCGCTCAACCCGAGGTAGGGCGCGGGATTGCTCAAATAGCGGGCCAGTGCCACCTGCATCGGCGTATTGACCGTGAAGACATTGAACTGATGCACCTTGCGGAACTCGGCGCTCATGGCCGCGGGCGCGGCCACCGTGCCGATCTTCCAGCCGGTGACGTGAAAGGTCTTGCCGAAACTCGAGACCACGAAGGCCCGTGCGGCGAGCTCGGGGTGTGCCGACGCGCTGGCGTGGCGCTGGCCGTCATAGACCATGTGCTCATAGACCTCGTCGCTGATCAGGAGCACGTCGGTCGGGCGCAGCAGGGCGGCCAGGCGGTCGATGTCTTCGGCGCGCCAGATCGTGGCGCTCGGGTTGTGCGGACTGTTGACGATGATCGCCCGCGTGCGCGGCGAGAGGGCGCGTGAAATGGCCTGGAAGTCGGGGCGAAAGCTGCCTGGGCTGAGCGCCACGCGCACGACGTGCCCACCGGCCAATTCGATATTCGGGCCGTAGCTGTCGTAGCAGGGTTCGAGCACGATGACTTCGTCGCCCGGATGCACGCAGGCCAGAACCGCGGTCAGGATCGCCTGCGTGGCGCCGGCCGTCACGGTGATCTCGCTGCCGGCGTCGTAGCGCCTGCCGTACAGCGCTTCGATCTTCGCCGCCACGGCTTCGCGCAGCGCCGGCACGCCGGCCATCGGCGGGTATTGGTTGTGGCCTGCGCGCATGGCGGCATCGACGGCGTCGAGCAGCGCCGGATCGCATTCGAAATCCGGGAACCCCTGGCCAAGATTGACCGCGCCATGTTCCTGTGCCAGCGCCGACATCACGCTGAAGATGGTGCTGCCGACCCGTGGCAATCGGCTGGGGAAGTTGGGCGTGCGGGCCGGGGTCGGCATGACCGGGATCACAGGGCGGGGTCGCTGGGTTCGCCGGCAGCGTCGCCGGCCATCGCGCGCAGGATCAAGGCCCGCGTCAGCCGGTCGGACAGCAGCTCGGCAAAGATATAGACAAAATTGCGCAGGTAGGCGCCCCGCTTGAACGCGACGCGCGAAATGTTCTGGCCGAACAGGTGGCCGAGCGGGCGTACCACCAGGTCGCCGCCGCTGGGCTCGTCGCGCACCGCCATCTCGGCGACGATGCCCGCGCCCAGGCCCAGCCGCACATAGGTTTTGATCACGTCGGAGTCGATCGCTTCGAGCACCACTTCGGGCTGCAGCCGCGCCCGTGCGAAGGCCGCATCGATGCGGCCGCGGCCGGTGAACGAGGGGTGGTAGCTGACCAGGGGCTCGGCCGCCAGTTGTTCGAGCGTCGGCCGCTCGACTTGGGCCAACGGGTGCGCGGTCGGCACGACCAGCATGTGCTGCCACGAATAGCAGGGCAGGGTCACGAGGGCGTCGAAATTGGCCAGCGATTCGGTGGCCAGGCCGATGTCGGCGCTCTCGTCGAGCAGCATCTGCGCCACTTGATCGGGCGTGCCCTGGTGCAGGCTGACATTGACCTTCGGAAAACGACGCCGCAAAAGTGCCACCGGTTCAGGCAGCACGTAGCGCGCCTGGGTGTGCGTGGTGGCGATCGACAGCCGGCCTGCATCCTGCTTGCTGAATTCGTCACCGATGCGCCTCAGGTTGCCGACTTCGCGCAGGATGATCTCGACCGACTTCAAGACCTGCTCGCCCGGTTCGGTGATGCGGCGCAGGCGCTTGCCGTGGCGGGCGAAGATGTCGATGCCGAGCTCTTCCTCGAGTTCGAGGATGGCCTTGCTGACGCCCGGCTGCGAGGTGTGCAGGGCCTTGGCGGTCTCGGTCAGGTTGAGGCCGCGGCGCACGGCCTCTTGCACAAAACGGAACTGGTGCAGGTTCATGGCGTGTCCAGCAAATCGAGTGCGATGGCGGCCATGGCCGCCATCAAGGCCGGCGCTTCGCCGACCGCCGGGTGCAGGGTCAGGGTCACGCCGGCATGCCGCCGGCGCAGCTCGTCGAGCAGCGGCGGCAGATCCTTGCGCACATGGCCGCCAGCGCCCAGGAACAGTGGCAACACCTCGATCCGTGTGCAGCCCTCGCGGGCCAGCTCGGCGGCCGCTGTTCGGATATCGGGGGCCATGAATTCGAGGAAGGCCAGGCGCACCGGCTGCGCCGGTCGTGCGGCGCGCACTGCCGCGGCGACCTGCTCAAAGGGTTCGGCCCAGCGCGTGTCGCGCGCGCCATGGGCAAACATCAGGAGACCGGTCTTGGCCATGGCGGTCAGCGAAAGCGCACCAGCCAGGCAAACGCCGCCAGCGACAACAGCAGGTACAGGGTGCTGGGGGCCGCAGCCACCAGCCAAGGGGTCCAGTCGCGCAACACGCCCAGATGCCCGGCCACATTGTTCAACAGCACGAAGCTGATGCCCAGCAGGATGCCGCCGAAAACCTTGTAGCTGATGCCGCCGGCGCGGGCCTGAAGGTAGGCGAAGGGCAGCGCCAGCGCCACCATCACCAGGCAGGCCAGCGGGTACAGCGCCTTTTTCCAGAACTGGATCGCGTGGCGGCTGGCGGCCTGCTCCTGGCTCGACAGATGCTGGCTGTAGCGCCACAGCTCGACGGTGGACATCGTCGATACCGGCAATACGGCGGCAGCCACGACGCCGGCATCCAGGGCATTGGGCCAATTGATTTGCGCGCGACGTTCCTCATGCACCGGCAAGGTATCGCTGGCGCCGGTAGGGGCTGGCCACTGCGTGATCTGTGCATCGTCGAGCAGCCACCGACCATTGCCGATGCGCGCATGCTTGGCGGCCACGCGCGTGACGAGCCGGCTGTCGGCGTCGAACTCGAAGATGCGCACACCTTCGAGCACGCCCTCGGGCGTTGTGCGCAGCACGTTGACCGAGACGCTGCGTTCGCTGCCGTCGGGCAGGCTGCGCCGGTCTTTCAGCCAGGCGCCGTTGCTGCCGAGGGTTCGGCCGCCGGAGAAGCGCGCCTTCAAATCGACCGCCGCATGTTCGCTGGCCGGCGCCAGGTAGTCGCCGACGATAAAGGTCAGCACCGCGAACAGCGCGCCCAGCGCGGTGAGCAGGCTTAAAGCGCGGCCGGGGCCCAGGCCGCCGGTGCGCAGGATCGTGAACTCCGACGACTGGGCCATGCGTGCCAGTGCGAAGATGGTGCCGATCAAGACCGCGATCGGGAACAACTCGTAGAAATGCCCCGGCAGCTCGAGCGCACCGGCCAAGAGTGCGTGGCCGATGGTGTAGCCGTTCTTGCCGACGTCGGCGAGTTCATCGACGAAGTCGATGAAATAGAACAGCGACAGGAAGGCCAGCGCGACGAACAACACCGCCGAGACGATGTCGCGGTAGAGCAGGCGGCGCACGGTCTTCATGCGCTGGCGGTGCGGCGTGGCCGCAGGCTGAGGACGCTGGCGTGGTCACGCCACCAGAGCAGGGCCAGCGCCAAGACAAAGGCGCCACCGTGCAGCGCGACGAACGCGCTGCCCATGCCGATGCGTCCACCACTGACCCAGGCCTGGCTCAGATTGATGAAGTTGTAATAGACGACAAAGCCGAGCAGCGCGAACAACAGGTTCCAGTTGCTGGCCCGGCGCGGGTTGGTGGCGGCCAGGCCGATGCCCAGCAGCAGCAGGTTGGCCGCGCCGCACAGCAAGCCGATGCGCCAGACCAGTTCGCCCTGGTTGCGCAAGGTCGGCGTGCGCAACAGCTCGATCGTGCGCATCGCCCGCGGCGGGCGCTCTTCGGCGCGACGCACCGCGCGTTCGCCCGCCAGCACGCGGTAGCTGTCGAAGCTGGACAGCAGCTTGTCGCCGTTGGCGCTGTCAGCTTCGTTGCGCTGGCCGCGTTCGAGCACCAGCCAGCGCTCGCCGTCGATGGATTCGAGGCGCCCGCCGCGCGCTGAGGTCACCGACTCGCGCGGGCCGTTGTCGGCCAGGATGAAGACGTTGCGTGCATGGGCGGCGTCGGGGCTGTCGCGCTCGATGAAGAAGACGCGCTTGCCGTCGCGCGAGGTCTGGAATACGCCGGGCGCCACGCGCGACAGATCCGATCGTTGTTGGTAACGGTCACGCAGGTCGGTGCTCTGCCGGTTGCCCCAGGGCCAGACGAACAACACCAGCAGGGCCACCACCAACAGCACCGGCCAGCCCATACGCAACACCGGCCGCACGAAGCGCGTGATCGGCACGCCGCTGGCGAACCAGACGGCCATTTCGCTGTCACGGTACATGCGCCCGAGCGACGCCACGACGGCGATGAACAGCGACAAGGCGAGCATCGTCGGCAGGTGCCCGAGTGCGACATAACCCAGCAGCAGCACCACATCTTGCGGCGCTACGACACCGCCCGCCGCCTGGCCCAGCGTGCGGATCAGCATCATCGTCAGGACGATCGTCAGGATCACGACCAGGGTGCCGCCGAAGGTGCGGGCCAGGTCTCGGCGTAGCGTGGTATCGAATAACATCGGCGCGTCAAAAAACCTGTGCTCATTATGGACTTCAAGACTCAACTCGCGCCCACAGCCGGCCTGTCTCATCTGCCGGTTGACGCACTGCTCGTGGTCATCGTCGGGCAGGCGGTACCGAAGACTTTGGACAAGGCGCTCGGCAGCTTGTTGAACGACGCCGTCAAGCAGGCCGACTTCGAGTTCAAGGCCGGGCGCTGCCTGTACCTGCATCGACCGGCCGGCGTGAGGGCGGCACGGTTGGCCTTCGTGGCGGCTGCCGACGCATCGGCCAAGGCCTTCAAGGCCGCACTGGTGGCCGGCCTCGGGTCGTTGAAGATGCTGGGGGCGACCGAGCTGGCGGTGGCCAGCGTGGGCGGCGAGGCCCTGAGCGCTGCGCATGCCGAAGCCCTGGCGGTCGCGGCCAGCGCTGCGGTGTACCTCTACCGCCACACCAAGCCGAGTGCCCCGGCCGCGCCCAGGCTGGCGCGTGTATCGCTGCTTGCCGCCAAAGCCCAGGTGGCTGAACTGACGAAGGGCCTGCGCCAAGGCCAGGCCGTGGCGGCCGGCGTGGCGCTGGCGCGCGAATATGCCAACCGGCCGGCCAACCACGCCACGCCGCGCCACCTGGCTGAACAGGCCAGGAAGCTGGGTAAGCAGCACGGCTTCAAGGTCGAAGTGTTCGACCGCAAGAAGATCGAGAAGATCGGCATGGGCGCCTTCCTCGCCGTGGCCCAGGGCTCGGCCGAACCGCCGCGCTTTATCGTCATGCACTACCGCGGTGCCGCCAAATCGCAGGCCCCGCTGGTGCTGGTCGGCAAAGGTATTACCTTCGACACTGGCGGCATCTCGCTCAAGCCTGGCGCCGAGATGGACGAAATGAAGTTCGACATGGGCGGCGCGGCCAGTGTGCTGGGCACGATGCGCGCCATTGGCGAGTTGCGGCCCAGGATCAATGTCGTGGCCCTGATCCCGGCTTGCGAAAACATGCCCGGCAGCCGGGCCGTGAAGCCCGGCGATGTGGTCAGGAGCCTGTCCGGCCAGACCATCGAAATCCTCAACACCGACGCCGAAGGCCGCCTGATCCTGTGCGACGCGTTGACCTACGCCGAACGCTTCAAGCCGGCGGCGGTGGTCGATATCGCCACTTTGACCGGCGCCTGCGTGATTGCGCTCGGCCACCACAACTCGGGCCTGTTCTCGAGCGACGACCAGCTGGCCGGTGAACTGCTTGCCGCCAGCCGCAGCGCACTCGACGCCGCCTGGCGCATGCCGCTGGACGACGAGTACGACGAAGGCCTGAAGAGCCACTTCGCCGACATGGCCAACATCGCCGGCCGACCTGGCGGGGCGATCACCGCGGCCAAGTTCCTGCAGCGCTACACCACCCAGTACCCGTGGGCCCATCTGGACATCGCCGGCACGGGATGGCAGAGCGGCGCGGCCAAGGGCGCCACCGGTCGCCCGGTGCCGCTGCTGACGCACTTTGTGCTCGGCCGGGCCGCGGCCTGAGCCGGCCGGCGACGCGCGATGAAAGTGGAATTCCACTCAGGCGTCGCCGACAAACTGGGCTTGGCCTGCCGCTTCCTGCGCAAGGCCCAGGCGGCCGGCGCGACGGTCGTGGTCTGCGGCGATGGCGGCACGCTCGACCGACTCGACGCCGCCCTGTGGAGCTTCGATCCCTTGTCATTCGTCGCCCATGTGCGTCTGAAGAGGGCTGCAGCGGCGTCAGCGGCGCTGGCACGCACGCCGATCTGGCTGGTCGATGACGCCACAAGGGTCGCAACGCGCGAGTTGCTGCTCAATCTCGGCCCGGCGATGGTCGAAGGCTGGGACCAATTCGAGCGGGTGGTCGAGATCGTCGCGGCCGAGCCCGCAGACGCCAGCGCCGGCCGCCAGCGCTGGCGCCAGTACAGCGCGCGGCCTGGCCTCGACCTGGTCCACCATCCACGGGCGGCTGGCCCATGACGGTCCACCACGGCAGCTTGCCGACCCTGACTGAAGTGATCGATATCGAGGCCGATGTGCCGGTGCAGGCGACGGGGCCGGTATCGCTGCCACCCGAATCGCTGCCGCTCGACGCACAGCCCCTGTTGCCGGCCGACCAGGACGCGATGCTGACCACGCAGGCGCTCGAGGCTCTGCGCCCGCGCATCGACGCGTTGCTCGAAGCCCGGCTGCAGGCGGCCATGGCGCCGCCGCTGGCGCGCCTGGTTGACGATCTCGTGCATCAATTGCGCGGCGAATTGGCCAGCGCCATGCAAGCCTTGGTGGCGCAAGCCGTGGACGAGGTGCTGTCGCGACGGCGCAAACCCTGAGGCTGGCCGTGGCGTCGCGGCTCCGCAGATACCCGATGCGGGCATGGCGCGTATTTGGAGTATCGTCACGGCCGTTGCGTCAACACGCTCCTGTTTCCTTCGCATCGATATCCCCAACCGGAGGTTCCTTTCATGCAAATCAAAATGCTCCCAATCGTTGCCGTTGCTGTCGCATGGGTTGCCGGCACGGCCAGCGCCCAAGACATGGTGGTCAAAATCGGCCACGTCGCCCCGACCAGCGGCGGCATTGCGCACCTGGGCAAGGACAATGAAAACGGCGCTCGCCTGGCCATCGAAGAACTCAACGCCAAAGGTGTGACCATCGGCGGCAAGAAGGCCAAGTTCGAGCTGCTGGCCGAAGACGACGCCGGCGATCCGAAGCAGGGCACCGCCGCAGCGCAGAAGCTGGTCGATGCCAAGGTCAACGGCGTGATCGGCCACCTGAACTCGGGCACCTCGATCCCGGCCTCAAAAATCTACAGCGATGCCGGCATCCCGCAGATCAGCCCCTCGGCCACCAACCCCAAATTCACCCGCAACGGCTACAAGACCACCTTCCGCGTGGTCGCCGACGACGTGCACCTGGGCGGAACGCTGGGCAAATACGCCGTCAAGCAACTCAAGGGCAAGAGCATCGCCGTCATCGACGACCGCACGGCCTACGGCCAAGGTGTGGCCGACGAGTTCGAGAAGGGCGTCAAGGGCTCGGGCGGCAAGACCGTGGCGCGCGAATTCACCAACGACAAGGCCACGGATTTCACCGCCATCCTGACCTCGATCAAGGCCAAGAAGCCCGACGTGGTCTTCTTCGGCGGCATGGACGCGGTGGCCGGCCCGATGTTGCGCCAGATGAAGCAACTCGGCATCAGCGCCAAATTCATGGGCGGCGACGGCATCTGCTCGGGCGAGTTGCCCAAGCTGGCGGCCGGCACCATGGCCGACGACCAGGTGATCTGCGCCGAGGCCGGTGGCATCGATGCCAAAGACGCGGCAGCCATGAAGAATATGGAAACCTTCAAGGCCAAGTTCAAGACCAAGTTCAATGCCGACGTGCAGATCTACTCGCCCTATGTTTATGACGCGCTGAACATCATGGTGGCAGCGATGGTCAAGGCCGGCTCAGCCGAACCGGCCAAATACCTGCCCGTGCTGGCCAAGACCGAAGGCTACAAGGGCGTGACCGGCACGATCTCGTTCGACAACAAGGGCGATATCAAGAACGGCGCTCTGACCCTGCATTCCTACAAGGGCGACAAGCAGACCAATATTGGCGTCGTGCGCTGATATTTGGCTTGGCGCCTCCCTCGAAACGCCCGCTTGCGCGGGCGTTTTTCATGGCCATGACGTTACCGCGACCCCCATTCACGAAAAAACAGACACCCAGTTGTGCGCCCTCAATCGGGGCAATGCGCGCATCCTCGAAGCCCCGGATCATTTGCCCCGTCAACTCTTCGGGAGCTTTCGATGGCCACCAAGCAACAATTCGACTCACGCGCCGATGCCGGCGAATCGCGGATCCACACCCAGGACGCTGCGCCACCGGTGCCGATTCCGAACGGCCACATCGGCCCGGTCGTGCTGCCGGGCACCGGCCGCATGGTCTGGTGGACGGGGCGCGTGGCGATTGGCCTGCGCCATCAGCCGACGCGCCATTTCGGCCCGATCACGCAATCGGCGCTGTGGGTTCAATCCCTGATGCTGAATACAGGCCGCTCACTTCAACAGGCGCTGTAGCTCGCCCTGCACCTGGGCCGGAAAACCGGCACCGCCCCAGCGCGGGTCGTCGATCAGCACTTGCAGGTTCTGCGCCGAGCGCGCCTTGTGCGGCCAATCCTGCGCCAGGCGGTTGGCCACATGCGGATAGCGCTCGCACAGCGCCTTGGGTCGCGCGTCGGCTGCAAACGCGATCAACCAATCGATGGTCGTACCGGCCAGCATGCGTTCGGCCGGCAGGGGTTTGTGGTCCTTGCGGCGGCCGAAATTGACCGACAGCGGATCGCCGTCCATCGCATCATCGACCGGCGCTTGCGCCTGCTCGATCAAGGTCGCGGGCGCAATCTGCTCGAATTCGATACTCCCGGAAGGGCGGAACTCGAAGGGCTGGTGCGACATGGGCAGGATCTGTTTGGCGCAAGAGTGCGCAGGCAACGAATTCTAGGAAACGCAGCCGCGATTGCGCTCTCGAGCGCCGCGCGCAAGCGTGCGCGGTGTCACGCGATGCACAAATCAATTGGCTGCGCGCCAATCCAATCAATAAGGCATCGCCAGCAGCGGCCCCGCTTCATGCCTCGCCGGCCATGACCAGGGTGCATCCATCGCGGCGCCGGCGGCGCCGAACTGCGCCATGGCCTGGACCAGCGACTGCGCGCTGTTGAGCATCCGGGCGTCGTCGGCCAACGCGGCGCTGGGCGCCGGATCGGCGAGCCGGACCATGCGCGCCGCAGGGGTCGGCGTGCTCATCACCGCCAAGGGCGCCACGGTTCCCGCAGCGATCATGCTGCCGTCGGCAAGCCGGATCTCCTCGATCTTGTTGGCCGCGCCGACATACCAGTTGGCGACGGTCAGCACATCGGCCGCGCCAATGATCCCGACCAGCAGGTTGTTGCCGCTGCGCGTGAGCGTGACCTGGCTGGCGCTGACGCCGGCGGCGATCTCGATGCGGTCCGCCGTGCCGCCGGCATCGGTGATCGTATCGTTGCCCTGGCCGATGCCCCAGCGGTAGATGTCGTTCGAGCTCGTCGAGTTGTCGCTCAGCTTATCGTTGCCGGCGCCGCCGTCGTAGGTGTCGTCGCCGGCCAGGCCGGCGAGGGTGTTGTTGGCGGCGTTGCCGGTGAGCAGGTTGTTCAAGGCGTTGCCCGTACCGTTGATGACACGGGCGCCGGTGAGCGCTAGGTTCTCCAGCTCGTTGCCCAGCGTTCGCGTGACCGAAGAGCGCACAGTGTCGATGCCCTCGTTGGCATTCTCGGTCGTCACGTCGCCGGCGGCATTGACCACATAGATATCGTCGCCGCTGCCGCCCAGCATCGTATCGCTGCCGGCGCCGCCGTCGAGCGTATCGTTGCCGGCGCCGCCGGTCAGGGTATTGGCGCCGCTGTTGCCGGTGAGGACGTTGTTCAGCGCGTTGCCGGTGCCGCTGATCGCGGTGCTGCCGGTGAGGGTGAGATTCTCCAGGTTGTCGCCGAGGGTCCAGGCCGCCGCCGACTGCACGGTATCGGTGCCCTCGTTGGCCAACTCGGTCACCACATCGGTGGCGACGTTGACGACATAGATATCGTTGCCTGTGCCGCCCAGCATGGTGTCGTCACCGGTGCCGCCGTTCAGGGTGTCGTTGCCGGCGCCGCCGGTCAGCGTATTGTTGGCCGCGTTGCCGGTGAGGATGTTGTCAAGCCCATTGCCGGTGCCGTTGATCAGGGCACTGCCGGTCAGTGTCAGGTTCTCGACATTCGCGCCGAGGGTGTAGCCGATGGAACTATTGACGCGGTCGATTCCCTCGCTGGCCAGCTCGGTCACCACGTCGCCCGCGTTGTCCACGGTGTAGATGTCGTTGCCCGCGCCGCCGAGCATCGTGTCGGCGCCGGTACCGCCGTTGAGCGTGTTGGCGGCGGCATTGCCGGTGAGCACGTTGGCCAGCGTATTGCCGGTGCCGTTGATCGCCGCCGTGCCCACCAAGATCAGGTTCTCGATATTCGAGCCCAGGGTCCAGGTGGCCGTGGAGACAACGGTGTCGGTGCCGGCGTTGGCGGCTTCGGTGACCGAATCGCCCGCGCCGACGTAGTAGCGGTCGTTGCCCGCGCCGCCGGCCAGCACGTTGGCGGCGGCGTTGCCGTAGATCACGTTGTCGAGTACGTTGCCAGTGCCATTGATCGCCGCCGTACCCGTCAGCACGAGATCCTCGATATTGGTGCCCAGCGTCCAGGTAACGGACGAACGCACCGCATCGCGGCCTTCGTTGGCAAGTTCGGTGACCAGATCAGCCAGGTTGTCCACCACGTACACGTCGTCGCCGACGCCGCCGCGCATGGTGTCGGCGCCGAGGCCTCCGTCGAGCCAGTCGTGGCCCGCAAGGCCGTCGAGGGTGTCGTTGCCGTCCAGGCCGGCGATCTGGTCGGCGTTGGCGGTGCCGGTGAGGGCGTCGGCGGCAGGCGTGCCTGCAACCGTGGTCAGTGCGCTGGCGTTGACCTTGGTGGCATCCCAAATCACGCCATCATGAAACTCCACTGTCTCGATCCAGTAGTTGGAGTTGGCAAACCAGTTGTTGACCGTGACCTGATCGAGTCCATTGGTGTGCCTGAACAGAAGGCTGTTGCCTGAGCGCACGACGCTGATGTCGGCCGGCGCGATGCCCGCGCCGAAGACCAGGCGATCGTAGTAGCCGGACGAGCCGTTGAGGTCGCTGATACTGTCCTGGCCACCACCCAGTCCAAAGCGGTAGGTGTCGCGCAAGTAGCCGCCGGTCATGGTGTCGTTGCCCGTGCCGCCGTCGAAGACATTGTTGTCGGAGGTGTTGAAGACGCTCAGCGAGTCGTTGCCCGCGCCGCCGAGCAGCGTGTTGGCCGAGACGGCGGAGCTGGTGATCACGTCGTCGCCATCGCCGCCGTCCATCACGTTGGTGCCCGCACCGCCATCCAGGGTGTCGTTGCCGGCATTGCCGTACAGCGTGTCGTTGCCCGCCGCGCCTGTCAGCACGTTGTTCGATGCATTGCCCAGCACGGTTGCGCCCGCTGACCCGGTGAGGGCGTAATTGGTGCCCGATGCGGGCAGCCAAGCAATTTGCTCTGCCGTGAGCAGTGCCTGTATTGGCGCAGTGATGGTGGCGGTCTGCAATACGCCGCTCAGTGTTCCGTATGCCTGCCAACCGACCGCGATGAGGGTCGCGTCGGCGTACTTCTTCAAATCGATCAAATCCGCCACCGCGTTGTACGCGTCCGCCCCCGCCTTGGTGTTCACCAGGGCCACCGCCGCCGCCGTATCGAAGCGCACCCCGCTCTCGTCGATCACCAACTCGATCGCATCCAGGTACGGCTCGAGCCGCGTCTGCGTCACCAGCGCCGCATACACGCTGTTCTTCAGCGCCTCATAGGCCCCCAACATCGTCGGTGCCTGATTCGCAAACAGCCCGTACGTCAGCACCGGCAGCCCATCGCCGCCGGTGCTGGTGCTCGGCGCTTGCATGCCGGCGTCATTGACCCCCATGCCGTTGAAGACTTCCAGGATCGGGATCGCCCACTGGAGCCTGGCCGAGGCGACGGCATCGCCGGTGAGCACGAAGCGCCGATGCGCATCGTCCACCGGCCCCATTGACTGGCTCTGGTTGGTCTCGGCCCAAAGGCGCAGCACATCGTCCAGCAGCGCCATCTGCGCATCGCGCGTGGTCGTTGCCGAGAACGCCGCCACCTGGGCCGCCAGCGCCTCGCCCTGCGCCGTGCCCAGGCTCATCGCCTCGCGCAGATCGCGCACCCAGCCTGAGCCGCCCATCTCGGGCAGGGTGGTCGCCGCCGCGGTCAGCGCCACCAGCGTCGTGAACTCCCGATAGAAGGGGTTGTTGGTCAGGTTCAGGTTCGCCGCCGTGGTATCGGCCGCCACGCCCACCGTCTCGGCCAGGGTGGTCGTGCCGTTGGTGCGCGTGACCACCGCGGTGCCGCTGACGGTATTGCCGTTGCCCAGGTTGATATTGGCGCTGCTGGCAGTGAGCGAGATGCTGGCGATGTTCTGCTGCGCCAGGGTGAAGAGTTCACCGGACTGGCTCACGCCGTCCTGGTTCAGGTCGCGCCACAGGCGCACCTCGGCGAAGGCGGCATCGCTGGCGTTGAAGAGGTTGTCGGCATTGGTGTCGAGTGCGGCCAGGGCCGCAAAGCCGGTGGCGGCATAGACGGCATCGATGCCCGGGGTGCCCGAGAGCAGGGTATCGACGCCGAAGAGTTCGCGGCCGGAGTCGATCAGGCCGTTGGCGTTGCGGTCGAAGGGGATGGGGAAATGTGCCTTCATTGGATTGGGCAATGCTGACCTCACGCTATGTGTTCGCAGGCACGGTGCCAATAGGACAAATGTCCCGAAATCATGCGGGTTTACGCTGGTGTGCGCCCCCCGTGCGGTCACGCCCAATCCCCTGACTCCATGCGCATATGCATTGCCACTGCCGCGGTCCGGTTGCCGACGCCGAGCTTGGCGTAAACGCGGGTGAGCTGGTTGCGAACTGTTTTTTCACTGCGACCGAGGTACTCCCCGATCTGCGCATTGGTGTGGCCAGCGGCGAGCCGGTGCAACACCGTGCGCTCGGCAGGGGTCAATGGCGCCAACACCGCGCCGTCAAACTTCATCATCACTTTCTTGCGATTCATGACTTTCAACGCTCCCTCAAACTCTCGCCGGCCATCTGCTGAAGCGGGCTGAGCAGGTAATCCGCGATCCGCCTGCGCCCGGTCTTGATCTCGGCGCTCAGGTTCATCCCCGGTGTCAGCGCCACGCGCTGGCCGTTGATCTCGATCGCGCTGCGCGCCAATGTCAGCGTGGCCGGGAAGATGGCGCCGCGTTTTTCGTCGGCCACCGCATCGGCGGCCATGCGTTTCACCTGCGCGGGCACGGTGCCGTAGCGCGTGAACGGAAAGGTCTCGAGCTTGACTTCCACGGCCTGGCCCGGGCGCACGAAGCCGATATCCTTGTTGTCGATGACGACTTCGGCGGTTACCTCGGAATCCTTGGGCACCACCACCATCAAGACTTGCGCGGGCGTGACGACACCGCCTTCGGTGTGCACCGCCACCTGCTGCACGGTGCCGGCCACCGGGGCGCTGAGTTGCGTCAAACGTTGGCGCTGCTCGGTCTTGTTGCGCTCCTGGCCGAGCTGCTCGCGTTTGAGCGTGGCCTGGGTTTGGCGCTCGCGCAGGCCGCGGCGGGTTTCGGCCAGATAGGCGGCCTTGTTTTGTTCGGCCTCGCGGGTGGCGGCCGCGGCTTCGGCGAGGCGCGCACGCTGTGTCGCCAGGTCGCGCTCCATTTCGATGCGCTCGCGGCTACGGTCCTGGCCGGCGTGCTGGTTCATGAAGCCCTGCTCGGCCAGGCCTTTGACGTCGGCCTCGCGCTGGCGCGCCAGCGGGATCGTTGCGTCGAGCTTGGCGATGGCTTCGCGCACGGTGGCGGCTTCGGCCTGGCGACGCGAGTGCTCGGCGTCGAGTTTGGCCAGGCGGGCCTGGATATCTTGCCATTCGGATTGCAGGTGGGCCTTGCCCTCACCCCAACCCTCTCCCGGAGGGAGAGGGAGCAATGCCGCGGGATGGGCACCGGTGAGCGCGGCGAGCAGGGCTTTGCTGCGGCGCAGGTCGGCATCGGCCGCCTCGAGCTGCTCTTGCACGCTCGACTGGTCGGCGCGGGCGTTGGTGGCGTCCAACTCCACCAGCACCTGGCCGGCTTGCACGCTGTCGCCGTCGCGCACCAGCACGCGCTTGACGACGCTGGCATCGAGCGGCTGGATGGTCTTGGTGCGCTCGCTGACCACGATGCGCCCGGGCGCGATCGCCACGATATCGACCTGGCCGAACCAGGCCCACAGCAGCGCAACGGCGAAGAGGGCGCAGATGACGATGGCCGCGCGCCGCGGCGCCGGGTGTACGGGCGTGGCTTGCAGGCTCAATGCCGCGGGCAGGAAAGCCGTTTCGTCGGCCAGTCGCTTGGGGCCGGCGAGTTCGCGGCGGGCTTGCCAGGCCGCGCCGAGGATGGCTTTGTAGCGGGCGAGGAGTTCGCGGGCGGGGTGGGCCTGCATGCCAGGCGAGGTGGGCTGCGGATTGGTCACGCGGTTTCCTTCATTGGTATTTGTGATATCAGTTTGTGATAGCCTTTCAAGGTGAATTCCAAACACCGCAAGACGCTGGCATTGCTGTTCGCGCAGCCGACGCCAAGGACGCTTGCATGGGCGGACATCGAGACGTTGTTGCTTGCGCTCGGCGCGCGGCGTGCCAACCGCGGCGGTTCGGCAGTGGGTTTCGAGTTGCATGGCTTGCGCCTGGATATCCACCGCCCGCATGCGCAGAAGGAGGCCAAGCCGTACCTCGTCAAAAACGCCGCCCAGTTCTTGAAGTTGGCAGGAGTGAAGCTATGAACACCATGATCTACAAGGGTTACGCGGCCCGAATCGAGTACAGCGAAGAAGATGGCTGCTTTGTCGGTCACCTGGCCGGCATTCGCGATATCGTCGGCTTCGACGGGCAATCGGTCGCTGAACTCAAGCAGCGATTTCACGAGGCGGTGGATGACTACCTGTGGGGTTGCGAACAACTGGGTACCGAGCCCAACAAGCCGTTTTCGGGCCGCATGCTGCTGCGCGTGCCTGCGGAATTGCATGCGCGAGCCAGCGCTGCGGCGCAGGTCACGGGCATGAGCCTGAATCAATGGGCGGCGCGCGCGTTGGAGCATGCTGTAGAAACTGGCTGAGAGGCGGTTCATAGCCGCGTTCCTGCATCGGCTTGGGCGGCTGCGGTGGACGTGCCGCTCTGCATCGCCCACAACTGCGCATACACCCCGCCGCTCGCCAGCAGCGCTTCATGCGGCCCGCTCTCGACAATGCCGCCCCTGTCCATCACCACAATGCGCTGGGCATGGCGTACGGCCGACAGTCGGTGCGCGATGACGATGACCGTGCGGCCCTGGCAGATGGCCTGCATGTTGCGCTGGATCACCGCTTCGCTTTCGTAATCCAGCGCGCTGGTGGCTTCGTCGAAGATCAGGATCCGCGGCTGCGTGAAGAGCGCGCGGGCGATGGCGATGCGCTGGCGCTGGCCGCCGGAGAGGCTGGCGCCTTGCTCGCCGACGACGGTGTCGTAGCCCTCGGGCAATTCGCTGACGAAATCGTGCGCCCCCGCCAGCGTGGCGGCGTGGATCACGGCCTCGAGCGGCGCGGCCGGGTCGGCGATGGCGATGTTCTCGCGCACGCTGCGGTTGAAGAGCCAGTTGTCTTGCAGCACCACGCCGATCTGGCGCCGCAGTTGCGCCGCGTCGATCAGGCTCGTGTCGATGCCATCGACGGGCACGCGGCCCTGCTCGGGGGTGTACAGGCGCTGCACCAGCTTGGTCAGGGTGCTCTTGCCGGAGCCGCTTTTGCCGACGATGCCGATGACTTCGCCGGCCTTCAGCTCGAGATTCACGCCGCGCAGCGCGGGCTGGGCCTCGGGGCGGTAGCGGAAGCTCACGTTGTCGAAGGCGATGCGGCCTTGCAGCGGCGGCAGTTGCGCGGCGCTGGTCGGCGGCACCTCGGTGCGGGTATTCAGGATGTCGCCCAGGCGCGCCATCGAAATGCCGGTTTGCTGGAAGTCGGTCCATAGCTGGGCCATGCGCATGATCGGCTGCGCCACGCGCTGCGCGAACATGTTGAAGGCGACGAACATGCCGACGGTGAGCGCGTTGTCCATCACCAGATGCGCGCCGTACCAGAGCGTGGCCGCACCGACGAGCTTGCCGATCAGGGCCACGCTTTCGTGCGCCAGGGTGGCCAGGGTCTGGGTGCGAAAGCTCGCCGATACATAGGCGGCGAGTTGCTCGTCCCAGCGCTTGGAAAGCTGCGGTTCGAGTGCGCTGGCCTTGACGGTCTGGATGCCGGTGATGGCCTCGACCAGCAGCGCCTGGTTCGCCGCGCCGCGGGCGAATTTTTCATCCAGGCGGCGGCGCAGGAGCGGCACCACGGCCAGGCTCAGGGCCACATACAGCGGCAGGCTGGCCAGCACGATGAGTGTGAGCGGCAGGCTGTAGAGCAGCATCACCGCGACGAAGATCACCGAGAACAGCACATCGAGCACGAGCGTCAGCGAGCTGCCGGTGAGGAAGCTGCGGATATGTTCCAGCTCGCGCACGCGGGCCACCGAGTCGCCGACGCGGCGGGCCTGGAAGTAGGCCAGCGGCAGCGCCAGCAGATGGCGGAACAGGCGTGCGCCGAGTTCCACATCGATGCGGCTGGTGGTGTGGCTGAAGACATAGGCGCGCAGCGCGGTGAGCAGGCTCTCGAACAGCACGACCGCCACCAGGCTGATCACCAGCACGTCGAGCGTGGTCACGCCCCGATGCACCAGCACCTTGTCCATCACGACCTGGAAGAAGAGCGGCGAGACCAGCGCAAAGAGTTGCAGGAACAGGCTGATCAGCAGCACTTCGCCGAGCAGGCCGCGGTATTTGACGAGGCTGGGAATGAACCAGCTGAAATCGAATTTCGCCAGTTCGCCGGCGAGGCTGGCGCGGCTGGCGATCAGGATCAGCTTGCCGCTCCAGGCCTCGGCAAAGGCGGCCAGCGGCTCGATCAGCGGCCGGCTGGCCGGCGTCGCGGGGTCTTGCACGAGCACGCGTTGGCCATCGCACTACGCGAGTACGACGAAGCGGCCGTCGCGCATGAGCGCCAACGCGGGCAGGGCGGCCAGGTGCAGCCGCTCGGCCCCGGTGGCCGAGCGCTTGGCTTTGAGGCCCAGGTGGCGGGCGGCGCGCAGCAGATCATCGGCTGCCATGGGCTCGCTGAGCGCCTTGCCGAGTTGGTGGCGCAACGCCGCCGGGTCGGCGGCAACATGGTGCAGCCTCGCGATCAGACAAAGCGCGTCGAGTGCGCTGTGCGCAGGCAGCGCCTGCGTTGCGCCGTTGTTCTCTGTCTCCGGGCTTGTTTTCGCCGCCGGCGCGACCACCCCTGCTTGTGCAAACATTGCTGACACGATCTGCCTCCCCGCGATGTGCAGCGACTTTGGCGCACGGGGCCATCTTGCCGATATCCCTCCAAAGGGGCATAAGAGCTAACTTAGTATGACTCATCCTGCTATGCTCCGCACCGCCAC
>CADEDE010000043.1 GCA_902825995.1 uncultured Burkholderiales bacterium
TGGCTCAATATTGAGTCGGCACGGTGGCTCAGATTTGAATCGGCGCCGACAGCCCTACAGCCCCGAGCTGAACCCGGCCGAGCACTTGTGGGAGGCGCTGCGCGAAGAGTGCTTCGCCAACCACGTCTTCGCTGGCCTCGATGCCGTCGAGCATGCCCTCATCGCAGGGCTGCGATCCCTCGAAGCTGACTCGTCGCGAACCCAGTCAATGACCGGGTTCAAGTGGATCACTTCTATACGTTTGAACGCGACTTAGTATTAGTGGTGACGCGGCATTGGCCCGGGTTGTCCCTGTCCCAGAGGAAATTGCACACGCCACCCTTTAGGCCTACGCCTGGGAAGACATCCGCTGCGCTGAGGTAGTCGTCAATCGAGCGCAGGCGATTGTCGGTAAGCATCGCCTCTCTGAACTCATCCAGCCCTTTGCCGCCGGAGAACCAGCGGGCGGGAATGACCAGCGACAGGTAGCGTGGTTCGAGCTTCTTGGCTTGGTCCACGAAGAGGTGGTAGATCGGCGCCGCGCTCGTGCCATAGCCGCCGTCGTCCAGCTGGTACGGCGGGTTGCCGATGATCACGTCGAACTGCATTTCGCCTCCAAACAGCTCGCCGATGCGAGCCTTGATGTCATCGGTGTGAATGAATGCATACGCATGCGTTTCCAGCTCCTCGCCCCGATCCAGGGTCTGCTGGCTGGCGCCGCAGTAACTGCACTTGCCTTCCACCCAGGTGTGTTCCAGCCGCTCGAACCAGATGTTTCCGGCATCGTCGGCAAAGCTCTTAGCGATGGAGTGCTTGCCATCGGCGTGCTTTGAGCAGTACAGGCTGCGCCGAGCCAGCAGGCTGGTGAGATGGGTGATGCCGATGCCGAATACCTGCTTGGTCAGGATGTGGTCAACACGCTCCTGCAGGTCGGGGATCTCGCCTGCCAAGCCTTTGGTGAGGCGGCTCGTGATCTCGCGCAGGAACACGCCCGACTTCGTGAACGGGTCCAGGAACTTCACCGATTTGTCGGCCCAGACGTTCGCGCCGCCGTGGGCCTTTGCCCAAGTCTCGGCGAGGGTGTCGAGCATCCGATTGGCGAACTCCGGCGGCGTGAAGACCTCGTCGTTGGAGAGGTTGGCGATGCACGTCAGCACGTCGGGGTTGCGACCCCGCAGCGTGAAGGCGGCTTGCTCCATCATGTGTGCGTCCCCAGCACGAACCGAGCTTGTTCAATGCGCAGCATCTGATAGGGCGTCATGAACCGCACGTCCAGGCCCACGCATGCGTTCGGTATCTTGATGCGCCCCGGTGAGTTGGAAGGAACCTCGTGGGTCACCACCACATGATGGCCGGCCAGCGCATGGGCGATCAGATAGAAGTCAGCCGCCTGCAGAAACGTGTTGATGGCGGCCGGTGTGTACTGCTGCCCCGTGGCCCATGCGCTGACCTGAGTGAACTGCGGCGCCAGTGCAGGCGGCGTGCGCCGAAAGAGCGCTTGGCCGTGTTTCCTGGCCCAGTCCGACAACTCGTCCTGACCGGCCTCGATTTCATCGGCCACCTTGTCAATGCTGAACACCGAGCCCGTATGGCCCTTGTGCACCAGCCAGTCCCAGAACGCCGGACAGAAGTCCAGGCCGTAGTGCAGGTTCTTCGCGGACATGAACACATTGGCGTCCAGCAGATAGCTCACGCCGCCACCCCCAGTTCGCGCGCGGCTTCGTAGAACGTGGCTGTCTTGCGCATGCCCAGCATGCGAAAGGCATCCGAAAACGAGGTCAAGCCTTCCAGCGTGCTGGACACGATGGCACGGGCAAAGCGCTTGCTTGTGCGTGCGCTCAAGGAGCGGTAGAAGTCGCCGCCAGGGCTGCTGCGTTCCTTCAGCGTGCGCAGCCGTTCCTGTTCGTCCCGGTAGTGTTGCCACAGCTCGGCCCGGGTGATGTAGCCCGCGTCGAACAGGCGGCGCAAGGCGACCAGCGTGCTGACCTTGAACTCGCGCGCCAGCCGCTGGATTTCGTCAGGAACCGGCGCATTGCGCTGATGCGCTGCCCGCAGTTCCGCCAGGGGCATGAGTAGTTCCGCGGCTACCTGGTTGCACCAGCGCTCGGTTTGCTGCTCGGGCACCTGGCCCGCCTGCGTGTCCGACACACCGGTTGCGCCCAGCCACACATGGGCCAGCTCGTGCGCCAGCGTGAACATCTGCGCGGCCTTGCTGTCGGCGCCGTTCAAGAAGACCAGCGGCGCAAGGCCGTCCGCCAGCGTGAAGCCGCGAAACTCGCCCACGTCCAGCTTGCGGTGGCTGTTGCTGCCCACCACGGAACTCACCATCACCATCACCCCGGCGTCTTCCGCCTTGGCGATCAACGGGCGCAGTGCATCCGTCCAGGTGGGCATCTGGCGACGCGCTTCGGTGGACAGGTCCAGCGTCTCGCGCAGGCGTTGCGCCACGGCCTCCGGCGCTTCCTGCAGGGTGGCGTTGCCGACGAACGGCAAGGCCGGCAAGCCATGCATGCGGGCGTGGTCGCGGTACCAGTCCTGCCGCTGCTGGCACAGGTACAGGGTGTCCAGCAGCTCGCTGCTGGGCTCAGTGAGCGCCTCGTCGCGCAGGGTGCGGAAGTCCGGCACCGGCAGCGCCAGCGCGGGCGGCTGCGGCAGGAAGAAGAAGCCAAAGGCCGTGTGCGTGAGGCGCGCGAAGTCTTCCAGTTGTTTGAGCGTGGGCTGGGCCTCGCCGCTCAGCCACAAGGGCCACTTGCTGAAGCGCGTGGCCAGATCGTCGTCATGCAGGCGCGCGCGATGTGCCGCCCAGCGAAGCACGGGCACGGAAGCAGGCACCGTTGTCATGCCGCCTCCTCGGGCGATGCTGTAAGCGCCACTTGCACAAACCCGGCGGCCAGTTCGCCCACGGTCATCGGCGGCCAGCTCTTGGCCGGCGTGAAGATTTCGTGCTTGCCCAGGTGCGCAAACAACGAACCCTCTGCGCTGAACGCCGAGGAATGGGTCAGGGTGTCGAAGCGAAAGTCGCGCCGCTGGAACTTGCCTTTACCTAGATAGCCCCACTCGGCAAAAGTGATCGGCGCTCCGTCGCTGGCTTTCATGGTCAATGCGTCGCCATGTACCAGGTTGAGCGAAAGGACATGACCGGCGGCGCGATACAGGTCGGCCGTCTCTTCGAGGTTCAGGTATTCAGCGAAGAGGTCGAGCAGGTTGGCGCGGCACTCGGCGATGTTGTCCGGCAGCAGTTCGATGCCGTAGATGCACATCAGCGCCAGCAGGGCGTAGTGCCGACGTTCGAAGTCGGACTTCCCGTACTTGACTTCCACCGCGGCGAGCTTGCGCTGCAGCACTTGCACCAGGAAGTTGCCGCTGCCGCAGGCCGGCTCCAGGAAGCGCGAGTCGATGCGCTGGGTTTCGTCCTTCACGAGGTCGAGCATGGCCTCGACCATCCACCCGGGCGTAAAGACTTCCCCGTGGTCGGCAACGCGCTGTTTGGATTTGACTAGGGTCATCGGGACAGTTTGGCTGGGTAACGCACAGGTCAGCAAGGGTGCTTGATTCTCGTGCCTTTTCAGCGATGGCCGCATCAAGCACTGCGCCATCGCGATCATCGCCAGCCACAATCGCCCGGCCCCGACGCCAGCCCTGTCGGCTGGACAATCCCTTGCACGACGCATGTTCAACCTGACTCGCCTCATCATCCGCCGCGCCAGGCAGGAACGCCTGCCCCAGGCGGCGGGCAGCCTGACCTTCACGACCCTGCTCTCCAGCGTGCCGCTGCTGGCGGTGAGCTTCGCGCTGTTCACGCGGTTCCCGATCTTCGACCGCTTCGCGGCCGCGCTCGAGGAGCATCTGTTGCGGAGCCTGTTGCCGGCGGATATCGCGCGCACGGTGCTGAAGCATCTGCACCAGTTCGCCGCCAATGCGAGCGAGCTGACCCTGGTGGGGTCGTCGTTCCTGCTGCTGACCGCGCTGGCGATGCTGCTGACGGTGGAGAACGCCCTCAACCGGATCTGGAACGTAAAACGCAATCGCCCCTTCCTCAAGCGGGTCGGGCTGTACCTGTTGATCCTCGCCGTGGGCCCGCCGGCCCTCGGGGTAAGCCTGTGGGCCACATCGTATGTGCTGGGGGTGTCGATGGGTTGGATCGGGCCCCTGCCGCCCGCGGCCAGCTTCGTCCTCAACCTGGGCCCGCCGGCACTGAGCTGCCTGGGCCTGGCCTGCCTGTTCCACTACCTGCCGAATACGCGGGTGCGCTGGCGCGATGCGATCGCCGGCGGCCTGATCGCCAGCGTCGCGCTCGAGCTGGGCAAGCGCGGCTTCGCGGCCTACCTGCTGAAGTTACCGACCTACAAGGCGGTGTACGGCGGCTTCGCGGTGCTTCCGGTCTTCCTGCTGTGGGTGTATTTCTCCTGGCTGGTGACGCTGGCCGCGGCGCTCATCGCCGCCAACCTGGCGCGCACCGCCGCGGCGTAGTTCATCCGCATTGCCCGACATAGCCGCAGGCGGTGCAGAAATCGCAGCCGTCCTTGTGGATCACGCTGGCGTTGCCGCATTCGGGGCAGGGGCGGCCGGGCTGCACGGTATTGGCCTGGCCGCTGCGCGGCGCGTCGAGCACGCCCATCTCGCGCAGCGGATAGCCTTCTTCGTCGAGCACGCCGAGCATGGCGTAACGGTGGATCACCAGGCGCGCCAGGTAGGCCACCGTGGAGGGCCAGGTCTGCTGCTTGCGCTGGCCGGGGATGAAGGCCATGAAATGGCCCAGCGGCTCGGCGTAGTTGAGCAGCTTGCGCAGCTTCATGCCGATCCAGGCCGGGTCGATGACGCGCATATCGAGCGACAACAGCCGTGCCAGGCCGTCCAGCGCGCGCGGGTAGTTGCCGGCCAGCGCCAGCGCGCAGGGGCGCGTCACGGCTTGGCCCGCAATGCCCCCCGCGGTCTGGCCCGGCAGGGTGACCTCCTTCAGTGTCACGGTGAAGGCTTCGCCGCTGGCGGGGTTGTCGATATCGACCGCCCAGGCCAGCGTGCCCGAGGGGTCGGTGTGCGGCTCGCTGCGCGCGAACAGCGCATCCATCACCGGCGTGGCGCCGCCCGCTTGCGGCGGCAAGGTGCCGAGCTGTTCGCAGCGCCAGCGGATCACGGCCGCGGTCGCCGCAACGACGCCGGGGAAGGGCCGGCGCTCGCCGTGCGGCGGGAAGGGCATCTCGAAGGGCCGCTCTTCGGCCACCGTGGCCAATGCGTCGAGCTTCAATTGCAGCCAGGCGGCATCGTTGCTGCGCAGGTCCATCGACAGGGTCTTGGCCAGCGCGCCCAGGCCGCGCGGTTGCTCGGCGCCGTTGACCCAGACTTCGAAGGGTTGCGGTTGCGCGCCGCGGCCGTTCACGCTGTCGCGCGGCACATCGCCGACGAAGAGTGCGAACGAGCCGAAGGGATGCTCGATCATGTAGGTCCAGGCCGAGTTGCCGCCGGGCAGCTCGGGCCGGCCGGGCCAGCGCAGTGAATTCAGCACCGGCACGGCGGGTGCTTCGAGCGCGAGGCGGCGGTTCGGGTCGCTGACCTTCAAGGGCGCGGGCTGCGTGCTGAGCACGCTGCCGAGCACCGCGTTGGGCCGGTAGGTGGCCAGGCCCTTCAGGCCGAGCGACCAGGCCTGGTGATAGAGCTGCTCGAAATCGGCATAGGGGTAATCGGCCGGCACATTCACCGTCTTGCTGATCGCGGTATCGATGAAGGGCGCCACCGCGGCGACCATTTCGGCATGGGCCTGGGCGCTCATTTCGAGCGCGCTGACGAAGGCGCTGGTCAGCGGCGCATCGGCGCCCTTCATATGTTTGAAGAGGCGCCAGGCATGGTCCTCGACCGCGTGCTCGGCGAAGCTGCCATCGGGCTGGCGCTTCTTGCGCACATAGCTCCAACTGAATGCCGGCTCGATGCCGTTGCTGGCGTTGTCGGCGAAGGCCAGGCTGATGGTGCCGGTGGGGGCGATCGACAGCAGGTGCGAATTACGAACGCCATGCGTGCGGATGCGCTCCTTCAGCGCGGGCGGCAGGCGCGAGGCGAAGCTGCCGCCCGACAAATACAGATCGGCATTGAAGAGCGGGAAGGCGCCGCGTTCGATGGCCAGATCGACCGAGGCGTCATAGGCCACATCGCGCATGCGCTCGGCGATGCGCTGCGCCATCGCGCGCGCGGGCGCCGTGTCGTAGCGCAGGCCCAGCATCACCAGCGCATCGCCCAGGCCGGTGAAGCCCAGGCCGATACGGCGCTTGTGCCGCGCCTCTTCATGCTGTTGCGGCAGCGGCCACATGGTTGCGTCGAGCACGTTGTCGAGCATGCGCACCGATGTGCGCACGAGCTGCTCGAAGCCGGCTTCGTCGAACGCCGCATCGGCGGCGAACGGGCGCTGCACGAAGCGGGTCAGGTTGATCGAGCCCAGGCAGCAGCAGCCGTAGGCGGGCAACGGCTGTTCGCCGCAGTTGTGGACCATCAGGCCGTCGGCGTCGAAGGCATGCACATCGGCCACGCTGACATCGAAGACGGGCTCGATGCCATCGGCCTCGATCGCCTCGACGCTGGCGGTGAAGCGCTCGCGGTTTAACTCGCGCTGGTAGCCGGCCAGCGACTGCTGCAGGCGCTCGGCCTTGGTCTCGTCCTCGAAGCCGACGACCTCGGCGAAGCGCGCGAGGTTTTCGCCGCTGACGACCAGCTCGTGCACGGCGCGCACGGCGTAGTCGCGTTGGCCGCCCTGGCCATCGGGCAGGCTCTTGGCGCCAGCCTCGTGCCGCTCGTTGTAGATCGTGCTGGCAATGCCCAGGCGCAGCAACATCCGCTGCGCGGCCTGCAAGGTCGGGATGTCCGATTGCGTCAGGCGAACGCTGACGCCTTTTTCCTGCTGGCCTTGCACCGAGCCATCGGCATCGAAGAGCCCGCGCAGCAGGCCGGCCGCGAAATCGGAAGAGGCTTCTTCCATCGCTGCGGTGATCGGCTTCCTGCCCGGCGCCATGCCGAGTTCGAGCGCCAATTTGCGCAGCGCGCCCGACACCAGGCGCTGCTCGCCCCGGCCTTCGATAGCGCGCTGCCAGCCCTTGAAATCGGCGCGGTGAGGCAGCGTGCGCGCGGCGGCCTCGGCCGCCCGCATCACGCCACCAACGCCGCGCGGCATCGCGGCCTGGCCATTGCCGACCGCCTTCAATTCGGGCGCCCAGACCGAGAGCACGGCCTTGTCTTGCTCGAGCATGCCGTCGCCGATCAAGAGGCCGATCAGGTAGCCCTCTTGCCGCGTGTGCGCACCCTCCCAACCGGCCAGCGCGCGGTGGTCGTGCAGCAGGATTTCATCGCCTGCGCGCAACTCGCCGGCATGCGTCCACGCGCTTTCGCACAGGTAACGCGTCTTGCGCGTCACGCGGCGCACCGGATGCTCGGCCGTCAGGCGCAGCTGGTGGCCCTCGCGCGTCAAGAGCCGCAATACCGGTTTCTCGCCGGTGGCGAAGAAGCCCTCGGATTCGACCGCGAAAGGCTTGCCATCGACGATGGCGGTGAAGCGCTGGCGGATCAGCGAGCGCACCTGGCGCGGGCCGTCGCCGGTCATCACCCAGGCATCCGCGGTGACGCAGGGGTTGGTCGCGCTGATGCTCTCGCAATAGGCCAGGTTGTTGTCGCGATTGATGGTGTCGAGGAAGAGCACGCCCGGCTCGGCGTGGTCGTACGTGGCGTGCATGACCTGCGCCCACAGATCGCGCGCGGGCAGCTTGCGATAGACCCATTGGCCGTCGCCGCGCCGGTAGGCGCCGCTGTCTTTCTGCGCCGCACCGGGTTCGGCCTTGTGCACGAGTTCCACATCGCCGCCGTCGCGAACGGCCTGCATGAAGATATCCGTCACGCCGACCGAGATGTTGAAATTCTTCAAATCGCCGCGATCCTTGGCGTGGACGAATTCTTCGACGTCGGGATGGTCGCAGCGCAGCACGCCCATCTGCGCGCCGCGCCGCGCGCCGGCCGATTCGACGGTTTCGCAGGAGCGGTCGAAGACGCGCATATAGCTGACCGGCCCCGAGGCCGAGCTTTGCGTGGCGCCGACCCAGGCACCGCGCGGGCGGATGCGCGAAAAATCGTAGCCGACACCGCCGCCGCGGCGCATGGTCTCGGCGGCTTCGGCCAGCGCGGTATAGATGCCCGGGTGGCCGTCGTCGATCTGCGTGATCGAATCGCCCACCGGCTGCACGAAGCAGTTGATCAGCGTCGCGGCCAGGCCGGTACCGGCCACCGACTGGATGCGCCCGGCCGGGATGAAGCCGGCATCCAGCGCCTTGGCAAATCGCTCGGCCCACGCCGTGCGCTCGTCGGGTGCCTCGGCATCGGCCAGGGCGCGCGCGACGCGGCGGTGCACGTCGGCGATGCTCTGCTCGTCGCCCTTGGCGTATTTTTCGCGCAGGACTTCGGCGCTGATGGTTTGTGCGGGCAGCGCGCCGAGGGCGGCGGCGGATTTGGAATTCTTGGTGGCGGTCAAGGCGCGGATCCGGCTGGATGAAAACCCACATCATCCTCGCCGCCAGGGCCGCGCGGCTTTGATCCATTTCAAACGCAGGGCTATCGAGTCGGGGTAGGCCGCCCGCCGCTAACCCGGCCGGCCGTCGCTGCGCGGCCGGCCCAGCCAGTTGCCATAGCGCAGGGCCCAGCCGACCATCGCCACGGCCCAGGCGCCGACGGCGGCCAGCAACAGCACCGCGCCGGCCGCCGGCCACAGCGCGTGGGCCAGGCGCAGCAGCACGGCGCACTGCAGGGTCCAGAACAGCGTCCAGGCGATATTGTCGGCAGCCAACGGCCGGCCGCTGTGCCCGGCGGCCACGCGGGTGGCCATCGCCAGCAGGGTGCTGCCCAGATAGCCCATCGTCAGCGCGTGCAGTGGCGCCAAGCCCAGCGAATGCTCGCCGCCGCTGGCGGCCATCAGCGCATGAGATACAGCGCCGAGCGCGAAGGCAATGCCCAGCCACAGGAAGCCGATATGCAGCATTGCCAGCAGGCGAACCTTCAGGCTTTGTACCAGGCCCCAGCGCAGGGCCAGCCAGAGCAGCAGCAGCGCCGCGGGCAACTCGATGGCCACCTGCAGCCAGCGCGCCGCTGCCGGCAGCGGCCACCACCCGAGTTCGGCGACGGCAAACGCCAGCTCGGTCGCGATCGCGGCCAGCATCGCCCACAGCAGCGTGTTCGGCCGCCAGGCGTCCATGGTCGGCAGCGCGCTGGCGGTGAAGAAGGGCAACATGCGGTGCGAGACGCTGGCGAAGACCGGTGCCAGGAACCCCCATAACGCGCACTGCGTGGCGGCGCGCAGCGCGCCCGCATGGCCGGCGCCGATCGCGACCGCCGCCCACAGCATCGCCAGGGCACCGATCGCGGCCGCACTCGCTACCAGCCTGGCGTGCAATTTGTCGGGCGCACGGCTTGCACGCAGCAGGCTCACGAAGCGCAGCACCAGCCAGCTCCAGCCCAGGGCCAGCGCCGCAATACCGGCCGCCGCGAGGCCCGCGGCGAGATGGAACCCCGGCAGCGCGAGCGCCCAGCCGGCCAGCATCAGCAACACGGGATTGCGCAGCGCCGTTGCGCTCACCGGCGGCACGTCGAGCCAGCGCGGCCCCGCCGTGAACAGGAAGCCGGTCATGAACAGCGGCATGAAGCCCAGCGCCATCAGCAGGCCATGCGCCAGCAACGGCGCCACCGCCCACGGCAATTCGACGCCGATTTTGCGCGCCGCCAGGACCGCGGCCCACCATAGGGCGCTCGTCGCCAGCAGTGCCGCGCCCGCCGCGAAGCCCAGGCGGTGCGGCGCCGTGAGCAGGCGCCCGAACTGCCACCGCGACGCGGGCGGCGGCCCGAGCGGGGGCGTAGCTTCGTGCAGCCGAATCGTCTTCATGCCGCGGCGGGTGTGCCCAGGGCCACGCCGGGCGTGAGCAGGCGCTCGAGCAGGGCCGGCACGGTGGCGATCCGGGTGCCGAAAGGCAAAGCGCCCAGGCCGCATTGCGTCAGGCAATCGAAGGCCAGGATGCAGCGCGGCTTGACATGGGCGTTGGCTTGCAGGCGCGGCTCGGCCGCGAGGTAGTTGGACAGCCAATGCGTGCGCACGGCGCGCGCGGCATGAACCTCGCGCGCCAAGGCCTCGAGGTTCGCGGCATTGATCGCCGCCTTGGCCTCGGGCCCGACGCGCAGGTGGCCGGTCAGGGCCATCAGATCGGGGTGATGGCGGCGCAGATCGACCGACGAGATCGTGCCGACCGCGCCCATCGCGGCCACGCTGCCGGCCAGGCGGTGCGCCGATAGGCCCACGCCCATGCCGCCCTGCACGATGGGCAACAACTCGCGCCCGGCGATGCGCAGCGCGCGCAGGCCAACGGCCACGAGCCGTGACATCCGATCGGATACGGAAGGCGCGTCGCGCATGGCCCTGTTGCCGAAGCCGCCCCGGCGCTGTTCACAAGGCTTGTACTGTCCGGCAACGGGGTCCGCTGCGCCTTGATATGCGTCAGCTTGACGCACGCCGGACATCGCGTGACGGCCCGGTGCCGCTGACAAACTGCCACGACGGCTCTCGTTCCAGCCCCCGCACATGGCCTCACCCCTGCCCCGGCCCCTGAAATCCACCCGCCCGCAGCGTGACCACCAGGGTATCGCGGTAACCGCGCTGCGCCGCATCGAGCGGCTGGATCGGCGTGGTTTCGTGGATCACGCGGGCGTCGTCGAGCAGCAGCGTGGTCCAGGGCTGGCTCATCGTGAAGCGCAGGCCGGCCGGGCCGGCAGCATCGAAGACGCGCGTCTCGCCGCCCTTGACGCCCTCGCGCGCCACCAGCAGCACGGCGACGAGATCCACGCCGTCGCGGTGTGCGCCTTCGGGCGTGGGCCGGCCGATACCGCCGGTGGTGTCGATGCGAAACGGATGCGCTTCGACGAACCAGGGCTGCGCGCCGCGCAGCGCCGACGCGCGCGCAGCCAGCCAAAGCAGCAGGCGCGGCCACAGCGGTTCGGCCAGCAAGGCCGGCTCGAGCGGTTCGAACCAGCGTTCGAAGCCGCCGTGCAGGGCGTTGTATTCCACCGGCTGCCAATGCGCACGCTGCGGCGCAGCGCTCACGCTCGCGCCTTCGACGACGAAGGCGCTGTGGCGGCGCCGGCGGTAGCGCCCGCCGTCGCGCAGGTGCGTGTCGGGCGGCAGGCGGTTCCAATACGCGGGCCAGGCGTCGAGCGCAGCCGGCGCGGCGCCGAGCGACGCGTACAAGCCCGCCGCGTCGAGCACCGCGTGGCCGTGCTCGCGAAGCGCGGCATCGACGGCGCCCGCGGCGCTGATCGGCGGCGGCAACAGCACTGCGCTCACGGGGCCAGGCGCTTCAGCTTGGGCTAGGGTGTTGCTTGGTGGCGCTTCAGGGATTCGAACCCCGGACCTGCGGATTATGATTCCGTCGCTCTAACCGACTGAGCTAAAGCGCCTGAATTTGCAATTATAACGGCGCGGGTTGCCGGATACGCCGGATCCCCGACACTGGCGCAGCTCCCTCCCGATGTTCAGTTTTTTCAAGAAAAAGCCCGCCGCCGAGCCGCGGGTCGAGTTCCCGTCCACGCCACAATCCGAACCCCTGCCAGAGCGCAAGCCGTGGCTGGAGCGCCTGCGCTCGGGTTTGCGCAAGACCGGGTCGAGCCTCGCGCAAGTCTTCACCGGTACGCGCATCGACGACGCGCTGTACGAGGATCTCGAGGCTGCCTTGCTGATGGCCGATGCCGGAATCAGGGCCACCGAGTTCCTGCTCGCCGATCTGAAGCGCCGCGTCAAGGCGCAGCAGGCCAACGAGCCGGCCGCGGTGAAGGCCTTGCTGGCGCAGGCGTTGGCCGAATTGCTGCTGCCCCTGCAGCGCCCGCTCGAGCTGCAAGCCACGCCACCGACGGTCATGATGGTCGTTGGCGTCAACGGCGCCGGCAAGACCACCAGCATCGGCAAGCTGACGCGGCATTTGGCCGACTCGCAGCAAAAGGTGTTGCTCGCCGCCGCCGACACCTTCCGCGCCGCGGCGCGCGAGCAGCTCGCCGTGTGGGCCGGGCGCAACCAGGTCGAAATCGTCAGCCAGGAGGGCGGCGATCCGGCCTCAGTGACTTTCGACGCGGTGAGCGCCGGCCGCGCGCGCGGCTGCGATGTGGTCATTGCCGATACCGCCGGGCGCCTGCCCACGCAACTGCACCTGATGGAAGAGCTGAAGAAGATCAAGCGCACGATTGCCAAGGCACAAGTGGGTGCGCCGCACGAAGTGCTGTTGGTCGTTGACGGCAATACCGGGCAGAACGCGCTGGCCCAGGTCAAGGCTTTCGACGCGGCCCTGCAACTCACCGGCCTGGTGCTGACCAAGCTCGACGGCACGGCCAAGGGCGGCGTGCTGGCGGCCATTGCACTGTGGGCGCGTGAGCGGCCCGGCGGCGCGGTGCCGGTCTATTTCATCGGCGTCGGCGAAACCCTCGAGGATCTGGAAACCTTCGACGCGCAGGAATTCGCCCAGGCCCTGCTCGACTGACCCGCGCGCGGATTCAGGGAGGGGTTGGCCGCTTGCGCGCCGGATCCAGCGGCGTCGGGCCGCTGTCGAGGTCGTCGAACCAGGTCGATGACGGCGGTTCGTGGCGCGGCCCATCGGCGGGCGCCACGGCCAGAACCTCGGGCACCGGGAGTTTGCCGTTGCCGGTGGCGGCGAGGGCCGGTTTCAGCGTCTTCGGCGTTCCGATGGTGATCGGCGGCAGCGTTGGATCGATCGCGCCGGTGCGCTGGAGGATCTGCTCGCGCGCCGATTCCGGGGTTGGTATGGATTGCTCGCGCCAGGCGAAGACCTTTATTCCGGCGGCCTTCAGCACCCGCGACATGCGCGCGCGCCGCCGCGCCGCGCGTTCGCTTTCCTGCATGGCGTGAAGCGAGACTGCGCCGATGACCAGCGAGGCGCGGTCGCAGATCAGGAAATCGACGCTCAGGTGGCCCACGCGCGTCAGCCACTCGGCGTAGGAATGCCGGCGCGGCACGCGGATGAAGCGGGCCAGCGGCACCTGCGAGAAGATCATGCATTCCGGCAGGGCCTTGACCAGGCTTTCGTGGGCGGCGCGCTCGCCGCCGCTCAGCAGGCGTGTGACTTCGGGTGGCCACGCGGCCACGGTGTCGAGATCTTCGCGCTCGCGCATGGCTGGGTTGTCGGCCGCTGCGGTCGGGCTGCTGTGCTTTTTGTACAGCACATATCCCGCGACCGCGGCCCCCAACAGCGCCAGCAAGGCCAGAATTTCGATCGACATGGTTGGAAGTATGCCGGGTTGTGAGGAGCGAAAAGGGAAAGGCTCTGCACGATACGCGCCCAGTTGACGCACGGACATCCCCAAGTTCGTCGATGCGCCGCCGCCCGCCGCGCGGCGTCAGCGCGCAAAACCCTTCATCGCGCCGGGGCCGCCCATGCGCTTCATCATCTTCATCAGGCCGCCGCCCTTCATTTTTTTCATCATGCCCTGCATCTGCTCAAACTGGTTGAGCAGGCGGTTGACCTCCTGCACCTGAACCCCGGCGCCGGCGGCGATGCGGCGCTTGCGGGTGGCCTTGATCAGCTCCGGTTTGCGCCGCTCCAGCGCGGTCATCGAACAAATGATGCCTTCCATGCGCCGCACGTCGCGCTCGGCGCGGTCCATATCGGCGGCACCCAGGTTGCCGGCCTTGGCGGTCATCTGGCTGGGCAGCTTGTCCATCAGCGATGACAAACCGCCGATCTTCTTCATTTGTGAAATCTGGGCCAGGAAGTCGTTGAGGTCGAAGGCGTTTCCGCTCCTGACCTTGTCGGCCAGCTTTTGCGCGGCGTCGAGATCGACGCCTTTTTGCACCTCTTCGACCAGGGCCAGGATATCGCCCATGCCGAGTACGCGGCCGGCGTGGCGCTCGGCGTCGAAGACCTCCAGGCCGTCGATCTTTTCCGAGACGCCGGCAAATTTGATCGGCGCGCCGGTGATCTGGCGCACCGACAGCGCCGCGCCGCCGCGCGAATCGCCGTCGAGCTTGGTCAGCACCACGCCGGTCAGCGGCAGCGCCTCCTTGAAGGCCTTGGCCGTATTGACCGCGTCCTGGCCCTGCATGGCATCGACCACGAACAGGGTTTCGACGGGGTTCAGGGCCGCATGCAAGGCCCGGATCTCGGCCATCAAGGCTTCGTCGATCGCCAACCGGCCGGCGGTATCGACCAGCAGTACATCGAAATAGTGGCGCCTGGCATGGTCGAGCGCGGCCAGCGCAATGTCGCTCGGCTGCTGGTCCGGTGTCGAGGCAAACCACTCGGCGCCGGCTTGCCGGGTCACCGCCTTCAATTGTTCGATCGCCGCCGGGCGATAGACGTCGGCCGAGACCGTCAGCACCTTTTTCATGCGCTTTTCGATCAGCAGCTTGGCCAGCTTGGCGGTGGTCGTGGTCTTGCCCGCCCCCTGCAGGCCGGCCATCAGGATCACCGCCGGGGGCTGCGTCGCGAGGTTCAGATCGCTGACCCCTTCGCCCATCGTCGCCGCCAATTCCTTGTGCACGACCCCGACCAGGGCCTGGCCCGGGTTCAGCGAGCCTGTGACTTCCAGGCCCAGCGCCTTGGCTTTCACCCGCTGGATGAAATCGTGTACCACCGGCAAGGCCACGTCGGCTTCGAGCAGGGCCATGCGCACCTCGCGCAGCATGTCGGCGACGTTGCTGTCGGTGATGCGGGCCTGGCCGCGCAGGGTCTTGACCAGGCGTGACAGGCGATCGGAAAGGGTCGAGGCCATCGAGAGCGGCGGCAGCCGAAAGTACACTGACCCTATGAGTTTAGCTTTGCGAGTCTGGGGCCGATGGCACTGAGCGTGGCCTGGGCGGCCGGTCTGGTGGCGATGGCCGGCTACGTTGCTGCGGCCTGGCCGTGGCCCGCGCGTGCGCGCTGGCCCGAGGCCGCGCTGGCCATTGGCTGGCTGGCCCATGCCTCGAGCCTGGCGCTCGACGTCTTTGGCGTCGGCGCCGATATCCCCGGCGCGCGCTTTGGTTTCGCGCCGGCCCTGTCGGCCACGGTCTGGATCGTGCTCGCCGTGCACAGCATCGAGAACCGGTTGCTGCCGCTGCCGGCGGTGCGCCGCGTGCTGGCCCTGGCCGGCGCGGCGGTGGTGTTGCTGGCGGCAATCTTTCCCGGCGAATCGCGGCCGCAGGCCGGGTCACCCTGGTTGCCGTTGCACTGGCTGCTGGGCGTTGTCTCCTACGGCCTGCTGGCCGTGGCCGTGCTGCATGCCGGCTTGCTCGATACCGCCGAGCGCCGGCTGCGCAGCCGCGCTGTCCCGCGCGCGCCGGCTCCCGGCCCGCTGCCCTTGATGCAACTCGAGCGGCTGACCTTTCGCTTCGTCGAAGTCGGCTTCGTCGTGCTGACCAGCGCCTTGCTGCTCGGCGCGTCGATGGCGCCCTGGCGCTGGGATCACAAGACCGTGTTGTCGCTGCTCGGCTGGGCCATGTTTGCCGTGCTGATCGGGGGCCGTCACTGGCGCGGCTGGCGCGGCCGTCAGGCGACGCGCTGGGTCTATGCCGGCGGGGTGTTGCTGCTGCTGGCCTACATGGGCTCGCGCTTCGTGCTCGAGGTCATCCTGCACCGCAGTGGCTGAGGAGTCGGTTGCGATGAAACTCGTGGTGGTGTTGATTGCGGTCTTGCTGCTGGTCTGGTTGTTGCTGGGCAGCTCGCGCCGACGCGCCAAAAAGGCGCGGCGCGACAGCCCGGCCGCGCGACCGGCGCCGCAGGTCGAGGGCATGGTGACTTGTGCGCATTGCGGCGTGCATCTGCCCGGCAGCCTGGCGCTGCAAGTGCGTGGCCAGGCTTATTGCAGCGAGGCGCACCGCGATGCCGGCCCGCGTGTGCCATAAAGTCGTCACTCCCGCCGCGGCACGCGGCGTGGCCTGGCAATGACTGAATCGGCAGCGCCTGCCACGGCGCAGCCCAACCAAGGCGAGCGCCGCGATCGGCGCGATCGCCGGCGCGGCGATCGCCGTGGCGCAAACCGCGACAACGAGCCGTGGCCGGCCACGCAGGCGCCCGACGATTCGCTGCTGGGCGCCCCCGGTGTTGGCGCCGACGGCGGCAGGCGCGGCGAAGAAGCCGACGGTGCCGAGCGCAGCGGGTTCGTGCATGGCTGGGGCGAGACTTCGCAGCCGGCCGACAGCCGCTTCCTGTCGCGGCAGGCGCGGCGCATCGTTTCGGCCGGCAGCAGCACCTTTGAGCGCCTGTACCGCATCTTCGTCGGTGCGCGCGCGGTACTCGGCGTGGCGCTGTTGTTGACGCAGTTGCTCGGCAACCTGCTCGGCGCTCGTTCGCCGCTGGCCCTGACGGTGTGCGTCCTGTATGCCGCGCAGGCGCTGACGCTGTGGATACTGCCGCGGTTTCGCGGCGCGGCGCGCGCGCAAACGCGCCTGACGCGGCGCCAGTGGCTGGCCACGATCGGCTTTGATCTGCTGACCTTCTCGGCCCTGCACGCGCTGGCGCCCGGCACGGCTTTCAACTACGTTGCCCTGCTGGTCTTGCCGGTGCTGATGGCCGGCGTGCTGACGGCACGCCTGCCGGCACTGGCCACGGCCGCCGCCGTGGCCTTGATGTTGCTCGCGGCAGCCTGGCAAAGCGGTCTGCATCTCGGCGACCTGGCCGCAACGATGACGCCGGCAGGCCTGGCCGGCATAGGCTTTTTCGTCATCACCCTGCTCACCGGCGAACTGGCCAGTCGCCTGGCGCGCGAGGAGATGACGGCCCGCGGCAGCCTCGAGCTGGCGCGCCAGCAAGCGCAGTTGAATCGGCTGGTGATCGAGGAAATGGCCGACGGCGTGCTGGTCATCGACCGCCGTACCCGTGTGCGCGCCGCCAACCCCGCTGCGCGGCGCCTACTGGCGATGCAGGGCCTGGGCCCTGCGGCACCGTTCCAGTTGCAGGACGAGCCAGCCTGGGCCGAGTTGTCGGCGCTGGCGCGACTCGCCTTCGAGGCCGGTCGCTGGCCCGAGGGTGCGCGTGACCTGGCGCTGCATTTTGCGGGCGGTGTGACGCGCACGCTGCGTCTGCGTGCGCGCTTCACACGGCCGCGGGCGAGCCGCGCGGCGCATGCGACTGCCGGTGAAGCCGACGCCGCGGGCGAAGTTTTCTGCGTTGTCTTCGTCGAAGACCTGCGCAGTGTGCAGGCCCGCACGCGGCAGGAAAAGCTGGCCGCGATGGGCCGCGTGTCGGCCGGCATTGCGCATGAGATCCGCAACCCGCTGGCGGCTATCGCGCAGGCCAATGCGCTGTTGGCCGAAGAGGTGGTCGGTGCGGAGCAGCAGATGCTGACCACGATGGTCGCCGACAACGTCGAGCGGCTCAAGCGGCTGGTCGATGACGTGATGGAAGTGGCGCCCGGCATCGACGCCACGCCGCGCACGATCGACCTCGGCGCCGAGGTCGGCCGCATCGTGGCCGACTGGGCCCGCACCAGCCAGTTCGCGCTCGGCAGCGGTAGCCGGCTGCACGTCGAGTTGCCGCACGAACCGATGACGGTGCTGTTCGAGCCCGAACACCTGCGCCGCGTGCTGGTGAATCTGCTCGACAACGCGCGGCGCTACGCCAGCAACAGGCCGGGCGCGATCGTGCTGCGCGCCGAAGCGCTCGGCGGTGCACAGGCGCGCTTGTCGCTGGCCAGCGACGGCGACCCGATCCCGGCCGATATCGAGCCCTACCTGTTCGAGCCCTTTTTTTCGACGCGCAGCCGGGGCACCGGACTGGGCCTGTATATTTGCCGCGAGCTGTGCGAACGCTATGGCGGCAGCATCGACTACTGGCAGCACCCGGATGGCAGTCCGCATCGCAATGAATTCCTGGTGACGGCACGGGTCGCTGCGGACACTGCGCCAACGCCGAGCCAGAACCGTCTGCTTCCATGAGCCAAAACGCCCCTGCCCACTTCAGCCTGCTCGTCGTTGACGACGAGCCCGACCTGCGCACGCTGTACGAGCTGACGCTGCTGCGCGAGGGCTATGACGTCGAAACCGCTGGTTCGGTCGAAGAGGCGCTGCTGCATCTGAAGGACCGTAGCTACAGCGCCGTGATCACCGATATGCGCCTGCCCGACGGCAGCGGCCTGGACCTGCTGACCAAGCTGGAGCAGGGCAGCCGGCGCGAGAAGGCCATCGTGATCACCGCCTACGGTTCGGCCGAGAATGCGGTTGAAGCGCTCAAGGCCGGGGCCTACGACTACCTGACCAAGCCGGTCGATCTACGCCAGTTTCGTTCCGTCGTGGCGTCTGCGCTCGGCCGCGCGCCGCAGAGCGCGCCGACGGTGGTGCCATCGAACCTGCCCAGTTCGGGTGGTGCGGCGCCCGCGGCGATTCGCAGTGGGCGCGAAACGGCGCGCGTGGCGCCGCCCGACCTGACGCGCGGCGCTGCGCCGCGCGTGACGCCGCCGGCCGATGCCCTCGCGCCGGCGCTGCGCCGCCTGTCGGGCCAATCGGCGGCGATGCAGCAGGTGCGCTCGCTGATCGAGAAGGTGGCGCGCAGCATGGCGCCGGTGCTGGTGCAGGGCGAATCGGGCACCGGCAAGGAACTGGTCGCGCGGGCGATCCACGATGTCAGCCCGCGCGCCGGCCAGCCTTTCATCGCCGTCAATTGCGGCGCCATCCCCGAGCATCTGCTCGAAGCCGAATTCTTCGGCTACCGCAAGGGCGCCTTCACCGGCGCTACCGAAGATCGGGACGGCTTCTTCCAGGCTGCGCATGGCGGCACGCTGTTTCTCGATGAGATCGGCGACCTGCCGCTGGCCATGCAAAGCAAGCTGCTGCGCGTGATCCAGGAGCGCTCGGTGCGGCCGATCGGCGCGGTGACCGAGGCGCCGATCAACGTGCGTGTGCTGAGCGCGACACACAAGGATCTGGCCAACGAGTTGCAGGCCGGCAATTTCCGCCAGGATCTTTTTTACCGCCTGAATGTCATCCAGATCCGCGTGCCGCCCTTGCGTGAGCGGGCTGACGATCTGGCGCCGATTTCTGCCGCGCTGCTCGAACGCATTGCCCGCGACGCCGGCGTTTCGCCGACGCCGACCTTGTCGCGCGAGGCCTTCGCGCGGCTCGCGAATCACCCGTTCCCGGGCAACGTGCGCGAACTCGAAAACCTGCTGCATCGCGCGGTTGCCCTGTCCGGTGGCGACGTGATTGCAGGCGAGGATCTCGGCCTGGAGGACGAAGTCTTCGTCGAGACCGATCACGCCGAACTCGACGCGCGCATCGCCGAGGCCGTGGCGGCGGCGGCCCCTGGCAGCGAACCCAGCCTGCCCAGCGACCTGGTCAGTCACCTCGACGCGGTCGAGCGCGACATCCTGACGCGCTCGCTCGAGCGCCACCGCTTCAACCGCACGGCGGCCGGCGCGAGCCTGGGCCTGTCGCTGCGCCAGATGCGCTACCGCATGGCGCGCCTGGGCGTGGTGGTGGCTGGCGCCGACAGCGGCGATTGACGCTTGAGACGCGCAGTCTGGCTCGACGGCTGGTGGCGCCATGCGCGCCGTGTCGCGTCGCCCAATTTCAACCGCCGGCCGAGCGGCGAACGTATCGCCCTGGCGGTGGTGCATTCGATCAGCCTGCCGCCCGGCCTCTATGGCGGCGATGCGGTCGAGCGCTTCTTCACGAATCGGCTCGATCACGGCGCACATCCGTATTTCGAAAGCCTGCGCGAGCTGCGCGTGTCGGCACATTTTTTTGTTCGCCGCGACGGTCGCGTGGTCCAGTTCGTGTCCTGCGACGAGCGCGCCTGGCATGCCGGCGTGTCGTCATGGGCCGGCCACGGGCAGTGCAATGACTACTCGATCGGCATCGAGATCGAAGGCCTCGAAGGCCAAACCTTCGAGCCTGCGCAATACGCCGCCCTGGCGCACCTGCTGCGTTCGGCTGCGCGGCGCTATCCGATCGACGCCGTGGTCGGGCATGAGCACATTGCGCCCGGACGCAAGGGCGACCCGGGCTGCGGCTTCGACTGGCGCGGGCTTCGCCTGCGATTGCCGTGGCCCACGCATGCGCTTGCGCCCATCGGGGTGCCTCGCGCCATGAGTGGAAGCCCGCATGGGGTACGCTACCAGTAGTGTTCTAATGCGGTTCCGACCGCTAGATGTAGTGCCCGTTGTTCACGACCACGCCACCGGCCTTGCACATGTTTTCCACAGCCATTGGCACAGCAGCCTCTGCCGCGCGCCTTGAAGGTCGTGCAGGCGAGGTACACCTGCGGCCCTCTTGGGGTCGATTCCCCGGGCTTTCTTGAACCGGGCGTGGCCTGCGCGTCCAATAGCGCGCGCGGGCCACGCGATTGAATTCGACAAGGATTTCCATGCAACCTGCAATCGCTCCTTCTTCTCTGCTGTCGCAGATGCCGTTGTCTGTCGCTGCGGGTGCGACGGCCACGAACCCGACGTACCAGGGCTACCAGATCATTCGCCGCAACGGCGCGGTCGTGGCCTTCGAGCCGAACAAGGTGGCGGTGGCCCTGATGAAGGCCTTCCTGGCGGTGCATGGCACGCAAGGCGCCGCGTCGGCCAGCGTGCGTGAAACGGTCGATGGCCTGACCGAAGCCGTGGTGCGCGCGCTGCTGCGCTCGCGGCCGGGCGGCGGCACTTTCCACATCGAAGATGTGCAGGATCAGGTTGAGCTCGGCCTGATGCGCGGCGGCCACCACGAGGTCGCCCGTGCCTACGTGCTGTACCGCGAACGCCGTGCGCAGGAGCGCGCCAGGCAGTCTCAGGCGCGCGTCAAGCCGACGGCGCAGGCGCTGACCGTCATCGACCGCGGCCAGCGCGTGCCGCTCGACGATGCCAGGCTACAGGGCCTGGTTGAATCGGCCTGCGCCGATCTGGGCGCCGACGTAAAAGCCGAGCCGATCCTGAATGAGACCCGGCGAAATTTGTACGACGGCGTGCCGATCGACGAGGTTTACAAGGCCTCGATCCTGGCCGCACGCACGCTGATCGAAAAGGAGCCGGCCTACACGCGCGCCACGGCGCGCTTGCTGATGCACACCATCCGCCGCGAGATCCTCGGCGACGAGGTCACGCAGGCCGAGATGGCCGCGCGCTACGCCGAATATTTCCCCGGCTTTATCAAGAAGGGCGTGTCGGCTGAACTGCTCGACGAGAAGCTGATGCAGTACGACCTGGACCGCCTGGGCGCGGCGCTGAAGGCCGAGCGCGACCTGCAGTTCGACTACCTCGGCTTGCAGACCCTGTACGACCGCTATTTCCTGCATATCGACGAAGCGCGTATCGAGATGCCGCAGGCCTTCTTCATGCGCGTGGCGATGGGCCTGGCGCTGGGCGAGATCGACCGCGAAGCGCGGGCAATCGAGTTCTACAACGTGCTGTCGAGCTTCGACTTCATGTCGAGCACGCCCACGCTGTTCAACAGCGGCACCCGGCGCTCGCAGTTGTCGAGCTGCTACCTGACCACGGTGGCCGACGATCTCGACGGCATCTATGAAGCGTTGAAGGAAAACGCGCTGTTGTCCAAATTCGCCGGCGGCCTGGGCAACGACTGGACCAATGTGCGTGCGCTGGGCAGCTATATCAAGGGCACCAACGGCAAGAGCCAGGGCGTGGTGCCCTTCCTGAAGGTCGTCAACGATACGGCGGTCGCCGTCAACCAGGGCGGCAAGCGCAAGGGCGCGGTCTGCGCCTACCTGGAAACCTGGCACCTCGATATCGAGGAGTTTCTCGAGCTGCGCAAGAATACCGGCGACGACCGCCGCCGCACGCATGACATGAATACCGCGAACTGGATTCCGGATCTGTTCATGAAGCGGGTGATGGAAGGGGGCGACTGGACCCTCTTTTCGCCCAGCAACTGCCCCGACCTGCACGACAAGTTCGGCCAGGACTTCGAGGCCAGCTACATCGCCTACGAAGCCAAGGTCGATCGCGGCGAGTTGAAGCTCTTCAAGCGCATGCCGGCCAAGGATCTGTGGCGCAAGATGCTCTCGATGCTGTTCGAAACCGGGCATCCCTGGATCACCTTCAAGGATGCCTGCAACGTGCGCTCGCCGCAGCAGCATGTGGGCGTCGTGCACAGCTCCAACCTGTGCACAGAGATCACGCTGAATACCAGCGAGAGCGAGATCGCGGTCTGCAACCTCGGCTCGGTGAACCTGGTCCAGCATTTGAAAGACGGGGCCATCGACCAGGTCAAGCTGAAGGCCACGGTGGCCACCGCGATGCGCATGCTCGACAACGTCATCGATATCAACTACTACGCGGTCAAGAAGGCGCGCGACAGCAACCTGCGGCATCGCCCGG
>CADEDE010000044.1 GCA_902825995.1 uncultured Burkholderiales bacterium
TGCGGAGCATAGCAGGATGAGTCATACTAAGTTAGCGCTTATGCCCTCGGGGGGCCGCGAGCGAAGCGAGCGTGGGGGCGGACATCTCAGCCTTGCGCCCGGGGCCGTCGCGGGTCTGCCGACCATTCGCTCCACGAACCAGGGTAGAGCACGCTGTCGCCCAGGCCGGCGTGGGCCAGGGCCAACAGGTTATGGCAGGCGGTGACGCCCGAGCCGCATTGCTGCACGACCTGGCCGGCGTCGTGGCCGGCCAGCAGCGGCTGCCATTCGGCGCGCAAGGCAGCGGCGCTCTTGAAGCGGCCGTCGGGCGCCAGGTTGTCCTTGAAAAAGCGCTGGCGCGCGCCCGGAATGTGGCCGGCGGCCGGGTCCAGGGGTTCGATTTCGCCACGGAAGCGCTCGCCCGCGCGGGCGTCGATCAGCGGCCCACGACCGAGCCGAAACAGCAGCGTGTCGGCGTCGATCGTCGGCAGTGCGGGCGCCTGGCTTGGGTAGGGCGCGACTGCCTGTGGCACCGTGACGTCGGCGACCAATTCGCCGCCGGCCTCGCGCCAAGCGGCCACGCCACCGTCGAGCACCGCCACGTCGGCATGGCCCATCCAACGCAGCAGCCACCAGGCGCGCGACGCATACGGGCCGCCCTGCCCGTCGCAGCAGACTACGGCGCTCGATGCTGTGATGCCGAGTCGGCCCAGGCGCCGTGAAAAGGTGCCTCGCTCAGGCAATGGGTGGCGGCCGAGGAAACGGCCGCTGGGGTCGCGCTTGTCGCCGGCCAGGTCGCGCTCGAGATGAACGTACTGCGATCGCGGCAGATGACCCTGTCGCCAGGCGCGCTCGCCGGCCTCGGCGTCAGTCAGGTCGAAGCTGCAGTCGAGCAGGACGGGTGGGTTGACGCCGCGGGTGGCGGCGAGCAGATCACTGGCGCAGATGAGGGTCTTCATGTCACGCGCTCGGCCCGCAGCGCTGCGTCACGGCTGCAACGGCAGCCGCATGCGGTACCACTCGTGGAAGTGTTGCATGCCGTCTTCCATCGGGCTCTGGTAGGGGCCGGCGTCGTCGTCGCCGCGCTCCATCAGGGCCTGGCGGCCGGCGTCCATGCGCAGGGCAATCTCGTCGTCCTCGACGCAGGTTTCGAGGTATGCCGCTTGCTGCGCTTGGACGTATTCGCGCTCGAAGGCCGCAATCTCTTCAGGGTAGAAAAACTCGACCACGTTGAGCGTCTTGCGCGGGCCCTTCGGTATCAGGGTCGAAACCACCAGCACATTCGGGTACCACTCGACCATCACGCCGGGGTAGTAGGTCAGCCACACTGCACCAAAGCGCGGCAGCGTGCCCCGCTGGTAGCGCAGCACGGCATCCTGCCATTGGCGATAGACGGGCGAACCCGCACGCCCCAGCGCTTCGCCGCCCGAGTGCGCCACGCCGACGATCTGCACCGAGAAGTCGCCCCCCATCTGCCATTGCAGATCGTCGCAACTGACGAAATTGCCCAGGCCGGGGTGGCAAGGGCCGACGTGGTAATCCTCGAGATAGACCTCGATGAACGATTTCCAGTTGTAGTCGCATTCGTGCAGGTAGGTGCGGTCATAGACATAACCGCTGAAATCGAGTTCGGCGCGCGCGCCGAGCGTGGCCAGATCGGTGGCCACGTTGCAGCCATTGGCTTCGAACAGCAGGCCATTCCATTGTTGCAGCGGATAGTTGGCAAGGTTCAGGCAGGGGTCGTGCTCGAAATGCGGCGCACCGATCAGGTGGCCGTGCAGATCGTAAGTCCAGCGGTGCAGCGGGCAGACGATGTTGCCGCTGCCGCGATGGCCGCGCCCGCGCAGCATCAGGGCCTGGCGGTGGCGACAGACGTTGGACACCAGCTCGATAGCGGCGGCGGTGCGCACCAGGGCGCGGCCATCGCCCTCCTGCGCCAGGGTGTGGTAGTCGCCGGGCTCGGGTACCACCAGGGCGTGGCCGACGTAGCGCGGGCCGTTGCGGAACAGGCTGTCGCGCTCGCGGGAAAACAGCTCGGCGTCGAAGTAGCTCGCCACCGGCAACTGGGACGCAGCGCGATGCAAGGCGTCACCGGTGATGCTCAGATCGGACATGTGCAGGGGCCTCGGCAGCGAGGGCGGGATTGTATCGACCGAGCCCGGCGCCAATGCGTTGCAGATCAATATGTGACCGGATGCAGCCGCTCGCCACTGCGCCCGCTGACTACAATGCCACCCTGGTTTTCACCCACCGAGATGCCGCGCAACGCCCCGCCTGCCACTGCCCCCGCTGCGCCCCTGCTGCGCTACGAAGATGCGCTGGCCGAACTCGAGCAGCTGGTGCAGCGCATGGAAGACGACCAGTTGCCGCTGGATCAATTGCTCGACAACTACCGCCGCGGCGCCGAATTGCTCGAGGCTTGCCGCTCGCGGCTGACAGCGATCGAGGCGCAGGTCAAGGTGCTCGAAGACGGCCAACTCAAGCCCTGGGTGTCCGGCGCATGAAATCCGACGATTTCGAGGCTTGGATCGCGCTGGGGCAAAGCACGGTCGAACGCGCACTCGAAGCCTGGGTTCCGACCCGCGCACCCGCCGGCCTGGGCCAGGCCATGCGCTACGGCGTGCTCGACGGCGGCAAGCGCCTGCGCCCCTTGCTGGTACTGGCGGCCAGCGAGGCCGTCCACGGCCATGTCGAAGGCGCGCTGCGCGCTGCGGTGGCGGTGGAGCTGATTCACGCCTACTCGCTGGTCCACGACGACATGCCGTGCATGGACAACGACGTGTTGCGCCGGGGCAAGCCGACCGTGCATGTGCAGTACGGCCAGGCCCAGGCGATGCTGGCCGGCGACGCGATGCAGGCCCTGGCCTTCGACGTCCTGACCCCCGATGGGGACGCCGCCGTACCGGCGGCCTTGCAGGCGCGCCTGTGCGCGCTGCTGGCGCGCAGCGCGGGGCACGCCGGCATGGCCGGCGGCCAGGCGATCGACCTGGCCAGCATCGGTATGGCGCTCGACGAAGCCAGCCTGCGCGACATGCACCGGCGCAAGACCGGTGCGTTGCTGCAGGCCAGCGTGCTGATGGGTGCAGCCTGTGGCGCCCCCGATGCGGGCGCCTGGCAGGCGCTGGCGAATTACGGTGCCGCGATCGGCCTGGCCTTCCAGGTGGTCGATGACATCCTGGATGTCACCCAGGCGTCCGAAACCCTGGGCAAGACCGCCGGCAAAGACGAACACCACAACAAGCCGACCTATGTCTCGCTGATGGGCCTGGAGGCCGCACGCCGCCATGCGCTCGAGCTGCGCGACCAGGCCCACACCGCGTTGGCGGCCAGCGGCCTGGCCCACGCCGCGCGTCTGGCGCTGCTGGCCGACAAAATCGTCGAGCGGGAAAACTGAGCGATGAACGCCATGACAAACCCCTCGCTGCTGTCGCGCATCGACAGCCCGGCCGACCTGCGACGACTGTCGCGCGCCGAGCTGAAGGCGCTGGCGGTCGAGTTGCGCCAATACGTGCTGCAAAGCGTGTCCAAGACCGGCGGTCACCTGTCGAGCAACCTCGGCACCGTCGAGCTGACGATCGCCTTGCACTATGTGTTCGACACGCCCAACGACCGTCTGGTCTGGGACGTCGGGCACCAGACCTACGCCCACAAGATCCTCACCGGCCGGCGCGAGCGCATGCACACCCTGCGGCAATTGAACGGCATCAGCGGTTTCCCGCACCGTGACGAGAGCGAATACGACACTTTCGGCACCGCCCACAGCTCGACCTCGATCTCGGCCGCGCTGGGCATGGCGCTGGCGGCCAAGATCAAGGGCGAACAACGCAAGGCCGTGGCCATCATCGGCGACGGCGCGATGAGCGCCGGCATGGCCTTCGAGGCCATGAACAACGCCGGCGTGTCGCACGGCGGCCTGCATGCCGACATGCTGGTGGTGCTGAACGACAACGACATGTCGATCAGCCCGCCGGTCGGTGCGCTGAACAAGTACCTGGCCCGGCTGATGAGCGGCAAGTTCTACGCCACCGCGCGCGAGGGCGCGAAGAGCGTGCTGAAGAATGCGCCGCCGCTGTTCGAACTGGCACGGCGCTTCGAAGAGCACGCCAAGGGCATGATCGTGCCGGGCACGATCTTCGAGGAACTGGGTTTCAACTATGTCGGCCCGATCGACGGCCACGACCTCGATTCGCTGATCCCGACCCTGGAGAACCTGCGCGACCTGCCCGGCGCACAGTTCCTGCATGTGGTGACGAAAAAAGGCTACGGCTACAAGCTGGCCGAGGCCGACCCGGTCAACTACCACGGCCCCGGCAAGTTCGACCCCGCGGTCGGTTTGGTCAAGCCGGCCACCACCCCCAAGCAAACCTTCACGCAGGTCTTCGGCCAGTGGCTGTGCGACATGGCCGAGGCCGACCCGAAGCTGGTCGGCATCACACCGGCCATGCGCGAAGGCTCGGGCATGGTCGAGTTCCACCAGCGCTTCCCGCAGCGCTGTCACGATGTCGGCATTGCCGAGCAGCATGCAGTCACCTTCGCTGCCGGCCTGGCCTGCGAGGGCCTGAAACCGGTGCTCGCGATCTATTCCACCTTCCTGCAGCGTGGCTACGACCAACTGATCCATGACGTGGCGATCCAGAACCTGCCAGTCACCTTTGCGCTCGATCGGGCCGGGCTGGTCGGCGCCGACGGCGCGACGCATGCCGGCGCCTACGACATCGCCTACCTGCGCTGCATCCCGAACCTGGGCCTGATCGCGCCGGCCGATGAAAACGAATGCCGCATGGCGCTCAGCACGGCGCACCGACGCGATCACCCGGTGGCCGTGCGCTACCCGCGCGGCGCCGGAGCCGGCGTCGAAGTCCGGCGTACGCTCGACGAGTTGCCCTGGGGGCGTGGCGAAGTGCGCCGCCGGGGCGAGCGCATCGCGATCCTGGCCTTCGGCACGCTGCTCTACCCGGCCCTGGCCGCGGCCGAACGGCTGAACGCCACGGTGGCCAATATGCGCTTCATCAAGCCGCTCGACGGCGAACTCCTGATCGAGCTGGCCCGAACGCACGAAGCCATCGTCAGTGTGGAAGAGGGCTGCGTGATGGGCGGCGCCGGCAGCGCGGTGATGGAAGCCCTGCACGCGGTCGGCATCGTGACGCCGGTGCTGTCACTCGGCTTGCCCGATGCCTTCATCGAACACGGCGACCCGGCCAAGCTGCTGGCCATGAACGGGCTCGACGCCGACGGCATCGCCACCTCGATCGCCGCGCGCTTCGGCGCCCGGCCGGCCCTGGTGCGGGTGAAGACCTAGCCAGGACAGCGGCACGCACGCAAAGGCCCCACGGCGGCAGGCAAGCCCATTGGGTGCGATGCTGCACCGCGTCCGTACCGACCCGAACATGACCCACCCGACCCAGACCCTGCACATCCCCGACACGCAAAGCGCGCGTGACGAGCGTCGTCTCGTGATCCAGCGCGTCGGCATCAAGGACGTGCGCTACCCGCTGCAGTTGCGCGTGGCCGGCGTCGTGCAGGCCACCGCAGCGATGTGGGATCTCGATGTGGCCTTGCCCGCCGAGAAGAAGGGCACTCACATGTCGCGCTTCGTGGCCTGGCTGAACGATCTGACGGCGTTGGATGCACCGCTGGACGCGACCGCGCTGTGCGAGCGCCTGGCGGCGATGCTCCACCGCCTGGGTGCCGCGGAAGGCCGCATCGAAGCGCGCTTTTCCTTCTTCCTGCGCAAGCGTGCGCCGGTCTCGGGCGTACACAGTTTGCTCGACTACCAGGGTCGCTGGATTGCCGAAACTCGCGCCGGCAACACAACGGTCTGGGCCGAGGTGGCCGTGCCGGTGAAGAGCCTGTGCCCCTGCTCGAAGGAGATCTCGGATTACGGCGCGCACAACCAGCGCTCGACGGTCACGATCCGCGCCGAAATGAAGGCGCCCGTCGAGTGGCATGAACTGGTGCGCTTTGCGGAAGACAACGCTTCGAGCGAGGTCTGGGCCCTGTTGAAACGGTCGGACGAGAAGTGGATCACCGAGCGGGCATACGAGAACCCGAAGTTCGTCGAAGACCTGGTGCGCGACGTGGCGCTGGCCCTGAACGCCGATGCGCGCATCGGCCGTTACAGGGTGGAGGTCGAGAACCATGAGTCGATTCACAACCATGCGGCCTACGCGCGCATCGAGCGCGCGTAATTCGATTGCACGCGGATCGACCGCGATCGGCGTCGCACTCGTCGCCGCCAGTTGCGCCGGGTATTCGCCGGGTGACATTCGCGCTGGTGCCAGCGAGTCGGACGTTCGCGCCCGCATGGGCGAGCCGACCGGCCGCTATACGCTGCCCGACGGTGGCAGCAAGGTCGAATACGCGCGCGGCCCGATGGGCAAGCACACCTACATGATCGACGTCGATACCGCCGGCCGCGTGCGCGGTTGGGAGCAGGTGTTGACCGAACCGCGCTTCGATGCCGTGGCCATCGCCGAGCCGCAGGCCGAGATTCGCCAGCAACTCGGGCGCCCCTCTGAAACGCGCGTGGGCTGGCGCGGCGTGGGCCAGGTCTGGTCTTACCGCTACGAATCCTTGTTCTGCCGCTGGTTCCAGGTCTGGCTGGTCGAGGGTCGTGTTCGCGAGGCGGCGTACGCCACCGACCCGATGTGCGAAGAAGCGCGCCGCGAGAACGATTGATGCACATCGCATGGCGTGCCGCCCTGCGTGATAGAAGCGCGTCGTCACGGCGCGCATCGAGTGCGTCTTTTCCAGCGTGCGCGCTTCACCTGGCGCGAGCTCCACCTTGCCGAGCCTAACGGCAAGTGGCTTTCCCCGCAGTCGCACGCAAGAAGTGCATGTATGCACCATGTTGGACTGCCCGAGCGGGCGCTTTCGCCTCATCCGGGTGCGAAAGCGCCGTTGACGCGCGACACCCGGCGCACCGAGCTGGGCACTGAAATTGCATTCGTGGTGCGACTGCCGAACCGCCCTGGTGCGTTTGCACCGGGCCCATCAACCGAACAACCGCCGGCACGAGGAGCAACAACGCATGGATCAGGTCAAGCAGGGCACCGACGCCCTGTTCATCTTGCTGGGCGCGATCATGGTGCTGGCCATGCACGCCGGTTTCGCGTTTCTCGAACTGGGCACGGTGCGCAAGAAGAACCAGGTCAATGCGCTGGTCAAGATCCTGGTCGATTTCGCGGTCTCGACCCTGGCCTACTTTCTGGTCGGCTACACGGTGGCCTATGGCGTCAATTTCTTCACCGGCGCCGAGGGACTGGCGGCGAAGAATGGCTATGAGCTGGTCAAGTTTTTCTTCCTGCTCACGTTCGCGGCGGCAATTCCGGCCATCGTCTCGGGCGGCATCGCCGAGCGTGCGCGCTTCGGCCCGCAACTCATCGCCACGGCCGCACTGGTCGGCCTGGTCTATCCGCTGTTCGAGGGCGTGGTGTGGGGCGGCAAGTTCGGCGTTCAGGGCTGGATCAAGGCCGTGGCCGGCGCCGAGTTCCACGACTTTGCCGGCAGCGTGGTGGTGCATGCGGTGGGCGGCTGGATCGGCCTGGCCGCCGTGCTGCTGCTCGGCGCGCGCGCCAACCGTTACCGCAAGGACGGCGGCATCAGCGCGCACCCGCCCTCCAGCATCCCCTTCCTCGCGCTCGGCGCCTGGATCCTGGCGGTGGGCTGGTTCGGCTTCAACGTGATGAGCGCACAAACCATCGACAAAATCTCCGGGCTGGTCGCTGTCAACTCGCTGATGGCGATGGCAGGCGGCACCCTGGTGGCCACGCTGATGGGCCGCAACGACCCCGGCTTTGTTCACAACGGGCCGCTCGCCGGCCTGGTGGCCGTGTGCGCCGGCTCCGATGTGATGCACCCGCTCGGCGCGCTGGTCACCGGCGGCGTCGCCGGCATGATTTTCGTTTCGCTGTTCACGCTGGCGCAGAACCGCTGGAAGATCGACGACGTGCTCGGTGTCTGGCCGCTGCATGGCCTGTGCGGCGCATGGGGTGGCATCGCCTGCGGCATCTTCGGCCTGCAGACCTGGGGCGGCCTGGGCGGCGTGAGCTTGGCTGCACAACTTATCGGCACAGCGCTCGGCGTGGCCTGGGCCCTGAGCGGCGGCTTCGTCGTTTACGGCGTGCTGCGGCAGACGATGGGGCTGCGCTTGAGCGCGGAGGAAGAATACGAAGGCGCCGACCTGTCGATCCACAAGATCGGCGCGACACCCGACCGCGAAGTCAACTGGTGAGCCGTCGTGCCGCGCTGGCACGGTAAAGTGCCGGCATGTTCACCGGCATCGTCCAAGGCATTGCCCACGTCGCACAGCTGTCGGATCGCAGCGGCTTGCGCTGCCTGCGCCTCGAATTTCCGCGCCGCTTTGCCGACGGTCTGGCCGTCGGCGCGAGCGTGTCGGTCGATGGCGTGTGCCTGACGGTCACGGCGGTGCATGGCGACCGCGCTGCCGACGTCGATGTGATGCAGCCAAGCCTGACATTGACGACGCTCGGCTCGCTGGCGCTGGGCGGCTGCGTCAATGTCGAGCGCGCGGCCCGGGACGGCGCAGAGGTCGGCGGCCATCCGCTGTCGGGGCATATCGATTTCGCAGCGCGCGTGGCCGAGGTGCGGCGGCCGGACAACAACCATGTGTTGCGCCTGGCGGTGCCGGCACCCTGGATGCGCTATATCTTTGCCAAGGGCTACATCGCGGTCAACGGCGCCAGCCTGACGGTAGCGCAGGCTCAGCGCGAGCCGGGGGGCGCGGGCTGGTTCGAGGTCTGGTTGATTCCAGAAACCCTGCGCATGACAACGTTCGGCGAAAAGATTGCCGGCGAACGGCTCAATGTCGAGATCGAACGATCGACGCAGGCGGTAGTGGATACCGTTCGGGATGCGGTGGCTGAGCGGCTTGGGCCCCTGCTGCCGGCCTTGGAGGCGTTTGCGCGCGAGCGGGGTTTGTAGTTTTCTTCTTGGCTCAATGCCGATGCATGGCCTGCATCGCAAACGCCAAGCCCAGCCCACAGGCAATCCAGGCAATCTGCGCCAGCGTCTGCCGCACCGGCAGCCGACGCTGCAACTGCGGCAACAAATCGGCCACGGCCACGTAAATGAAGCTGCTGGCCGCCACCACCAGCAGGTAGGGAAACAAATCTTCCCACGGCCCGACGATGAAATAGCCCAAGACACCGCCGGCCACCGCAGCCAAGCCGGACAAGGCATTGAACACCAAGGCTCTGGCGCGCGAAAAGCCGGCGTTGAGCAGCACCACATAGTCACCGACTTCCTGCGGGATTTCGTGTGCGATCACGGCCATCGCCGTCACCACGCCGAGCCGGGTGTCGGCCAGGAAGGCCGCGGCGATGATCACGCCGTCGCAGAAGTTGTGGATGCTGTCGCCGACCAGCACCGCCCAGCCGCCGCGGCCGGCCTGCTCGGCGTCGAAGCCGTGGTGGTGACCGTGATGCGGGTCGTCGCCTTCGTGGTGGTGGCCGTGGCGGTAGAGCTCGGCCTTCTCGAGCAGAAAGAAAAACAAGAGCCCGAGCAACAGCGTAACGAACAGCGCCTGCGCGCCCGCGCTGCTCTCGAAGGCTTCGGGCAGCACCAGCAGCAATGCGGTACCGAGTAACAAGCCGGCCGACAGGCTGACCAGGCTCTTGACCACGCGGCCGAGCACATGCACGGTCAGCGCGGCGGCGATCAACACCGACAGCACGCCACCGGCGAGCGTGGCGAAGACAATGTATACCAGCGTCATGCCGCGAGCGCCTGGCCCGACCGGTACATCGGTAAGCGGCTATGAAATGTTGCTATGGGGTGGCTGATGGGACTCGAACCCACGACGACCAGAATCACAATCTGGGACTCTACCAACTGAGCTACAGCCACCGCAGAACAGCCAATTATAGCCAGCGCACCTCAGTTCGCCGCCGTCGAGGCGGCAGCCACGGCATTGGTTTCGATACTGACTTTGTAGCGGCTCTTCAGCGCGTTGTAGTAGGCCTGTCCCTCGGCCGCACCCCAGGCCTGGGCGTAGCGCGGCAGCAGTTGCGTGAGCTCGGGCGTATCGGCCGCCAGCACCTTCACCGCGGTCAACCGCACCACGGCATAGCCGGCATCGCCGAGATCGACCCCCAGCCATTGCGGCAACTTGCCAGCGTCGGCTCGCAGCACGGCATCGATCAGGGCCCGAGGCTGGTTCTGTGCGCTGGCACGCGACAGAACCACGGCCGTCGGCAAGGCCGACACATCGGCACCACCGCGCAGCGCGGCCAGCCTGGCTTCGCCGGCCTTGCGCGCCGCCGCCCCCGCCTGCTCGGCCAGCACGCGCTCGCGCACCTGCGGCATCACCTCGGCCAGGGCCTGTACGCGCGCCGGCTGGTACTGCAGCACACGGGCTGCGGCCAACTGGTTGGGGCCGACCTCGACGGCTTCGGTATTGCGTTTGTTCTTCAGCGCATCGTTGCCGAAGACGGCGGCGAGCAACTTGGCAGAGGCCAGCGTGCCACTGGCGCCTGGGGCGGGCGTGCGCTGCACGGTCGCGGTCTGCTTTTTCAGCTTCAACTTGTCGATCAGGGGCTGCAGGCTGTCGGCCTGTTCGTAGGCGGTATTGGTGAACTGTTCGGCGGCTTCGGCGTACTTTTTCTGCGCCAGTTGCTTCTTGACCTCATCTTCGATCTCGGCGCGCACCGCCTCGAACGGCTTCTTGTCGCCACCACGCACGGCATCCAGGCGAATGATGTGGTAGCCGAAATCGGTTTCGACAACGTTGCCGATCTCACCCGGCTTCATCGCATAGGCGGCATCTTCAAAGGGCTTGACCATCGCGCCGCGGGCAAAGTAGTCGAGGTCGCCGCCGCGCTCGGCCGAAGCGGTGTCGCTGGAATTCTTCTTGGCCACTTCGGCAAACGATGCCGGCGTCTTGCGCAAATCGGCCAGCAGGGCCTCGGCCCTGACCTTGGCCTTCGTGCGCTCGGCCGCGGGCGCATCCTTGCCCGCAGCGATCAGCACATGGCTGGCACGGCGCTCTTCGGCCACCGTGTAGCGCGCGGCGTTTTCCGTGTAGTACTTGCGCAGATCGTCTTCGGGTACCGCGAGGCCGATTTTCAGCGCGTCCAGGTCGAGCACGACGTATTCGATGCTGGCCTGCTCGGGCGCGCGGAACCGTGCTTCGTTGGCCTTGTGGTACGCGGCCAGGTCGGCCTGGCTCGGGTTGATGCCGGCAACCTGCTCCTTGCTGTCGAAGCGCAGCACCTGCACCTCACGCTGCTGCAACAAGGCCTCCAGCGCCGCGCGGCCGGGGGCACCGGCGGGCGGCACGCTGTTGCTTACGCCACCGAGCACCTGGCCAACGGCGATACCCTGGCGCAGGTTGGCCTCGAAGCCCTGGGTGGTCTGACCTTGCGACTCGATCAGAGCCTTGTAGGCGGCGACGTCGATGCTGCCATCGGGGCGGCGCAGCGTGGCCAGTTGCGGAATCGCCATCAGCTCGCGCTGCAGGCGCTCGTCGCTGACCGAAAAGTGAGCGCGGTTGGCCGCGGTGAGCAGCACCCGTTCACGCACCATGCGGTCGAGGGTTTCGCGCTTGACCTCGGGGCTGTCGAAGAAGGCCACGTCGAGGTTGGGCATCTGGCGCCGCATCTGCACGGCTTGGCGGCGGTGGCTCGCGTCCCATTCGGCGCGCGATATTTTCTGTCCATCGACCCTGGCCACCGCCACGCCGGCCGGATCGTTGAACTGGGTATAACCCTGCACGCCGAAGAAGACGAAGGACGGAAGGATCAGCAACACCACCACAAAGAACAGCACGCGGGTGTGATTGCGAACGAAATCGAACATGGGATCAGAACCTCTAACGAAATGCGACACTGGGCGCACGCTGCCGTGCGTGGTGGGTGCTGACGGGCTCGAACCGCCGACCTACGCCTTGTAAGGGCGCCGCTCTACCGACTGAGCTAAGCACCCGGCCTGATCCCGGACCAGCGCCTGGGTGGCGCGACGGCATTGCCGCGCCTGAAAATCACAGGGCGTCTTTGAGGCCCTTGCCCGGACGGAACTTGGGCACCTTGGCGGCCTTGATCTTGATCGTTGCGCCGGTGCGCGGGTTGCGGCCGCTACGCGCCGCGCGCTTGGTGACCGTGAACGTACCGAAGCCGACCAGCGATACGCTGCCGCCGCGCTTGAGCGTTGTCTTCACGCCGCCGATCATGGCTTCCAGTGCACGCGTTGCGGCGGCCTTGGAAATGTCGGCCTGCTTGGCGATGTGCTCGATCAGTTCAGACTTGTTCACGAAAGGATCCCCTCATTCGTCGGTTGGGTTGTCGCAGGGAGTTCTTTTTGCGGGTCGGCCATTGCCGCGACATCTTCGCATCGCCACTCGGCCAACTGGGTCATTACAGCCGTGCCCCCACCGGGTGTCAAGGCACGTTCGACGGGGAGCGCGATTCTATTCGCATTCGTTTCATGCCCGATAGCGCCTGTTCCAGCGCGCGACCCGAACCGGCGATGCTGCCGCGGGTGTCGCACGGAATGCGCCGTCAGGACGTCGATGTGCAAACGATCGACGACCACGCCTGGATACGCCCTTGCCATCTCGGCAACACGTTCGTCCGAATACGGCAGCGTGATCGAGAGGCCTTGGCTCTTGAGCGCCGACTCAACGGACCTTGGCACGAATTTCCGGCACGGCCTTCTGCAGGTAATAGACCATCGACCAGATGGTCAGCACTGCCGCGGCCAGGATCAGCACCGTGCCCCATGGCCGTGTGTCGATGAGACCGAAGAGCCGCCCGTCGAAGAGCAGGAACGGAATCGCCACCATCTGCACGGCCGTCTTGACCTTGCCCAGCATATGTACCGCGACGCTGCGACTGGCGCCGATTTGTGCCATCCACTCGCGCAGCGCCGAGATGGCGATCTCGCGGCCGATGATGACGAAAGCCACCAACGCGTTGACACGGTCGAGCTGCAACAGGATCAGCAAGGCCGCACAGATCAGGAATTTGTCGGCCACCGGGTCGAGGAAAGCACCGAAGGCCGAGGTCTGGTTCAGCTTGCGCGCCAGGTAGCCGTCGGCCCAGTCGGTGATGGCGACGGCGACGAAGAGCACGGTCGCGAAAAGGTTCTGCGTGGACACCTCGAGACGCAGATAGAACACGCCGACGATGAGCGGAATGGCCACGATGCGGGCCCAGGTCAGCAGCGTCGGCAGATTGAAGAACATCTGGCGATCCTAGCCGGCCTATTGGTCGAGCGCTCGGGGTTTGAATCGGCGGTCGTCGCGAAAGAGGAAAACCTCGCTGAATTTCCACGGCCGCGGCAGATGCGAAACGTCACCATAGGGGCCGCCGCGATGGACCGCGTCGATGGCCAACTGCACCGTTTCCGGCGCCTGGCTCGGCTGGCGCTGCACGAGCACGCGGCGCACGTTACCATCGGCGTTGAGTTCGATCTCGAGCACCGGTATGGCCAGCAGCGGCTCGGGCACGGCGCCTACGTAGGTGCCGTTCGGGTTCGCGGCCACCATGCGCCGCCCGGCCAGAACTTTGAATTCATCCCAATTGCGCGCACGCGCGCCAATGACCGGCAGCGATGGCCGCGCCGCCGAAGGCACCGTCACCACCTGTGCGGGTGCAGGTGCACGCGGCGACGAACATGCACCAAGCACAATGACGGCAAAAACCGCCGGAACCTTCCAAGCGAACGTCGCCGATCCGGCTCCGCCGGTCGGCCAGCGTGCCTTGCAGGCCGCATCGCCGCGAGACGCGGCGATTCCTCGTCCCGTCCAAGCCGACGCAGGTCGGCCTGGAGCCGCGGGACTCGGCCCCCTCGAGGGGGAGCGGCGAAGCCGCAACGAGGGTGGGTCAATGAAGCGCACGGTAAATCTCCTCGGCCAAGGGTTTGGAGATGCCATCGACGCTGGCCAGATCGTCAACGCTCGCATTGGACACCCCACGCACGCCGCCAAAGCGCTGCAACAGGCGGGCGCGCTTTTTCGGGCCGACACCGGCGATCTCTTCGATCTGGCTGGCGCCCGTGCGCACGCTCGCGCGCTTGGCGCGCATCCCGGTGATGGCGAAGCGGTGCGCTTCATCGCGGATCTGCGCCACCAGCATCAGCGCCGCCGAATCGGCGCCGAGAGCGACCTTGTCGCGGCCATCGGCAAAAACCAACTCCTCGAGCCCGACCTTGCGGCCCGCACCTTTTTCAACGCCGACAATCAGCGACAGATCCAGGCCGAGTTCGGCAAACACCTCGCGCGCCACGGCCACCTGGCCGCGCCCGCCATCGACCAGCACCAGGTCGGGCAGACGCAGCTGCGCCGTTCCAGTGCTCAAAGCCTCAGCCAGTCTGGCGTAGCGGCGCATCAGCACCTGGCGCATGGCGGCGTAGTCGTCGCCGCCGGCGATGCCTTCGATGTTGTAGCGGCGGTACTGCGCACTTTGCATCTGGTGGTTCTCGAACACGACGCAGCTTGCCTGGGTGGCCTCGCCGGCGGTGTGGCTGATGTCGAAACACTCGATACGCAAGGTGTCGAGATCGGCCACTTCGAGCGACAGGGCTTCGGCCAGCGCGCGCGTGCGCGCGCGCTGCGAGCCTTCCTCGGCCAGCAGGCGCGCCAGTGCGATCTGCGCGCCGTTGACGGCCATTTCGAGCCAGACGCGGCGCTGCTCGCGCGGCTGCCGGGTGGCGACGACCTTGACGCCGCTGTGTTCCGTCAGGGTATCGAGCAAGGCCGCATCGACAGCATGGCTGGTCAGCAATTGCGGCGGTACGAAGCCATCGAGGTAATGCTGGGCAATGAAGGCCTCGAGCACCTGCACCTCGGGTGCCACGCCTTCGGCAAGCGCCGCCGCATCTTCGACATGGCTCGGGAAGTAGGCTCGGTCGCCGAGGTGGCGGCCACCGCGCACCACACCCAGGTTGACGCAGGCGCGGCCACCCTGGACCTTGACCGCGAGGATATCGACGTCCTTGTCGATCGCGCCCAGGCTGCTGGCATCCACCGCCTGCTGGTGCAGCACGCGTGCCAGCGCTTCGATCTGCTTGCGCAACTCGGCTGCCTGCTCGTACTCGAGGCGCTCGGCGTGGGCCATCATGCGTTGCTGCAGGTCGTCGAGCACAGCCTGCGTGTCACCGCGCAGGAAGCGTTCGGTATCGGCGACATCACGGGCATAGTCCTCGGCCGAAACCAAGCCGACGCAAGGCCCCGTGCAACGCCGGATCTGGTACAGCAAACAGGGCCGCGAGCGGTTGGCGAACACCGTATCTTCGCAGCTGCGCAGGCGAAAGACCTTCTGGATCAGCTGGATCGATTCCTTCACCGCCCAGGCGCTCGGGTAGGGGCCGAAGTAGCGGTGCTTCTTGTCGGCGGCGCCGCGGTAGTAGGTGACGCGCGGAAATTCGCCCGAGACCAGCTTCAAATACGGATAACTCTTGTCGTCGCGAAAGAGAATGTTGAAGCGCGGGTTGAGCGCCTTGATCAGGTTGTTTTCGAGCAGCAGCGCTTCGGCCTCGCTGCGTACCACTGTGGTTTCAAGCCACGCGATGCGCTCAACCATCAGGCCGATACGCGTTCCCGCGTGGTTCTTCTGAAAATAGCTCGAGACCCGCTTTTTCAGGTTGCGCGCCTTGCCGACATAGAGCACCGCGCCGGCCGCGTCGAAGTAGCGATAGACCCCTGGCCTGGGCGGCAGCGCAGCCACGTCCGCGAGCAGGCGCGCGTGGCTGTTGGGCTCGGCGGGTTCGGTCATCAGGGTACCTTCGGGCTTCGCCCTGCGGTATTCGCCCTTGGGGCGGCCCGGCGGGCTCATGCGCCGCGATTATCGGTGTCGATAATCGGCCGATGCGATGGGACATCTTTTGCCGCGTCATCGACAACCACGGCGACCTGGGCGTGTGCTGGCGCCTGGCCGCCGACCTTGCTGCCCGCGGTGAGCCCGTGCGCCTGTGGGTCGATGACCCGCTGGCGCTGGCCTGGATGGCACCGCACGGCGCGCAGGGCGTAAGCGTGGTCCGCTGGGTCGATTCGCTGCCCGCGTTCGAGCCGGGTGAGGTGGTGATCGAGGCCTTCGGCTGCGACCCGCCAGCGGCCTTCGTCGCGCGCATGGCTGCGCAAGCATCGCCACCGCTGTGGATCAATCTCGAGTACCTCAGCACCGAAGCCTGGGGCGATCGCTGCCACGGGCTGCCCTCACCCCAGCAGCAGGGGCCGGGCAAGGGACTGACCAAATGGTTCTACTACCCCGGCTTCTCGCCAGAGTGCGGCGGGTTGCTGCGCGAGGCGCACGCGCTCGATGCAGGCGATGCCGGCTGGCTGGCCGCGCAAGGCGCCCCGCTGCGCCCGGGCGAGCGCCGCGTCAGCCTGTTCGCCTATGCCAACGCGCCGCTCGAGGCCCTGTTCGAGCGCCTGGACGACCAGCCGACACTCGTGCTGCTGGCCGCAGGCGCAGCGCAGGCACCGGCGCTGGCGCTGTTCGACGCCGAAGGCCAGCGTGGCCGCCATCTGCGCGCCCACGCCCTGCCCTGGCTCGACCAGCCCGGCTACGACCAGCTGCTGCGCGCCTGCGACCTGAATTTCGCCCGCGGCGAGGATTCGATCGTGCGCACAATGTGGGCCGGCGCGCCCTTCGTCTGGCAGATCTATGCCCAGGCCGATGGTGCCCACGCGGGCAAGCTCGACGCCCTGCTCGAGCGCCTGACGGACGGCAGCGCATCCGCACTGGCTGCGGGCCTGCGCCAGCTGTGGCGCGCCTGGAACGGCCTCGGCGAGTGGCCGCCGTGCTGGCCCGACGCTGCGGCCTGGCGCGTCCTGTGCCTCGACTGGCGTCACCGGCTGGCCGCACAGAGCGACCTCACCAGCCAGATACTTCGATTCGTTTGCGCACGACGGTAGAATTGCCAGTTTTGCGCATCGGGGTCGTCGGCCACGGATGCGCGAGTCAACACCGCCAGACACCATGAAAATCGCTCAGGAAATCCGCGCCGGCAACGTCATCATGCAGGGCAAGGATCCGATGGTCGTGCTCAAGACAGAGTACAGCCGCGGCGGCCGCAACTCGGCCACCGTGCGCATGAAAATGAAGAACCTGCTCAACGGCTCCGGCGCCGAAGTGGTGTTCAAGGCCGACGACAAGATGGACCAGATCGTGCTCGACAAGAAGGAGTGCACCTACTCCTACTTCGCCGATCCGATGTACGCCTTCATGGACCACGAGTACAACCAGTTCGAGGTCGAGTCCGAGAATATGGGCGACGCGATCAACTATCTCGAAGACGGCATGCCGGTCGAAGTGGTGTTCTACGACGGCAAGGCGATCTCGGTCGAGTTGCCGACCAGCGTGGTGCGCGAAGTCGTCACCGAGCCCGCCGTCAAGGGCGATACCTCGGGCAAGGTCATGAAGCCGGCCAAGATCGCCACCGGTTTCGAGATCGCCGTGCCCTTGTTCGTCGAGAACGGCGACAAGATCGAGATCGATACGCGCACGCACGAATACCGCAAGCGGGTCTGAGCGCCGCGGCCGGCCGGAATCGGGCGCATTCATGGGCTCGGGAGGCTCATGACCTTCAACTTCGACGCCGCGGTCAGCGCCCCGTTTCGCATGCAGCCCGGCCTGCGCCGCATGGCCGATGGCGCCAGGCACCTGACGCCGGCGGCTGCCGGCTCGCGCCACCAGCGCGAAAAGCTGGCCGTGCTGTCGACCGCGCCAGGCCAGGCCCTGCAAGTCGTGGCCGGCTTCGATGCGTACCCCGCGCTGCACGCCCTGGCAGCGCACGCCGCGCATGAACACCCGGCCGCGTTCACCTGGGACGGCGGGCGCGCGACCGCACCGGCCCTCGGGGTCGCCGTGCAGGGCGAGCGCATCGAAGACCTCGCCCGCGGCAGCTTCGGCCTCGGCGATGAACTTGGCCGCTGCCTGCGTGGCCTGCCGCCTGAATGGCGCCTGGCCGGCCTGCTCAGCCTGGCCTTCATCGAAGATTTCGCCCTCATCGATGGCCGCACCGGCACCCTGCCCTGGCTGGCCGTGGCGCTGCCCTCGCACTGGGCGCCGCAGGACAAGATCGGCCGGCATTTTCGCGAGGTGCATGCGCCAGTGGCCGACAACGCGCTGTTGCTGCGGGCCAGCGATCATCTGATGCGCATGGTCTGCGGGCCCGACCGCTGGGAACGCTTCGTCTGGAACGTCACGCGCCATCCGTGCCTGAATGCGCACCCGGCGAATGTCGATCCCGCGCCGTGGCCGGCCCATGCCTTCGCCGACGCACGCGCGCCTCGGGCCTGGTGGCGCACCGAGCGCCAGACTTTTATCGCCCTGCCCGGCCAGGCGCAGGCGGTGTTCACAATCGACGTCCAGATCGAGCCACTGGCGTCGGCCATCGACGGCGCCGACAAAGCCACACGTCTGCACGAGGCCATCGCCAGCATGAGCGACGGCGTATTGGGCTACCGCAACCTGAGCGCCGTGCGCGAGCCGCTGCTGGCCTGGCTGGCATCCAGGGCCGCGTGAGAACCACGCCGATCGCCGTCGCCAAGGTCGATTTCAGCGACCCGGCCACGGCCCGCGCGCCCGATTTCGACGATATCTACCACCCCCGCAGCGGCGCCTTCGCACAGGCACAGCATGTCTTCCTGGCCGGCAACGGCCTGCCCGGGCGCTGGCGAGCCCGCCCCCGCTTCACGATCCTCGAAACCGGCTTCGGCCTGGGTAACAATTTTCTCGCCACCTGGGCCGCCTGGCGCCAGGATCCGGCGCGCTGCGAGCGCCTGTTCTTCGTCTCGATCGAAAAATACCCGCTCGCACCGGCCGACCTCGTGCGCGCGCACGCGGCCTCGCCCGCGCCCCAACTTGCACAGCAATTGATCGGCGCCTGGCCGCTCGCCACCTGCAACCTGCACACGCTCGACTTCGAGGCCGGTCGCGTGCGCCTGTTGCTGGCCCTGGGCGACATGCACGCCTGGGCCCGCGAACTGGTGGCCCGCGTCGATGCCTTCTACCTCGATGGCTTTGCGCCGGCGCGCAACCCCGCGATGTGGGATCGCGGCGTCTTCGCGATGCTCGCGCGACTGGCCGCACCCGATGCCACCGTCGCCACCTGGAGCGCCGCGCATGCCGTGCGCGCGGGCCTGCGCAGCGCCGGCTTCGAGGTCCACGCCGCGCCCGGCAGCGGCGGCAAACGCGACATCACGCTGGCGCGGTTCGCCCCCCGATTCCTGCCGCCCGCGCCGCCGGGCCGGGTGCTGCCGAACGCCGCGCCGACACACGCGCTGGTGATCGGCGGTGGCCTGGCCGGCGCCAGCGCCGCGCGTGCGCTGGCGCAGCAAGGTATCGCCTGCACCGTGTTCGACCGCCACGCCGCGCCCGCGGCCGAAGCCTCGGGCAACCCTGCCGGCCTTTTTCACGGCGCGGTGATGGGCCACGACGGGCCGCATGCGCGCCTGCTGCGGGCGGCGGCGCTTGCGGCCGCGCCGCTGATGCGCGAGGCCATCGCCAGCGGCGTGGCCGGATGCTGCGATGGCCTGTTGCGACTCGAATCGCGCTTGGCGCTGCCGGCGATGCAGGGCTTGCTCGACCACCAGGCGCTGCCGCCGCAATATGTGCAAGCGCTGCCGGTGGCAGCGGCGGCGCAGATCGCGGCGGCCAGGCTGTCGCAACCGGCATGGTTCTACCCCGGTGGGGGCTGGATCGATCCGGCCGCGCTGGTGCGTCGTTGGCTGGCCTGCGCCGGCGTGACCTGGCGCGGTGCAACGAGTGTGCAGCGCATTGCGCACCACGGCGGCCTGTGGCGCTTGCTCGACGCGGCTGGCGAGGTCATCGCCGAAGCCCCGCTGCTGGTACTGGCCAATGCCAGCGACGCGCTGCGCCTGGCGGGCCTGCCGCTGCAATGGCTGCAACGCCAACGCGGCCAGGTGAGTTGGAGCGACCACGCCGCGGCCAGCGCGCCGCGCATCCCGGTTGCCAGCGGCGGCTACGTGCTCACCCTGGGCAGCGGCGCGCTGCTGTTCGGGGCCACCCACCAGGTCGGTGACGACGACCCCGCCGCACGCGACAGCGACCACCGCGCCAACCGCGCCAAGGCGGCGTTGCTGATCGGCGAAAACGCACTGAGCAACGTCGGCACGCTGCACGGCCGAGTCGGCTGGCGCGCCGCCACGCCCGACCGCCTGCCGCTGGTCGGGCGCGTCCCCGAGCTCCACGAACGGCGGCCGTCACGCGCCGATGCACCGCGCCTGCTGCCGCGCCGCGCTGGCTTGTGGTTGCACAGCGGGCTCGGGTCACGCGGCTTGACCACGGCCACGCTGTGCGCCGAGCTGATCGCGGCGCAGGTCAGTGGCGCACCTTGGCCGATGGAGGCCGATCTCGTCGATGCCATCGACCCGGCGCGATGGCTGGTGCGCACTTGAACTTCAGTCGAACGCCAGCCGCTGCACGCCCGTCGAAGTACCGAGCAAACATACCCGCGCCCGGTGCCGCGCGAAGATCCCGACCGCGACGACACCCGGCCATTGGTTGATCTCGGCCTCCAGCGCCAGCGGGTCGGTGATCGACAAGCCATGCACGTCGAGCAGCGGGTGGCCGTTGTCGGTGAGCACGCCCTGGCGCAGCACCGGCCGGCCGCCGAGGGCGCGAAAACGCCGCGCCACCTGCTCGCGAGCCATGTCGATCACCTCCACCGGCAGCGCGAACTTGCCGAGCACGGCGACACGTTTGCTTTCATCGACGATGCAGACAAAACGCTCGGCCAGGTCGGCGACGATTTTTTCGCGCGTCAGCGCCGCGCCGCCGCCTTTGATCATGAAGCCGCGACCGTCGATCTCGTCGGCGCCGTCGATATAGACCGGGATCCGCTCGACCTCGTTGGCATCGAAGACGCGGATGCCCAGCGCTTGCAAGCGCGTCGTGCTCGCGGCCGAGCTCGAGACCGCACCGACGATGCGCTCCTTCATCGTCGCCAGCGCGTCGATGAACTTGTTGACCGTCGAGCCGGTGCCGACACCGATCACGCTGCCGGGCACCACGCTATCCAGCGCGGCCCGGCCAACCAGGGTCTTCAATTCGTCTTGCGTCATGCGGAATCGCCTCCTTGGGTTTGCGAGAATGCAGTGAATTATGGCCTTCGTTCCCTACGCCCTCACCCGCCCCTTCCTCTTCGGCCTCGACCCTGAATCGGCCCATGAGCTGACGCTCGGCGCCATGACCCACCTGCAGAACACCCCGGCGCAGGCGCTGTGGGCGCAGGGGCGGGTCGATGACCCGGTGATCGTGGCCGGGCTCAAATTTCCGAACCGCGCCGGCCTGGCCGCCGGGCTGGACAAAAACGGCCGCTGCATCGACGGCCTGGGCGCGATGGGTTTCGGCTTCATCGAGGTCGGGACGGTCACGCCCAAGGCCCAGCCCGGCAACCCCAAGCCGCGCCTGTTCCGCGTGCCGGCGGCCAACGCGTTGATCAACCGGCTGGGCTTCAACAATGACGGCCTGGAGGCGGTCGTCAACAACGTGCAGCGCGCGAAAACATTCCGCGCCGCCGGTGGCATCGTCGGCCTGAATATCGGCAAGAACGCGGCCACGCCGATCGAGCGCGCGGCCGACGACTACCTGCTGGCGCTGCGCGGCGTTTATCCGCACGCCGACTACATCACGGTCAACATCTCGAGCCCGAATACGCAGAACCTGCGCGCGTTGCAGAGCGACGATCAGTTGCAGTTGCTGCTGAACATGCTGGTCGGCCGCCGTGCCGAACTCGAACGCGAGCATGGTCACAAGCCGATTTTCGTGAAGATCGCGCCCGATCTCGACGAAGAGCAGGTCAAGGTCATCGCCACCACGCTGATGCGCCACGGCATCGACGGCGCGGTCGCCACCAACACCACCGTGTCCCGACACGGGGTGCACCACCTGCCCAACGGCCAGGAGACCGGTGGCCTCTCCGGCGCGCCGCTGCTGGCCGGCAGCAACCGCGTCATCCGCCTGCTGCGCGCCGAGCTCGGCGAGGCCTTCCCGATCATCGGCGTCGGCGGGGTGATGAGCGCGGCGGATGCCAAATCGAAGATCAAGGCCGGCGCCGACCTGGTGCAGATCTACACCGGCTTGATCTACAACGGCCCTGCGCTGGTGCCCGAAGTCGCAAAGGCCCTGCGCGGGTGAGCTGATACCAAGTCGCGTTCAATAAATTAGATATGATGTTGTTCCACGGACTTCA
>CADEDE010000045.1 GCA_902825995.1 uncultured Burkholderiales bacterium
AATGACCGGGTTCAAGTGGATCACTTCTATACGTTTGAACGCGACTTAGTATGAGGTTCAGCCGCGCGTACTGAGGTAGCGCTTGCGCCAGAAGAACAGGCCGAGGCCGAGGCCGCCAGCGGCCATCACGCCGATCGTGACCCACACCCCGGTGGCGCTGTGGATCAGCGGCAGCGTGTCGAAGTTCATGCCGAAGAAACCCGTCACCAGGTTCAGCGGCATGAAGATCGCCGTCAGCACGGTCAGCGTGCGCATGATGTCGTTGGTGCGGTGGCCCAGGGCCGAGAAGTGCATCTGCACGGCGGTTTCAGCCGACTGTTCGAGCCGGCGCACATGCGCAAGCACGCGCTCGATATGTTCGAGCACATCGCGCGAGCGCACGCGCAGCAGTTCGCGCTCGCGCCGCGTGCCGGCGTCGGCGGCGTCGGGCCATTCTTCGAGCGCGTCGAGCCACTCCTGCATGGCGGCGCGCTGGTCTTCGCAGATGTCTTCGAGCAGGTGCAGGGTGTTGCGCGATTCGAGCAGCACCGGCCAGTCGTGAAAGCGGCTCTTCGGGCTGAGCAGTTCGCCCTGCAATGCGCCGAGCTGGCGTGTCAGCAGGCGGCGCAGGTCGAGGTAGCTGTCAACCATGTGGTTGACCATGCGCAGCATCAGGTCGGCCGGGCTGCTGGGCAGGCGCACGGTGGTGCGGCCTTCCACGCCGACGCCGCCAAGGCCGGCCAGGCGTTGCGCAAAATACTCGCGCACCGCGCAGTCGCTCGGGTGGGTCGTGATCAGCACGCGGTCGAACAGGGCGAAGCCGACCGGGCTGGTATCGATGCCCTGCAGTGCGCGCCGTGCTGAGGCGATCGTGGCCTGCGCGTCGTCGGCCGGCAATGCCTCGGCGCCGTTACCGGCGACCAGGCGCCGAAAGACCAGCAGGTCGTACCACGAGGTGTAGTCGTAGTGGCTGGGCAGTTGCTGGTTGAGCAGGTCGGACACGTGCAGGTCAACCAGTTGACTGCCCTGCCAGCGGTACAGGTGCTCTTGCAGCGTGACGATGCGCGCCTCGAATTCGGACCGCGCGGTACCGATCCAAAGGAAGCCGCCGGTGGGCAGGGCCTCGGGCAGGCCGTCGAGTTCGGTGAAGCGGTCGGGGCCGACATGGAAAACGCGCATCGGCCTGGGCTCAGTTCAGGCGCGCAGGATGCGTGCAGCGTCGAGGGCGAAATATGTCAGCACGCCATCGGCGCCGGCGCGCTTGAAGGCCAGCAGGGTTTCCATCATCACCGCGTCATGGTCGAGCCAGCCCTTGGCCGCAGCGGCCTTCAGCATCGCGTACTCGCCGCTGACCTGGTAGGCGAAGGTCGGCATGCGGAATTGGTCTTTAACCCGGCGCACGATGTCCAGGTACGGCAACCCGGGTTTGACCATCACCATGTCCGCACCCTCGGCGATATCCAGGGCCACTTCGCGCAGCGCTTCGTCGCTGTTGGCCGGGTCCATCTGGTAGGTCTTCTTGTCGCTCTTGCCCAGGTTCCCGGCCGAGCCGACGGCGTCGCGAAAGGGGCCGTAGAAGGCGCTGGCGTATTTGGCGCTGTAGGCCATGATCTTGGTGTCGATCCTGCCGCGGGCTTCCAGCGCGGCGCGGATCGCGCCGATGCGGCCGTCCATCATGTCGCTGGGTGCGACGATATCGACGCCGGCTTCGGCCTGTACCAGTGCCTGCTGCGTCAGCACCGCCACGGTGTCGTCGTTCAGGATGGTGCCCGCGTCGTCGATCAGGCCATCCTGGCCGTGCGTGGTGAAGGCGTCCAGCGCCACATCGGTCAAGAGGCCGAGTTCGGGAAAGCGCCGCTTCAATTCGCGCACCGCACGCGGCACCAGGCCGTCGGGGTTGATGGCTTCGCGGCCGTCGGGCGTCTTCCGGGCCGCATCGACGACCGGAAACAGCGCCATCACCGGTACCCCGAGTGCCAGGCATTGCTCGGCCAGGGGCAACAGGCGATCGACCGACAGGCGCTGCACGCCGGGCATCGAGGCCACGTCTTCGGCGCGGGCCTGGCCATCGAGCACGAAAACCGGATAGATCAGATCCGCCGGTGCGAGCTGGTTTTCGCGCACCAGCGCGCGGCTGAACGCATCGCGGCGCAGGCGGCGCGGCCGGCTGGCGGGAAACCGTGGCAGGGGTGGCAATGGGGGAATCGGCATGGCATGGGTGGGCAGGTTCGCCGCTTCGCCCGCCGCGGACCGAAAACAGCCCCGGCAATTTGTGTCGGGGCGGTTACAAACGACACACGCTCTGCTAAAGTGGCCGTTGAATGATAGCCGCAAGGCTGTTATTCCCTGCTTTTCCTCCCTGAGCAGGCGCCTTAGCGTGATGACAGCGATAAGGCTTTTCAGCCCCGGCCGCAAGGCCGGGGCTTTTTCCTGGGTGCCCGGATGCCCGTGCGCATAATCGCCGCGCATGAGCAGCAGTTTTCTCTGGGTCAAGGCCTTCCACATCGTCTTCGTCGCCAGCTGGTTTGCGGGCCTGTTTTACCTGCCGCGCCTGTTCGTCAACCTGGCCCTGGTGCCGGCCGACAGCCACGCCGAACGCGCGCGCCTGTTGCTGATGGCAGGCAAGCTTTACCGCTTCGCGGGCTGGCTGATGATGCCGGCGCTCGTGCTCGGTGTGCTGCTGTGGCTGGCCTATGGCGTCGGCCGCGGGCCGGGCAACGGCTGGCTCGACGCCAAGCTGGCCGTGGTCCTGGCCGCCACCGGCTATCACCATATTTGCGGCACGCTGCTGCGTGATTTCGAGGCCGGCAGGAATCGCCGCAGCGACCGCTGGTATCGGGTCTTCAATGAGTTGTCGGTATTGTTGTTTGCTGCGGCCGTGGTGCTGGTGGTTGTGAAGCCGTTCTGAGCATGGTCCGATACGCGGCACGCCATCGCAGCACGGCTTGGCCGCTGGCCCTGGCATTTGCGGCCTTGGTCGTCTATGCCAGCCTGTATCCCTTCAGCGGCTGGCGCTGGCCGCCGATGCGCGGCGGCCTGGACCTGCTGCGCTTGCCCTGGCCGCCGTGGCGCAACGAATTCGACGAAATCTCGAATCTGGTCGGCTATATGCCGTTGGGCGCATTGCTGTTCGGCGCCGTGGTTCGCAGCGGAGGCAGCCTGCGTGCGGCGCTGGCCACGGCCGTGCTGGCCAGTGCGGACCTGTCGTTCGCGGTCGAGCTGACGCAGAACTTCCTGCCCACGCGCGTGCCCTCGCTCAAGGATTGCGCCTTCAATGGCGCCGGTGCACTGGCCGGGGCGCTGTCCGGGGCATTGCTGCAAGCCCTGGGCGGGGTCGATCGCTGGCATGCCTTGCGTGAGCGCTGGTTTGCGCGCCGCAGCGCTGGCGCGCTGGTCTTGTTGGTCCTGTGGCCGGTGGGTCTGCTATTCCCGACGCCGGTGCCGCTCGGCCTGGGCCAGGTGGGGGGCGAGTTGCGTGCGCTGGCCGATGCGGCCCTGGCCGGAACGTCCTGGGCTGCCGATATCGCGGCCTGGCTGGGTGACGCCGATGGCGCCGACGTTCAGCCGGCACTTTCGCGCGGCCGCGAATTCCTGGCCATTGCGCTGGGCCTGCTGGCGCCGTGTCTGGTCGCGTTTGCGACCACCCGCGCTGGCTGGCACCGCCTGGCCTTGCTCGGCGGCGCGACATTGCTCGCGATTGCCGTCAGCACCCTTTCGACCGCGCTCAATTTCGGCCCCGAGCATGCGCTGGCCTGGTGGTCGCCGAGCACCTGGCCGGCTCTGGCGATGGGTGTCGCGCTGGCTTTGACGGTCATCGGCGCCGGGCCGCGGCTGGCCGCGGCGCTGGGCCTGGCGGCGCTGACGGCGTGGGTTGTGCTCATTGCGCATGCGCCCGCCGACCCCTATTACGCCGCCAGCCTGCAGGGCTGGGAGCAAGGCCGCTTCATTCGCTTTCATGGGCTGGCGCAATGGATCGGTTGGCTGTGGCCCTACGCCGCAATGGCCTGGCTGCTGACGCGGCTGGCCAGGCGAGGCGATGACTGAGCGCCCGCAATGCGCCGCCTACAATCGACGCATGAGTCCGAGCTACTACCAGCGCCACATCTTTTTCTGCCTCAACCAACGCGCCAACAACGAAGCCTGTTGTGCCCAGCATGATGCGCAAGCGGGCCTGGAGCACTGCAAATCGCGCGTCAAGGCGGCCGGCATCAATGGCCCCGGCGGTGTGCGCGTCAACAAGGCGGGCTGCCTGGACCGTTGCGCCGGTGGGCCGGTGGCGGTGGTCTATCCGGAGGCTGTGTGGTACCACTATGTTGACCAGAGCGACATCGATGAAATCGTCGATTCGCACCTCATCGGCGGCAAGGTCGTCGAGCGCCTGCTGCTGTCGCCCGACATCGGCCACTGAACCCTGCGTCTGACGTGAGTTCACGCACCGAGCGGCGCACGGTCGCCGGCCCCGCGGGCGATCTGGTGTGCGCGATCGATACGCCCGAGGGCGCGTTGCGCGGAACGGCCGTGGTCTGCCACCCGCACCCGCAGTACGGCGGCACGATGGACAACAAGGTCGTCGCGACCCTGGCCCGCGCTTTCGTGCAATGCGGCTGGCGTGCGGTGCGCTTCAATTTTCGCGGCATCGGCGGTTCGTCCGGTGCGTGGGGTCAAGGCCGTGGTGAGATTGACGATGCGCTGGCGGTGACGGCGGTACTGCGCGGACCCGGCCAGGCGCTCGCCCTGGCCGGATTTTCGTTCGGCGGCTTCGTGGCTTCGCACGTGGCTGCGGCGCTGCACCCCGAGCGCCTGGTGCTGGTCGGCCCGGCGACGGCCAACTTCGAGCTTGCGCCCGTACCGGTGGACACCCTCGTGATCCACGGCGAGGTGGATGATGTCGTGCCGTTGGCGGCCACCCTCGACTGGGCCCGGCCGCAGGCGTTGCCGGTGCTGGTGGTGCCTGGGGGCGGTCATTTTTTTCACGGCCAGTTGCCCTTGCTGAAGTCGCTGGTGGTGCGCCACCTGTCGGCGCCGGCGGGATGAACCTTCACTTTTTGATTGTGCTTTCAATGAACAGACGGTTTGTTTTCGTTGTGGCCGCGGCCACCTTGTTGCTATCGACAGGAGTCTCGGCGCAGGCCCTGCAGCCGCCCGAAATTGCCGCGCGCCAGTACATCCTGCTTGACCTGAGCACGGGCCAGACGCTGGCCGAGCGCGACGCCGACAGCGCCACCGACCCGGCCTCGCTGACCAAACTGATGACGGCCTACATCGTCTTCGGCGCCTTGCGCGACAAGAAGCTCGCCCTCGAACAACGGCTGGCGGTCAGCGAGCGGGCCTGGAACGAGCGCAAGGGCGACCCGTCGCTGATGTTCATCGACACCACGATGCGTCCGACCGTTGAAGAACTGCTGCACGGCATGATCGTGCAGTCGGGCAACGACGCCTCGGTGGCGCTGGCCGAAGCGGTCGGCGGCACGGTCGAAAACTTCGCGTCGATGATGAACCGTCAGGCCCTGGCCTGGGGCTTGAAGAGCAGCAGTTTCAAGAATGTCACCGGCATGGGCGAGGCCGGTCACAAGTCGAGCGCTCGCGATATCGCGACGATCGCCTCGCGCGTGATCCGCGACTTCCCGCAGTACTACCGCTACTACAGCATCAAGGAGTGGACCTACAACAAGATCCGCCAGGACAACCGCAACCTGCTGCTGCGCCGTGACCCGACGGTCGATGGCATGAAGACCGGCTTTACCGAGGCCGCCGGCTACTGCCTGGTGGCCAGCGCGGCGCGCGACTACCCGAACCTCGGCGCCGGCAACAAGCGCCGCCTGCTCAGCGTGGTGCTCGGCACCGCCTCACGCGAGGCGCGGGCCAATGAAAGCCAGAAACTGCTCAACTGGGGCTACCAGGTTTTCGATCCGGTGAAACTGTTCGACGCCGGCAAGGCCATCGCGTCGCCCGAGGTCTGGAAGGGCCGTGAACGGCAGGCCAAGCTGGGCAGCGAGGCGGCTGTCGTGATCGCGGTGCCGCGCGGCGAGGCCGACAAGCTGCAAACGCGCATCGAGCGCACCGAGCCGCTCGTCGCGCCACTGGCCAAGGGCCAGCGCGTCGGCACGCTGAAGGTCACTACCGCGGCGGGCGCGCCGGTGGCCGAAGTGCCGCTGGTGGTGCTCGAAGCGGTCGAGCAGGCGGGTATTTTCGGCCGCGCCTGGGATTCGATCCGCTTGTGGATCAAGTAGTAAGCTGACCAAAGGACACCGAGGATCGCCATGACCACCGCCCTGCCCGAAACCCTGTGCTACCTGAACGGTCGCTACTTGCGGCTGTGCGACGCCCAGGTCAGCGTGCTCGACCGCGGCTTCATCTTCGGCGACGGCCTCTATGAGGTGGCGCCGGTCTATGGCCGCAAGCTGTTTCGCTTCGACGAACATATGGCGCGGCTGTCGCGCAACCTAGCCAAGCTGCGCATTGGCAACCCGTTTACCAGTGAGCAATGGCTGGAGCGCGTCCGTCCACTCGTTTCGGCACTGGCCGAAAACGGTGGTGCCAACGATCAACTGGTCTATATCCAGGTCACGCGCGGTGTGGCGCTGCGCGATCATGTCATGCCCACCGATATCGAACCCACCGTCTTCATGATGACCAACGCCATGAAGCCGGCCAGCGCCGAGCAGCGCCATCACGGCGTGGCCTGTACCACGGCGCGCGATTTCCGCTGGGAGCGCGGCGATATCAAGAGCATTTCGCTGTTGGGCAATGTGCTGGCGCGGCAGATGTCGGCCGACCACGGCGCGGTGGAAACCATCCTCTTTCGCGACGGCGCGCACGGCGGGCCGTGGCTCACCGAAGCCGCCGCCTGCAATGTCTGGATCGTTCACGAAGGCGCGCTCCTGGGGCCGCCCAAGAGCGAGCATCTGCTCGAAGGCATCCGCGTCGATCTGCTGCGCGAGTTGTGTGAGGACGCAGGCATTGCCTACAACCTGCGCCCATTGTCGGAAGCCGATGTGCGCGCCGCCGACGAGGTGCTGCTGTCGTCAGCGACCAAGGAAGTTCTGCCGGTGACCAAGATCGACGGCGAGCCGGTCGGCCACGGCGCCCTGCGCGGCAAGCCCGGCCCGGTGTATGCGCGCCTGTACGAGGCCTACCAGCGCGCGAAGGCGACGCAATCGATATGAGCGCGCCGGGCCGCCCCAAGTGCGAATGCGCCCGCTTGGCGGGACAGGCCGGAGGCCGAAGGGTGCCCCAGTGAAATCAGGCGGCGATGCGCGTCGGGGCAGCCTGATCGAGTATCCGAGCGCATTTCCGATCAAGGTGATGGGCGCGAACGCGGCGGGATTCACCCAGGCCATCGCTGCGATCGCCGGTAATTTCGACCCGGCTTTCGATGCGGCGACGATCGAGTCGCGCCCCAGCAAGGCCGGCAACTACCTCGGCCTGACGCTCACCGTCACCGCGACCAGCCGCGAACAGCTCGACGAGCTGTATCGCACGCTGTCCGCGCATCCGCTGGTCAAGGTCGTTCTGTAGCTCAGGTTTTCGGCGCACCGATCTTGGCGTCGAGTTCGATCAGCTTGCTCGGCGCGGCTTCATCGCCGTTGCGCGCGGCCACGCCGTACCAGTAACGGGCTTCGTTCAAGTCGCGCTCGACGCCGTCGCCGGCCTCGACCATCGAGGCGTACAGGTACATCGCCCCGATATCGCCGCCCTGCGCCGCGATGCGGCACCAGCGTGCCGCCAGCGCCGCGTCTTTCGGCGCGCCGCGGCCGAGGTAGTACGCGGTGGCCACGGCGACCTGGCCATCGACGCTGCCGGCCTGCGCCGCGCGCAGGTACCACTGGTGCGCTTTGACCAGGTTCACCTGCAGGCCGCCCTGGCCCAGCTCGTGCAGTTGCCCCAGGCCGTAGAGGGCGGTCACGAACCCCGCCTGCGCCGAGCGCGTCATCAGGCGCAGCGCCTCATGCGGCTTGGCCCGCGGCAGGTCGCCGCGCAAGTGCATTACGGCCAGGTTGTAGTCGGCCGCCGGCACACCGGCGCGCGACAGGCGCGTGAAGGCGCTGCGCGCCCCGGCCAGATCGCCGATCTCGTAGGCAGCCACGGCTTCGTCGATGCCCGGCGCGGCCAGCGTGGGCACTGCGAACAAGGCCAGGGAGAACAGGAGCGGGCGCATCGAATCCTCGGCGAGTGCGATCAGGGGCGACGATACGCCGTCGCACGCCCTGCGTCGCGCCGGGCCGGCCAAACCTTGCAGCGGTTGACCCGTGCGAGACTCGCCCGCCATGCAAATCAAGTTGCTCGGCCGCTGCGATTGGGCCGCCACCGCCGATGCCATGCGCGCCTTCACCGCAGCGCGCGATGACAGTACGCCCGACGAACTCTGGCTGGCCGAGCACGACCCGGTGTTCACGCAGGGCATCGCCGGCCGTGCCCAGCATGTGCTGGCCGCCGGAGAGATCCCGGTGCGACAGAGCGACCGCGGTGGTCAGGTCACCTACCACGGTCCGGGCCAGGTCGTGGCCTACCCGCTGGTCGATATGAAGCGCCTGTCGATCTACGTCAAGGAGTACGTCTATCGCATCGAGGCCGCCGTGCTGAACGTGCTGGAGAGTTATGGCGTCACCGGGCATCGCGTGGCCGGCGCGCCCGGCCTCTACGTGCGTCTGGACGACCCGCATTCGCACGCCGCGCTGCTGGGCCCAGCCGACCCGCGCGATCCCTTTCGCGGCCTGGGCAAGATCGCCGCACTGGGCATCAAGGTCAGCCGGCATCGGGCCTACCACGGCGTGGCGCTGAATGTGGCGATGGACCTCGAGCCCTTTGACCGCATCGACCCCTGCGGTTATGCAGGGCTGCAAGCCGTCGATCTGGCTAGACTCGGCATATCCACCCCATGGCAGGAAGCGGCAGATCGGCTGGCTTCTCGCCTGGCCAACCAGTTCACGCCATGAGCACCGACTCGACTCCACCTGCCTACGACCCCAGCGCCAAACAAAAGGCGCAGGCCAAGACCGCGCGCATCCCGATCAAGGTCGTCCCGGCCGAGGTGCTGAAAAAGCCCGAGTGGATTCGCGTCAGGGCCGGCAGCCCGAGCACGCGCTTCTACGAGATCAAGCAAGTCCTGCGCGAGAACAAGCTCAATACGGTCTGCGAGGAGGCCAGCTGCCCGAATATCGGCGAATGCTTCGGCAAGGGCACAGCGACCTTCATGATCATGGGCGACAAGTGCACGCGTCGCTGTCCGTTCTGCGACGTCGGGCATGGCCGTCCCGACCCGCTGGATGCCGACGAGCCGCTGAACCTTGCCAGGACGATCGCGGCGTTGAAGCTGAAGTACGTGGTGATCACGAGCGTCGACCGCGATGACCTGCGCGACGGCGGTGCGGGGCATTTCGTCGATTGCATCCGCCAGACGCGGGCCCTCGCGCCGGCCACGCAGATCGAGGTGCTGGTACCCGACTTCCGCGGCCGCGACGAGCGTGCGCTCGAGATCCTCAAGGCCGCACCGCCCGACGTCATGAACCACAACCTGGAAACCGTGCCGCGCCTGTACAAACAGGCTCGGCCGGGCAGCGACTACGCCTTCAGCCTGAACCTGCTGAAGAAGTTCAAGGCCCTGCACCCGAGCGTGCCGACCAAGAGCGGCCTGATGGTCGGCCTGGGCGAGAGCGACGACGAAATCCTGGCCGCGATGCGCGACATGCGCGAGCACCAGATCGGCATGTTGACCATCGGCCAGTACCTCGCGCCCAGCGGCCACCACCTGCCTGTGCGCCGCTATGTCCACCCCGACACCTTCAAGATGTTCGAGCGCGAAGCCGCGGCGCTGGGCTTCTCGCATGCCGCGGTCGGCCCGATGGTGCGATCGAGCTACCACGCCGATGCGCAGGCGCATGCGGCCGGCCTGGCCGCCATGCCGGCCGCAGCCACGCCAGCCGCAGCTGCCCACACCAGTGCCTGAAACCTACACTGCCCAATCGGCCGCCATCCCGGCGGTTCAGTTCAACACGGTTTATCCGACGCCATGCACCACCGCGCCTTCGTTCAGCATCGCCGCGGCGTCGGATAAACGCTATTCGTTAGACGTCTCAATGGGCCGTATCTCGCTCTACGCTGATATCGCAGGCAGACCAACCCGGACCGTTGACGGGAATCCGCTTGTGACCGCCGCAGTCGTCGCCTTCAACAGCGCGGACTTGCCGCTGCTTCGATCAAAGACACCTGCAACGCTGCCGAAGTGGAAGCACCTAACAAGGCCAGCCGCCCGCCGTGCGGTCCAGTTCCTGCTCGACCATGCTGTGGTCGTATCCTCGGTCACTGTGAATCGAGACACCGCCCAATGGGCGGCAGCGCTCGAGGATTCAGATCGGCTGCACGCAAAGATCGCGAGCCAGTCGCGTGCAAAGGCAGGCTGGGCGAAGCTCCCCATCGTCCTGGCGTACGAACTGCTGAGCAGAGCTTGCTTCCTAGCTCTTGCGCAGGTGCTCAGAACTCAACGTCCACAGCATGTATTTTCCCACCTCGGCGCCACCGCAATCGAATGCGATGTCGTCTGCGACAAGGAGTTCAGCGCCGACGAGGACATCGAGGTGTTCACGTCATTCTGGGACGACAAGCACGTTCCCACGGAGGCGCTCTGGCGGCTCGGATACACAGTGACGCATCCAAGCGTCACTGTCACCACAGACGACGACGAGCGCCTGCTAATGTGGGCGGATATTGCCGCGGGGATGTGCCACAGTGCTCGCCTACCAAAGCCTGGTCGAATAGCGATGCCATTGACATGCACAGTGTCGCGCCGGCTGCTGGAGCCTCTGGCCGAAAGCAACAAGTTAGCCCTGGACGCGTATGCGTTTGGCACTACATACGACGACGTGTTCGGTGAAGTCATGAATGTGGTCCGCGGAGATGCTCTCAAGTCACTCCGTCCAAGTAGTTGATCTGCAAGGGATTTCTCAGAGTGACTTTCGGGCGATTTACGGCCGCGGCCGATTACTCCGCTAACCCCTTACAGGGACTCCCCACCTTGCCAAGCTGAATTGGTTTTTCGTGCTTCCCACCGTCACAAATCAATCAGTGCTCAAAACGCAGTAGCGCTAGGCGTCGCCACCACCAGACTTGCTCTCTCTTGTGGCGCTTCTCAGCCAGCTTGAAACCGCGATCCCAGTAGTCAAAGTGCTCCTGACTGCCTTGATTAGAGTCCGACCCAACGTACGGGTTTGCCGTGCGGGACACCCCAGCATTAAAGGCGTCGAAGCCTTCGCTAGCGATTCGATTCATCGTCTCCTTCGCGAGTTCAGCCGCCTTTGTGTCGATCTTCCGGCCAAGGGCCACCAGCACAGCTATGCTGAGTAGCGCGGACGCGGAGTAGAAGGCGGCAGTGCCGACGAAAGTTGCCGGGAACTGGTTGCCCAGGATCATCAAAATCGGCAACGCCGGCAGCGTAACAAAGAAGCCACCGATTGTGCGAGAGAGCGTATAGCTCTTGCGATAGCCCGCAATGAAGCGGACGGTGCCATAGACGGAAAAGTGTCCCGCAGCACTCAGCGCTAATGCGATCGTGAACCAGTTCGACACTCGGGCCCCCTCCGTGAGATGGCGCAGATTATTGACCGACCTGGCGGTGACGTGGCCTCCCGAGGAGCCGGGGTCAGGTCTCGCATGTCTCCCATGCGGTATCGCGCCCTACCAATAAGCCGTCCTTTGAGAGGCGCCCTCAAGGCGCTGGAGAGCCGTTGGGGGCTTCAAGTCGCCCATTTCTCTTGCGCAAAATTGTTCGCACGGGAAGAGCGCTGATGCCAGGCATCACTGACGCGGGGCTCCCGCGATTGCGGGTCGAACTCGCTCCCACAGTCAGTCGCCAGCCGCAGTCTTGACGCTGCACGCGGGCGCGATCACACTCGCGCCCTCTCAGCAACCGACACCCGAAAGGAGCCGCACATGGAACGCCACATGACTGACCTTGTCGTGACCCTCGGGATCGCTTCGGTCCGCTTGCACGCTCGCTGAGCCAGGCCCTCCGGCCTGCATCGGCGGCCTGCCGGCCGCCGAACTGATTCCTCCCTCGACTCGTTCGCTTCGCTGATGCGAAGCCCGTTGCCGTTCGCGCCCATGCGGGCCGCCGGTCACACGTTGGATGGAGATCAAGATGCAGGAACTGGACTTCGATCGGCTACGGCCGATCGGGCTGTCGCTTTCGATGGCCCGCGCGATCACGCTGGCGCGTGAGGAATTGGCCGGCGCGCCGCTGCGCGTCACCGAGGTACACCGCGAAACCATCGGTGTGCACGACGGCGTGGCCTCATTCACCGCACGCGCAATACCGCGCTTGTCGCGCAGCCTGGCTGAGGACAGCGCCAGCCTCGCAGTCGGCGACTGGGTACTGGGCGAACCCGACCGCCATCGGGATTGGTGGATTCACTCGCGCATCGCGCCGCAGTCGCAACTCGCGCGCCGCGACATGCATGGCCTGCCCCAGGTGTTTGCCAGCAACGTCGACACCGCGTTGCTGGTGATGGGGCTGGACACCGACTTCAGCCCGCGCAGGCTGGAGCGCTTTCTGGCACTGGTGCAGGGCAGTGGCGTCGAGCCGGTGGTGGTGCTGACCAAGACCGATCTGTGCGTGCAAGACGTGCCGCAGCGCGTGGAGACATTGCTCACCCGTCTGCCGGTTGGGTTGAGCATCGTCGCCGTCAATGCCCTTGACGCCGCGGTGGCAACCAATCTTGCGCCTTGGCTTGCCGCCGGGCAGACGCTGGTCCTGCTGGGTTCGAGCGGTGCAGGCAAGTCGACCTTGACCAACACCCTGCTCGGCGCTGCCGTCCAGGACACGGGTGGCGTGCGGCAGGGTGACGGGCGCGGACGGCATACGACGACGGTGCGCTCGCTGCATCTGCTGCCTTCGGGCGCCTGCGTGATCGATACGCCCGGCGTGCGCACCTTGCGCCCGGCCACCGATGTGGCGGGCGCGGGTTTCGACGACGTGATGACCCTGGCGCGCGCCTGCCGCTTTCGCGATTGCGGCCACCACGGCGAGCCGGGCTGCGCCGTTCGTGAAGCGGTGCAGCCCGATCGACTGGCCAACTTCCACAAATTGGAGCGGGAGCACAAGCGCGACACGATGACCGCACTGGAACGGCGCGAACAGCTCAATCTGTGGAAAGCCAGAGGGCGTTCGGCGCGCGCCTGGGCGCGCGACAAGCCGGGGGTCTAGGTTGCGCCCAGCAGCTTGTCGATCAACTGCTGCAGCGCCGCGAAATCGGGCGCGCCGACGTAGCGCTTGACGATATTGCCGCGCTTGTCGATCAGGAAGGTGGTGGGCGTGACTTCGACGTCACCGAAGCGCCGGGCGATTTCGCCGGTGTTGTCGATGGCCACGCCGAAGGGCAAGCGGCGCGACTCGGCGAAGCGGGCCACCAGGGCCGGCGGGTCGTAGCTCATCGCCACCGCGACGGTGTCGTAGCCGCGCTCCCTGAACTTGTTGTGGGTCGAGATGATCTGTGGCATCTCGGCCACGCAGACGGTGCAGCTGGTGGCCCAGAAATTGACCAGCACGACCTTGCCGCGCAGTGCTTCGATCGTGCCTTTGCGCCCATCGAGCAGGGTGTAGGACACTGTGGGCACGGGTTCGCTGTTGGCGAACGTTTGCCACGCCAGCGCAGCGGCCACCAGCGCCAGGCCAGCGATCGCGGCAATGACCAACGGGCGGGCCAGCTTCATCAGGAGACTCATTACATGCAACGCAGACAGTTTACGGCCAGCTTGGTTGCCGTGCCGGCAGTCGGGCTTGGCTTGGGCGCCGCGATGCCAGCGCGGGCGCTGAGCGAAGGCGACGCCGCCTCGGGTGTGCGCGCCGCGCTCGAGCGCGGGGCCAATGCCGCGGTGAGCACGCTTGGCCGCAGCGACGGTTTTCTCGGCAACCCGAAGGTGCGCATCGAATTGCCGGGCTTCCTGAAAGACGCGGCCAAGCTGCTCAAGGCCACCGGCCAGGGCAAGCGCATCGATGAATTGGTGACGGCGATGAACCGCGCCGCCGAAGCCGCGGTGCCCGAAGCCAAGACCCTGCTGGTGGCTGCCGTGAAGACTTTGTCGGTTGAAGACGCGGTGAAGATCGTGCGCGGCGGCGACACTTCGGTGACCGATTTTTTCAGCACCAAGACGCGCCAACCGATCGGCCAGAAGTTCGTGCCGATCGTGACGCGCGCCACCGAGAAGGTCTCGCTGGTCAAGAAGTACGACGCGGTGGCCGGCAAGGCCGCTGGCATGGGCTTGATCAAGAAGGAAGACGCCGACTTGAAGAGCTATGTCACCGGCAGGGCGCTCGACGGCCTGTATTTCATGATCGGCGAAGAGGAAAAGAAGATCCGCAAGGATCCGGTGGCGACTGGCAGTGCAATCCTGAAAAAAGTCTTCGGCGTCTGATCAGACAATGTCGCGCTGACGCAAACGCAGGCGTTCGGCTTGATCGAGCCCGAGCTCGGCCAGCACTTCGTCGGTGTGTTGACCGAGCAGCGGGGGCGCCAGGCGCACCTGCACCGGCGTTGCCGACAGCTTCATCGGGCTGGCCACCAGGCGCAGCGAATCGGTCAGTGGGTGCGGCACCGGCACAGCCATTCCGCGCGCCTGCACCTGCGGGTCGGCAAAGACCTCGGCCAGGTCGTTGATCGCGCCGCAGGGCACTTTGGCGGCCTCGAGGGCACTGAGCCACTGTCGCTTGCTGCGCGTGCGCAGCACGTCGGCCAGCTGCGGCACGAGCAACTCGCGGTGTCGCACGCGGTCGGCATTGCGCTTGAAGCGTTCGTCACGCGCCAGTTCCGGTCGGCCTGCAAGTTCGCAGAAGCGGACGAACTGGCCGTCATTGCCCACGGCCAGGATCAAGTGGCCGTCGGCGGCCTCGAAGACCTGGTAGGGCACGATGTTCTGGTGCGCGTTGCCCGCGCGCTGCGGCGCCACGCCGGTGACGAGGTAGTTGGCGCCGAGGTTGGCCAGCATGGCGACCTGCGTATCGAGCAAGGCCATGTCGATGTGCTGGCCGCGACCCGTGGCGTCGCGGTGGCGCAGCGCGGCCTGGATGGCGATGGCGGCGTACAGGCCGGTGAACAGGTCGGCAACCGCGACGCCGACCTTTTGTGGCCCGCCGCCGGGGCTCTCGTCGCGCTCGCCGGTCACACTCATCAGGCCGCCCAGGCCCTGCACGGCGTAGTCGTAGCCGGCGCGGTCGCGGTAGGGGCCGGTCTGGCCGAAGCCGGTGATCGAACAATAGACCAGCCGCGGCTGCACGGCCAACAGCGTCGGCGCATCGAGGCCGTAGCGTGCCATGCCGCCGACCTTGAAATTTTCGACCAGCACGTCGCATGTGGCCGCCAGACGGCGCACCAGGGCCTGGCCTTCGAGTCGGGCCAGGTCGATCGTGATCGAGCGTTTGTTGCGGTTGCAGCCGAGGTAGTAGGCCGCCTCGGCGGTGTCCTTGCCGTTGCGGTCCTGCAGGAACGGCGGGCCCCAGCCACGCGTATCGTCGCCGCCGGAGTGGTTGTCGCCGGTCGGGCGCTCGACCTTGATCACGTCGGCGCCCAAATCGGCCAATGTCTGCGTGCACCAAGGGCCGGCCAGCACCCGCGACAGGTCGAGCACGCGCACGCCGCAGAGCGCGGTGGGCGGCAGGCTTGGTTTGGCGCTCATGCGGCAATCGTAAGGGCGACCACCGTCGAGCGGCCCGGATAATCGCGCGCAATGAAGCAGCGCGCACTTACCCTGGTTCTGGCACTGGCGTGCGCGGCGGTGGCCTGCGCGCCCACGCTCGATTGGCGCGAACTGCGACCCGAGGGCTCGGGCTTGCTGGCGTTGTTTCCGTGCAAGCCGGCTGGGCATGCGCGCCAACTCGCGTTGGCCGGCGTGGCTGTAGAGATGAGGCTGTATGCCTGCACGGCGGGTGGCGCGACTTACGCCGTGGGTTTTGCCGATATCGGCCAGCCGCAATGGGTCGAGCGCGCACTGGCCGAGTTGTGGGCGGCGGCCGCCCGCAACATCGACTCGAACGGCTCGCACGCTGTCGTGCCGCTGCGTATCCAGGGTATGACGCCGAACCCGCAGGCGGGTCGTCAAGCGTTTGCCGGCCGGCTCGCTGATGGCCGGCGGGTCGAGGAGCAGGTGGCCGTGTTTGCGCGCGGCACGCTGGTTTTCCAGGCGACGATGGTCGGCGCGCAGCTGGATATCGACGCGATCGAGACGTTTTTCGGCGCACTGCGCTTGCCGACGTGAGCGCGGTGGCGTGGCCCGCGCCATCGCCGGCCACGCCGGTGCGAACGGCGGCCGCCCTATTCGCGGCCTTTGCCTTCGCCTATTTTTTCTCGGCGCTGCTGCGCGCGGTCACGGCCACACTGGCGCCCGAATTCAGCGCCGAGTTGGGCCTGTCGGCAGGCGATCTTGGCCTGCTTGCGGGCGCCTACTTCCTCGGCTTTTCGCTGCCGCAGCTGCCGCTGGGTCGCGCGCTCGACCGCTGGGGGCCGCGCCGTGTGCTGCTGCTGTTTTTGGCACTGGCGGTGCTGGCCTGCGCGGGGTTTGCGCTGGCGCGCAGCTTCACATCGCTGCTGGCGGCGCGCGCATTGATCGGCGTCGGTGTGTCGGCCTGCCTGATGGCACCGCTGACGGCCTACCGACTGCGTTTCGGTGCCGCCGCGCAACTGCGCGCCAGTTCGTGGATGCTGATGACCGGCTCGTTGGGCATGCTGGCCTCGACGCTGCCGGTGCAGTGGCTGCTTCCCGTGATCGGCTGGCGCGGGCTGTTCTGGGCGGTGGCGGGGTTGCTGGCGCTGGCCATGCTGCTGATTGCGGGCGTCGTGCCGCGCGACGCCATAGTGGGCGCCGACACGGCTGGCACGAACCACACTGAACTGGGCTACGGCGCCATCTTCCGGCACGCCTACTTTGTGCGGCTGACGCCGTTGGCGTTCTTCGTTTACGGCGGCTTGGTCGCAGTGCAATCTTTGTGGGCCGGGCCTTGGCTCACCGATGTGGCCGGACACAGTGCCGCCGGCGCGGCGCGGGGGCTGTTTGCGATCAATCTGTCAATGTTGTTCGCATTTTTCGGCTGGGGCGTTGCGATGCCGCGCCTGACGCGCCGCGGCTGGAAGGTCGAGCGCTTGATCACGCTGGGCGTGCCTTTGTCACTGCTGTTCCTGTGCGGTGCGGTGGCGCTGGGCCGGCAGGCCGGGGCAGGGTGGTGGGCGGCCTGGTGCGTGTCATGCACCTTTGTCGCGCTCAGCCAGCCGGCCGTGGCGCTGGCCTTCCCGGCCGCCGCGGCCGGGCGAGCCCTGTCGGCGTTCAATCTGGTGATCTTTCTCGGTGCGTTTGGTGTGCAGTGGGGCATTGGCTTGGCCATCGATGCGCTGGGCGCGTTGGGGTGGCCGCGGGCGGCGGCATTCCGCGCGGCGTTCGGACTGTTCGCATTGGCCTGCACCCTGTCGTACGCTTGGTTCCTGTGGCGTGGCCGCGCTGGTGTGCGACAAGCTGGATAATCTTCAACGTTCGATCCGACCCAATATGCCCGGCCTGCTTGTCATCGCTCACGCCCCGCTTGCATCGGCACTGCGCGCCGTGGCCGAACATGTCTATCCGGACTGCGCGGCGTCGCTGACGGTGCTCGACGTGTCGGCCGACATGCCGATCGAGCAAGTGGAGGCCCAGGCTGCGGCGCTGCTCGCGCGCATGGGTACGCCCGAGGCTTTGATCCTGACCGATGTGTTCGGCGCCACGCCCTGCAATGTGGCCCAGCGCCTGGCTGACGGTGTGCGTGTCAAGGTGGTCACGGGGGTCAATGTGCCGATGCTGTGGCGTTCGCTTTGCTACGCGCGAGAGCCGCTGGACAGCTTGGTGGCTCGTGCGTTGGCGGGAGCCACGCAGGGTGCCATGCAGGTCAGCCCGGCCCGCCCGCAGAACCAGGCGCAAAACCCATCCGATCCCGATGAAAAAAGCCACGATCACGATCAGCAATAAGCTGGGCTTGCACGCCCGTGCGTCGGCCAAGCTGACCAAGTTAGCGGGGGGCTTTGCGAGCGAAGTACACATGAGCCGCAACGGCCGGCGCATCAATGCCAAGAGCATCATGGGCGTGATGATGCTGGCGGCGGGCATGGGCAGCGAGGTCGAGATCGAGGCTGACGGTGCCGACGAAGCGCAAGCGCTCGGCGCCATCGTTGCATTGATCGACGACCGCTTCGGCGAAGGGCAATAGACGGCAGCGACGGGTGCCGCTGTTACATTCCTCGGCATGAGCATTCAGGTGTTCGGACTGGCGGTTGCGCGCGGCGTTGCGATCGGGCGCGCGGTGCTGGTCACGTCGGGCCGCGTTGATGTGGCGCACTACTTTGTCGCCCCCGATCAGGTCGAAGGCGAAATCGCCCGCCTGTCCGACGCGCGCGATGCCGTGGCGGCCGAGTTCACCACCCTGCAGCGCGACATGCCGGCGGATGCGCCGCCCGAGTTGTCTGCGCTGATCGATGTGCATCTGATGTTGGTGCATGACGAATCGCTCATCGGAGCGGCCGCGCAATGGGTGCGCGAACGACACTACAACGCCGAGTGGGCCTTGTCGGCGCAACTTGAGGTGCTGGCGCGCCATTTCGACGAGATGGAGGACGAGTACCTGCGCGAGCGCAAGGCCGACCTCGAACAAGTCACCGAACGCATCCTCACGGCGCTGACGCGCAATGCCCGCGGCGACCGCGCCATTTCGACGCCCGGTGCGGGCGATTTTGGTGGCGAAGAACCGCTGGTGCTCGTTGCCAGCGACATTTCGCCGGCAGATATGTTGCACTTCAAGCGCAGCGTATTCACCGGTTTTGTCACCGATGTCGGCGGCCGCACGTCACATACCGCGATTGTGGCCCGCAGCATGGACATCCCGGCCGTGGTGGGTGCTCGCGAAGCCAGCCGGCTGATCCGGCAGGACGATTGGGTGGTGATCGACGGCGATGCAGGCGCGGTGATCGTGAACCCGCCCCCGATCGTGCTCGAAGAGTACCGCTTCCGCCAGCGACAACACGAACTCGAGCGCGCGCGCCTGAATCGGCTGCGTCATACCCCCGCGTTGACGCTCGACGGTGAAGCTGTCGAGTTGTTGGCCAATATCGAGTTGCCGGAGGATGCCGCCGTGGCGCTGGAAGCGGGCGCGGTTGGCGTCGGCTTGTTCCGCAGCGAATTCCTGTTCATGAACCGTGGTCAGGACTTGCCGGGTGAAGACGAACAGTTTGAGGCCTACCGCGCGGCAGTCCTGGCGATGAAGGGCCTGCCGGTGACGATCCGCACGGTCGATATCGGCGCCGACAAACCGCTCGATCGGCTGACTTTGCACGAACTGCGCCATGAGCACACATTGAATCCGGCCCTCGGTTTGCGTGCAATTCGTTGGAGCCTCGCCGAACCGTCGATGTTTCGCCAGCAGTTGCGCGCCATCTTGCGCGCCAGCGCTTACGGTAAGGTTAAGCTGCTGCTGCCGATGGTGGCGCATTTGAGTGAGGCGCGGCTCACGCGCGAGGCTCTGGTCCGCGCGAAGCAACAACTTCGCGACGCCGGCCACGCATTCACCGACATCGAGGTTGGTGCAATGATCGAAATACCGGCTGCGGCACTGATGTTGGGCAGCTTGCTGCGGCACTTCGATTTCGTGTCGATAGGCACCAACGATTTAATTCAGTACACACTGGCAATCGATCGTGCCGACGAGCAGGTGGCACATCTGTACGACGCATGGCATCCCGCAGTGGTCGGACTCATCGCGTCGACCATCGAACGGACAAACGCTGCGGGAAAGAGCGTCAGCGTGTGCGGCGAAATGGCTGGCGATCCGTCCTTCACCGCGTTGCTCTTGTCGATGGGTCTGCGCAGCTTCTCGATGCACCCGAGACAGATCGCCGCGGTCAAGCAAGCGGTGCTGCGTGCCGATACGCGCAAACTGCGCGCAGTGTTGCCGCAAGTGCTTGCGGCCGACGAGCCACAAGCTGCCGCAGAGGCCGTTTTCGCGACTCAACGCAATTAAGGCTGCGCCGACGCTCAGCCAAGCCGATCCTCTGCAAGTTTTAGCGTCCCATAGAAAGGCTGCTATAGTCAAAAGCTTCGCAGCTTGCTACGCGCCGTTAGGCAACAGCCGCATGGCGCAGGGCGACGAAGGAAGAAGAGAGCCAAGGGCTTGACAGGGAAATGCAAAACGTCGCATAATCCCATCTCTTCGCTGAACGAAAGTCAGCAGCGCCGAAAGGCGCCGTTCTTTAACAAGATACAGCCGATAAGCGTGGGCGTTTGAAGGCGAGTGCCAGAGTCGGTGGCGACACCGACTCAGGTCTCATGACCTTAAACGCTCATGGAAATAGAAGTGAAGTTCACTTCGATTCCTAAGAGCAAATTCAAGATCGAACTGAAGAGTTTGATCCTGGCTCAGATTGAACGCTGGCGGCATGCCTTACACATGCAAGTCGAACGGTAACGCGGGGCAACCTGGCGACGAGTGGCGAACGGGTGAGTAATGCATCGGAACGTGCCCAGTAGTGGGGGATAGCCCGGCGAAAGCCGGATTAATACCGCATACGACCTACGGGTGAAAGCGGGGGACTCGCAAGAGCCTCGCGCTATTGGAGCGGCCGATGTCAGATTAGCTAGTTGGTGGGGTAAAAGCCTACCAAGGCGACGATCTGTAGCTGGTCTGAGAGGACGACCAGCCACACTGGGACTGAGACACGGCCCAGACTCCTACGGGAGGCAGCAGTGGGGAATTTTGGACAATGGGCGCAAGCCTGATCCAGCCATGCCGCGTGCGGGAAGAAGGCCTTCGGGTTGTAAACCGCTTTTGTCAGGGAAGAAACGCTCTGGGCTAATACCCCGGGGTAATGACGGTACCTGAAGAATAAGCACCGGCTAACTACGTGCCAGCAGCCGCGGTAATACGTAGGGTGCAAGCGTTAATCGGAATTACTGGGCGTAAAGCGTGCGCAGGCGGCTTTGCAAGACAGATGTGAAATCCCCGGGCTCAACCTGGGAACTGCATTTGTGACTGCAAGGCTGGAGTGCGGCAGAGGGGGATGGAATTCCGCGTG